>NZ_JBVIKO010000019.1:0-242607 GCF_055580905.1 Streptomyces sp. NPDC031497
TCCCCATCCCGCCCAGGAACCACACCCCCCCCCCCCCCCCCCCCCCCCCCCCCCCCCCCCCCCCCCCCCCCCCCCCCCCCCCCCCCCCCCCCCCCCCCCCCGAACCATGGTTGCTGCGGGTCAGTTCCTCACGGTGTGACGGTCGTCGTCGACACGGTTGTATCCGCGGCGGGCAGCGACGGCAGCGCGGGCACGGAGCCGAGGAGGCCCGTGACCGCGTCGAGAATGGACCCGAGCAGCCCGGTGACGGCGCCCAGCACCCCGCCGAGGTCGAGCGAGGTCAGCGAGCTGAGGAGGCTGTTGACCGTGGCCTGGATCGCGTTCACCAGGTCCGAGACGGGGTCGGCAGCCCGGGCCGAGCGGCCGGTGCCGCCGGCGTCCAGTTGCCTCAGCCGCTTCTGGAGGGCGTCGCTCCACTCCCGCACTTCCTTGGCGTAGGCGGCGGCCCGAGCGGGGTCGAGGGCGGTGCCGTCCGCCGTGGCGAGCTTGGGCAGCGTGTTCAGGAGGGGGGCCAGGGCGGGGTCGTACCGCGTCGTGTCCATCGCTTCGATGCGGTCCAGGAGGGTGGCGACATCGATACCGGGCCCCGGAACCGTCTGTGCGACACCGGTTCCCGAGGCTTCTCGGCCGGCGTCGGCGGCGGCAGCGGTGGCGGCGGCCGGGCCGAAGACCAGGGCGGCACAGACCAGGGGGGAGACGAGGAGGCCGCGGGAGACTAGGGCGCGCATGGGGTTCCTTTCGAGACTGCTGTCCTTGCGCCCACCCTGGAAAGCCGTGCGGGGCGCCGCAACCGGTGCCCCGGCCCACGACCTGCCCGCCGTACCGCCGAGTCCTCCCTGACCAGGTGCTTTGCCCTGCCCCAAGGCTCCTTCCGGGTGTCGGCGGAGGGTTCGCCCGTCCGGGTGCGTACGGCCGTCGCCGAGAGCCGCACATGCGAAGAGCCCCGCCCCCGACGGATCGGGGGCGGGGCTCTTCGGTCGGAGCGCCGGGCAGGCCTTGCACCTGCATCTCCCCACAGGAAGCGGGGCGTCTTTCCTTGGACCACCAACGCATCACGCGTTACCCGGACTTGGAGTGCCGCGTGCAAGATCAATCGTAGCGGGGCCACAGGGCGGACACCAAATCGCGGGCAGGGACGCTACGCCTCAGGGACGCGCGCCAGGTCGTGCAGCCAGGCCTTCGCCGAACTGTCCGACGGGGCACGCCAGTCGCCCCGGGGAGAGAGGGAGCCGCCCGCCGAGACCTTCGGGCCGTTCGGCATGGCCGAGCGTTTGAACTGGGCGAAGGCGAAGAAGCGCCGGCAGAAGTAGTCGAGCCAGTGCCGGATCTCGGCCAGGTCGTACGCCTTGCGGTCGGACTCGGGGAAGCCGGGCGGCCAGGCGCCCGCTTCCCGGTCGTGCCAGGCGTGCCAGGCCAGGAAGGCGATCTTCGACGGCCGGAACCCGTGCCGCAGCACCTGGTAGAGGGTGAAGTCGTGCAGCGCGTACGGGCCGATCTTGGACTCGGTGGACTGCAGCTCCTCGCCCGGCACCAGTTCGGGGCTGATCTCCGTGTCGAGGATGGCGGCGAGCGTCCTGCCGGTCTCCGGGTCGAACTGCTCGCTGCTGATGACCCAGCGGATCAGATGCTGGATCAGCGTCTTCGGCACACCGGAGTTGACGTTGTAGTGGCTCATCTGGTCGCCGACGCCGTAGGTGCACCAGCCGAGCGCCAGCTCGGAGAGGTCACCGGTGCCCAGCACGATGCCGCCGCGCTGGTTGGCGAGCCGGAAGAGGTAGTCGGTGCGCAGGCCGGCCTGCACGTTCTCGAAGGTGATGTCGTACACCGGCTCGTCGGCGGCGAACGGGTGCCCCATCTCCTTGAGCATGAGCCGTGCGGTCGGCGTGATGTCCAGTTCGGAGGCGGTCACGCCCAGCGAGTTCATCAACCGGTGGGCGTTGCCCTTGGTGTGCTCGCCGGTGGCGAACCCCGGCAGGGTGAAGGCCAGAATGTCGCTGCGCGGGCGGCCCGCGCGGTCCATGGCCCGGGCGGCGACGATCAGCGCGTGCGTGGAGTCGAGGCCGCCAGACACCCCGATGACCACCTTCGGGCCGCCGATCGCCGCCAGCCGCTGCTGGAGCGCCGCGACCTGGATGTTGTACGCCTCGTAGCAGTCCAGGGCGAGCCGCTCGGGGTCGGCGGGCACGAAGGGGAAGCGTTCGACCCTGCGGCGCAGGCCCAGGTCGGCGGCCGGCGGGTCGAGCCGGAAGGGGACGGTCCGGAAGCCGCCGGTGCGTGCCGCGTGGGTGCGCCGGTTGTCGTCGAACGAGCCCATCCGGGCCCGCTCCTGGCGCAGCAGGTCCAGGTCCACGTCGGCCACCGCGTACTGGTCGTCCAGCGGGAACCGGTCGGTCTCGGCGAGCAGTGCGCCGTTCTCGTAGATCATGGTCTGGCCGTCCCAGGACAGGTCCGTCGACGACTCACCCAGTCCGGCCGCCGCGTAGAGGTACGCGGCCAGGCAGCGCTGCGACGCCGAGCGGCACAGCAGCTTGCGGTCCTCCGCGCGGCCGACCGTGATCGGGCTGCCCGAGAGGTTCACCAGCACGGTCGCGCCGGCCAGCGCGGCCTCCGCGCTCGGCGGTACCGGCACCCACATGTCCTCGCAGATCTCGGCGTGCAGCACCAGACCGGGGACGTCCTCGGCGTCGAACAGCAGGTCGACCCCGAACGGCACGTTCTCGCCGCCGATCCGGATGGTGCCGCCCCGCTCGTCGTCGCCCGAGGCGATCTGCCGGCGCTCGTAGAACTCCCGGTAGTTCGGCGGGTACGACTTCGGTGCGACGCCGAGGACCCGGCCCCGGTGCACGAACACCGCGCAGTTGTAGATCCGGTTGCGGTGGCGCAGCGGGGCGCCGACGACGAGGACCGGCAGCAGCCCGGCCGAACCGGCCGCCACCGTCGCGAGGGCCTCCTCGACCTGGTCGAGCACCACGTCCTGGAGGAGCAGGTCCTCGATCGAGTAACCGGTCAGGCCCAGTTCCGGGAAGACGGCCACGGCGACCCCGTCCTCCGCGCAGCGGCGCGCCTGGCGCAGGACCGCCTCGGCGTTGGCGCGCGGGTCGGCGATGACGGTGTGGCCGGTGCACGCGGCGACCCGCGCGAAGCCATGCTCATAGATCGACCAGAAGTTCAACGGGGCTTCCTCGGGAGAGACGGACACGGTGCGGATGCCGGACGGAGGGCGTCGCCGTACCCGGGCACCCTCTCCTTCGGCGGTCCGGCGAACCTCCTGCTGCAAGAAGCATAGATCGGCGGTGATCCGTGCTGACCAGGGGATTCCGGGCGAGCCGCGGGTCCGCCGACCGGGCGGGAGGGGGCACGGAGGTCACAGGGGCATGGTGTCCAGCAGATCCGCGGCCGTTCGACGGGCGGGGGCTTCGGTCTCGGCCGCGACCCGGTGGAACGTGGCCTCCGCCCGGTGGGCCGGCCAGTCGGTGGGCAGATGCCGGACGGGCAGCCGGGGGTCGGTGCGGATGACGCCCAGCCACTCGCTGACCAGGCGCAGCCGGGTGACGACCGGGTCGTCACCGGGGCCGGCGCGCCATGCCTCCCAGCGGGTGCGGAAGTCCTCGTAGCGGGCGGCGATCGACCCCAGGTCCCAGGTGTCGCGGATCATGAGGCCGATGTCCGTCGCCTCGTCGGCATGCGCGTGGAAGATCTTGACGTGCGCGGAGAGCCCCAGCTCGGCGACGACGGCGGAGACGTCCACCCGGCCGGGCGCGATCCACAGCCCGCTGTACAGCGGCCCGAACCCCGACCACCCGAGCTGCGAGCGCAGATCGTGCCGCTGGCGCTGCCAGGACTCCGGAAGCGAGAAGCCGAGCAGGGTCCAGGAGCCGTCCCAGTCGTCGTTGACCGCGCCCGTCTGCCAGATGCGCCGCCGGCCGTCGTGCAGGATCTGCGTGGCGAGCGGCGTCAGGCCGAAGTACGTCTTGCGCCCGTGCCGTTGGCGTCGCAGCAGGTTCCTGTTGACCATCCGGGTGAGCGTGGAGCGCACGGCCTGCTCGCCGACGTCCGCCCGGCCCAGGACCGTGATGATGCTGCCCGAGTAGACGCCCAGCGGGCCCCGCTCCAGCACATGGTTGCCGAAGAAGGCGAGCAGCAGGGACTGCGGACGGGGCTGCGGGGAGTCCAGGGGCTCTGGCACGGTCTCGGCGTTCACGTGCGCAAGATTACGGCCACCGGGCGTGCGTACGACGGGCCGCGCGATCTCGCTTCCGGTGCTGGTCACGGCGGTGGGCCGGGTCGAGCCGCGGCCGTACGGCGGGACCGTGCCGTTCCCGCTGCCGGCATGGGGAGGGCCGCCGCGCTGTGCGGGTGCTTCGCGGCCGGGGCGAGGCCCACCGTCTCCCGAGCAGGCCGCGTCGCCACACCTGCTGGTCTCCCCGCGTGGGCCGGCCTCCGCCCCGGCCGCGCGTACGCGCCGCCGGGGCGGAGGACCGGTCCGCTATGCGGCGGTGCCGCCGTTGTAGTCGCTGGTGAACGTGGTCTCGATGGTCGTGGCCACCGACTGCGCCACCCCCGTGCCCGTGAGGATGATGCCCAACTCCCGGTTGTTGGAGAGGGAGTTGCTGCTGATGTTCATGGAACCGGCCTCCACCTCCTGGGTGGACAGGCCGTAGTCGGCGACCATGGCCTTGGCGTGGATGTAGAAGCCGTCGGGGTCGGAGTAGCCGACGACCGTGCCGCCGGCGTCCTCGATCTCGGAGACCTCGCCGGCGTAGTCGCCGGGTGTCTCCAGGACCACCCGCACCTTCACGCCCGCCTCGGCCCGGGCGACGATCGCGTTGACCACCGTGCTGTCGCTGAACTCCAGTTCCTCGACGTCGAGCGTCTTGGTGGCGGCGTTGATCACGGACAGCAGCCGGCTGCGGGAGTCGGTGGGGGACCAGAGCAGGTGGTCGCCGTCGGTGGGGGTGACCGAGGTGCCGGCGTAGTCGGCGGCGAACACCTTCTCGATCGCGGCGACATCGCGGGTGTCGTCGGTGAACACCCCGTAGTCCCGGCCGGTCGAGTAGTACTGCGAGGTCAGGTTGCCGGTCAGGACCAGCGACTTGGCGGCGTCCACGGTGATGGTCTTCTGGTGCGTGTAGACGAAGCTGGACGGCGACCACACCACACCCACGCCCGCCTTGGTCAGGGCGCTGTACGCGGAACTGTTGGCGCTCTGGTGGGCCCGGTCGAGGACCACCCGCACGGTGACGCCCTTGTTCTTGAGGGCTATCAGGTCGTTGACGGCCGTGGTGTCCTCCAGCTCGTACATCGTCATGTCGAGCGAGCTGGTGGCCGAGTTGATGAAGTCGTAGATCGTGGGCTCGCTGCTGCTGAGCGAGAAGGCGAACGCGGTGTAGCTCGCGGCGTTCGCGGGGACCGCGGCGGCGACCACGGCAACGCCGGCCGCCAGGGCGACACCCGCGCGACCGAGAAGCTTCAGCATGCCTGACTCCTAGTCGAGTTGACGCTCACGTGGGGGGTGGGTGAGCGTGGGCATGACACCACGCGCGTAGACTGCCGAGGAAGAGAAGCCCGGTGAACTCGCCGTTACCTGTGGGACGTAGGGGCGGACAAAGCGGGCTCCGGGCAGGTCGGGGCCGGTTCATGGGCGTCCCGCGAGAACGCAAAATCTTCGTAGCCGAGCCGAGCCGAGCCGAGCCGAGCCGAGCCGGGTTGGGTTGGGTGCAGCCGGGCGGAGTGTGTTCGCTGAGAGCGCGGCGCCCGTGGGCAGTCGTGGCCGGCGTCCCGGTGGAACACCGCGTCGTCCGCCGCCGAAAGCCGCCCGGTGCCCCTGCCCGACATGGACGGCGTCCTCGGCGGCGACGGCGAACCCGGTGCCGTCGGCCGGCGCACGGCGGACGGCTCCTTCGCCGAGTTCACCGACTCCCTCGCCCTCCCCGACTTCGGCCGCGATCGGCACGGTGATCCCCAGGTCGCCTGGACCGCGCGGGACGGGCGCCGGCTGCACCTTCCCTGGAGCGGGGCGTTCACCGTCGACGGCGCGCTGCCCGACCTGGAACCGAGTCCGCCGCACCTCGACAATCCGGCCTGTCGGCAGGAGTTCGGCGCGCACGAACTCCGGGCGAGCTGGCGGAGCGCCGAGCTGCTGCTCGATCTCGGCACGGGCCGGCGCGTGACGCCGGCCAGCGGCATCCCGCAGGCGCGGCCGGAGGGGGACTCCCGTGGCCGGTGAGGACCTGACCTCCAGCCGGTTCGCCGCACCGCCCCGGCCGCCGCTGCCCTGGGCACGACACGGCACCGACGCCCCGCTCGCCACCGCCCGGCGGATCACCGGACGCTCCTGGGACCGGGAACCTGCCGGCGTTCGTCCGGGGCGGGGGAGAGCCACCCGCCGCTCCCCGCACCTCGCCGATCCCGGCACCGTCGGCGCGGTCACGGCGTCCCTGACCAGGCAGCTCACCGCGCTGGCACCCGAGCCCCGCCGCCCGCCCGGCCCCGGCCGGCGGGACCGGTCAGTAATGGAGAAGCGCTAGTGTTCCACCCCGGCTAGCGTGGCGGCCGTCGACGGAGGCCCCGCGCAGCGGATGGAGACGGGTTTGAGCATGGCCAGAACGACCGAGACGCAGGCGTCCGCGCCGCACGTGGCGGACAGCCACGACCTGATCCGGGTGCACGGCGCGCGAGAGAACAACCTCAAGGACATCAGCATCGAGATCCCGAAGCGCCGGCTGACGGTCTTCACCGGAGTCTCCGGCTCGGGCAAGAGCTCGCTGGTGTTCGACACCATCGCCGCCGAGTCGCAGCGGCTGATCAATGAGACCTATCCCGCCTTCGTCCAGGGCTTCATGCCCAACCTGGCCCGCCCCGAGGTCGACGTCCTTGACGGACTGACCACCGCGATCATCGTCGACCAGCAGCGGATGGGCGGCGACCCCCGCTCCACCGTCGGCACCGCCACCGACGCCAACGCGCTGCTGCGCATCCTCTTCAGCCGCTTGGGCAAGCCGCACATCGGCTCGCCCAAGGCGTTCTCCTTCAACATCGCCTCCATCAGCGGGGCCGGCGCCGTCACCGTCGAACGCGGCGGACAGCAGGTCAAGGAGCGCCGCAGCTTCAGCATCACCGGCGGCATGTGCCCGCGCTGCGAGGGCCGCGGCGCCGTCACCGACCTCGACCTCGGCCGGCTCTACGACGACACCAAGTCCCTCAACGAGGGCGCGATCACCGTTCCCGGCTACAAGGGCGGCGGCTGGAACTCCCGTCTCTACGCCGAGTCCGGCTTCTTCGACCCGGACAAGCCGATCAGGAAGTTCACCAAGAAGGAGCTGCACGACTTCCTGCACCGCGAGCCGACCCGGATGAAGATCGCGGGCATCAACATGACCTACGAAGGTCTGATCCCGCGCATCCAGAAGTCGATGCTCTCCAAGGACAAGGAGTCGATGCAGCCGCACATCCGCGAGTTCGTGGAGCGCGCGGTCACCTTCGCCACCTGCCCCGACTGCGACGGCACCCGCCTGAGCGAGGGCGCCCGCTCCTCGAAGATCGCCGGGATCAGCATCGCCGACGCCTGCGCGATGCAGATCAGCGACCTGGCCGGATGGGTCGAGGGCCTCGACGAGCCGTCGGTGGCACCGCTCCTCAGGACGCTCCACGACACCCTGGAGTCGTTCGTGGAGATCGGCCTCGGCTATCTCTCGCTGGACCGGCCGGCCGGCACCCTGTCCGGCGGCGAGGCCCAGCGCACCAAGATGATCCGTCACCTCGGCTCCTCGCTCACCGACGCCACCTACGTCTTCGACGAGCCCACCACCGGCCTGCACCCGCACGACATCCAGCGGATGAACGGCCTGCTGCTGCGACTGCGCGACAAGGGCAACACCGTCCTCGTCGTCGAGCACAAGCCGGAGGTCATCGCGATCGCCGACCACGTCGTGGACCTCGGCCCCGGCGCCGGTGCGGGAGGCGGCACCGTCTGCTTCGAGGGCACCGTCGAAGGCCTGCGCAAGGCCGGCACCATCACCGGCCGCCACATCGACGACCGGGCCACCCTCAAGGAGAGCGTCCGCAAGCCCACCGGGGCGCTGGAGATCCGGGGCGCGAGCACCCACAACCTCCAGGGCGTCGACGTCGACGTCCCGCTCGGGGTCCTGACCGTCGTCACCGGCGTCGCCGGCTCCGGCAAGAGTTCCCTCGTGCACGGCTCGATCCCGGCCGGCGCCGGGGTGGTCTCCGTCGACCAGGGCGCCATCCGTGGCTCCCGGCGCAGCAACCCGGCGACGTACACAGGGCTTCTGGAGCCGATCCGCAAAGCCTTCGCCAAGGAGAACGGCGTCAAGCCGGCCCTGTTCAGCCCCAACTCCGAGGGCGCCTGCCCCACCTGCAACGGCGTCGGCGTCGTCTACACCGACCTGGCGATGATGGCCGGCGTCGCCACCACCTGCGAGGACTGCGACGGGAAGCGGTTCGAGCGCTCGGTGCTCGACTACGAACTCCACGGCCGCGACATCAGCGAGGTGCTGGCCCTGTCGGTGAACGAGGCCGTGGCGTTCTTCGCGGCGGACGAGGCGAACGTCCCGGCCGCCCAGCGGATCGTCCAGCGGCTCCAGGACGTCGGCCTCGGCTACCTCACCATCGGCCAGCCGCTCACCACCCTTTCGGGCGGCGAGCGCCAGCGCCTCAAGCTGGCCACGCACATGGCCGACAAGGGCGGTGTCTACGTCCTCGACGAGCCGACCGCGGGCCTGCACCTCGCCGACGTCGAGCAACTCCTCGGCCTGCTCGACCGGCTGGTCGACGCCGGCAAGTCCGTCATCGTCGTCGAGCACCACCAGGCGGTCATGGCCCACGCGGACTGGATCATCGACCTCGGCCCCGGCGCCGGCCACGACGGCGGCCGGATCGTCTTCGAGGGCACCCCCGCCGACCTCGTCGCCGCCCGCAAGACCCTCACCGCCGAGCACCTCGCGGAGTACGTCGGCGCCTGACACAACCCCCGAGCCCGCTGCGGTGCGCAGGAACCCTCCGCCAGCGGTTCCCGCGCACCGCTCCGGGACACCGGAGAGAGCTCGGCCGCGGCGCCGAAACGCGGGCCTCGCAAGAGGTTTGAACATTCAAACGTAAATGGTTACAGTGCGCGCATGACCACGACGCCACGCTGGCTGAACCCCGAGGAACGACGGGCGTGGCTCGCCTATGTCCAGTTCTCCACGCACCTGTCCGACCACCTGAACCGCCAGCTCCGGCGCGATGCGGGCATGACCCACGCCGACTACACCCTGCTCGCCCACCTGTCGTCGGTCAAGGACCACAGCCTGACCATGTCCGAGCTGGCCGAACGCCTGAAGATCACCCGAAGCCGGCTCACCCACGCCGTGACCCGGCTCCAGGAGACCGGGTACGTCGACCGCCGCGAGGACCCCGGCAACCGCCGCAACCAGTTCGCCGTCCTCACCGAGGAGGGCATGCGCCTCCTGGAGCGCGCCGCCCCCGGCCACGTGGAGGCGGTCCGCCGAGCCGTCTTCGACGCCCTCACCCCTGAGCAGGTGAACCAGTTCGCCGCGATCGGCGAGTCCATCAACACCGCGCTCCAGCGCATGGACGCCGACGGCGACGAGCAGGAGGCGCTGCCCTGGCGCCGCCGCTAGGAGACGGCGTCCGCCGCGCCGAGGGGCCCGCATGCGTGAGCCCCGGGGCCGCCGCGGACACGGACATCCGCGGCGGCCCCGGGGCTCATGCCGGTCAGACCTGGTCCTGGCTCTCCGGGGCGAGCAGGATCGCGGTGTGGGTGCGGTGCGCGACGGCATCGCTGACCCGCGGGTCGAACAGCGCCTGCGCGGCGCTGCGGTGGTGCGGGCTCAGCACGATGAGGTCGGCGTCGAACTCCTCGGCGGTATCCGAGATGGCGGTCGCGACCTGGGTGGTGAGCCCCCTCAGGAGGGTTCCCTCGGCCTTGACGCCCTGGTCCCGGAGGGCGGCGAGCGCCTCGTCCAGAACGGCCTGGGCCTCGGTGTCCTCCTCCAGCGGGACGATCGCCGCGACGGAGGCGGCGGAGGCGATGACGTGTACGACGCGGACCTCGGCGTTGGTGAGCTGCGCCAGCTCGCCGGCCAGCCGTACGGCGGAGCGGCGGGCGGGGCTGGGATCGACGGCGACGAGGATGCGCTGGAACACGGACACGGTACTTCCCCTTTCGGGGTGCGGAAGGTCGACTCGGTGGTCTGGGACGCCGGATGCCGGCGTGACGGCTCGGCGCGTCCGGCGCCGAACGAGTTCTTCCGTCCCCATGGTGTGATCATCTCACCAGTCGCCGGTGCGACGGACAGCGGTCCATGTAACAGCCACTGAACTGCCGGAAGCCGACCGGTGCCGGCCAGGCGGCCGAACAGCGCGGCCTGCTGCCGTCGCCGCTGAGCACCTGCCCACCTTCGCCGTCGATCAGGGCATCGTGAGGTCGATGGCACGGTCGAGGGCCTCGGGGTGCAGGACCCGGTGGATGCCCTCGAGGAGGTAGTAGTCGGCGTAGGGGAGGGAGACCTCGATGCCGTCCTCGGCCGGCCGGTTGCGGGTGCAGCGGGCGACGACGGCGTCCGCCCGGGTGGAGGCCCTGGTCAGGCAGGTACCCGCGAGCGCGGTCAGCAGCCGCAGGGCGACGCCGCGGTACTTCTCGTGGCCGGTCGCGGCGGCCAGGTCGAGGAGCCCGCAGGCCATGATGGCTCCGGCGGACGCGTCCTTGATGTCGTGGGGGTGCTGGGGCGCCCGGTAGTCCCAGACGGGGACGTGGTCGGGGGTGAGCGCGCCGATGGCGTACTCGGCCAGGCGCGTCGCCGTGGCGAGGAACCGGGGGTCGGCGGTGCGGCGGTAGAGGGTGGTGAATCCGTAGATCCCCCAGGCCTGTCCGCGGGACCAGCAGGAGGTGGGGCTGTAGCCCTGGACGGTGTTGGGGCCGATGGGGGCGCCGGTGGCCGGGTCGAGGTCCCAGACGTGCGGGGTGGAACCGTCGGCCCGCGGGAAGAGACGCTGGGTGGTCTCGGCATGGGCGACGGCGATGTCGAGATAGGCGGTGTCGCCGGTCTGCTGCGTGGCGAAGGCGAGCAGGTCGAGGTTCATCATCGTGTCCATGATGATGCGCCCCGCGTTGGCGGGGTCGTCCAGCGCGCCCCAGGCCCGCAGGAACCGGCCGCGGGGGTTGTAGCGCCGGATGAGGGAGTCGGCTGCCTGGATGGCGCCGGTGCGCCACTGGTCGTCTCCGGTCAGCCGCCAGGCGGTGACCCAGGAGGGGGTGAACAGGAAACCGAGGTCGTGGGTGGTCGTGTCGCCGCGGCGGGGGGCGAGCTTGCGTGCGGAGTCGAGGGCGAGGGTGCGGAACCGGGCGTCGTCGGTGTGGAGCCAGCACATCCACAGGGTGCCGGGCCAGAATCCGCCGACCCAGTCGCCGTTCTGGGAGTAGGTCCACTTTTCGAACTTGGTCACGACGGGGAAGCCGTTGACGCCGGGTGCGACGGTGCGGACCTTCTCGACCGCGTAGTCGGCGGCGGCTCTGAGGACGTGCGTGGTGGCGGCCGGCACGTGCCCGGCCTCGGCGTGCGCGGGCAGAGGTGCGCTGGCGTAGGCGGCCGCGGCGCCGCCTGCCGTGGCCAGCACGGCCCGCCGGGAGATGGACATGACTGCCTGCCTCTCCAACTGGGATGTGGTGCACGGGAGTTGAAGGAGTCTGGCATGCCCGCTCGAATCATGTACACCCATGTGCATGATGTTCGCGTACATGAATGCCCTTGGTTCGTCGTCGAGCGCGTGTCCGTGCTCAGAATGCTGCGGGCAGGGTGACGTGGACGTACGTCTTGGTCTCCTGGAACTCGGCGAGGGAGAGCGGTCCGCGCAGCCGGCCGATGCCGCTCTGCTTGAAGCCGCCCTCGGGGAAGCCCTCGTCGCGCAGGAGCCAGGAGTTGGTCCAGACGGTGCCCGCCCGTATCGCCCGGCTGACCCGCCGGGCGCGGTCGCCGTCGCGGGTGAAGACGGCGGCCGCCAGGCCGTACTGGGTCGCGTTCGCACGCTCCACCGCCTCGGCCTCGTCGTCGAAGACCTCGAAGGTGGCGACCGGGGCGAAGATCTCCTCGTGGACGAGATCGGCGTCGGGGTCGGTGACCTCGATCAGGCTGGGGCGGTAGAACGCGCCCGCGGCGAGCGGACCGTCGGTGACCGGGCCGCCGCGCACGATCGCCTTGCCGCCGTGCGCCAGGGACTCCTCGACGAGGCGGTCGACCCGCTGTACCGCGTTCCGGTCGATGAGCGGGCCCATCCGGGAGCGTTCGTCGTCTCCGGGACCGACGACGACCGATTCGAGGGCGGCGCCGAGGCGTTCGCGGACCTGGTCGGCGAGGGAGCGGTGGACGAGGATGCGGCTGCCGGCCGTGCAGAGCTGCCCGGCCCCCAGCGTGAGGGCCAGGGTGAGCAGGGGCAGCGCGTGGTCGAGGTCGGCGTCCTCGAAGACAACCATGGGAGTCCTGCCGCTCAGCTCCATGGTCATCCGTTTCAGGGTGGCCGCGCCGGTGGCGGCGACCAGCCGGCCGATCGCGGTGCTGCCGGTGTAGCTGACCGCGTCGACGTCGGGCGAGGCGGCCAGGTGCGGAGCGCCGGTGTTGCCCGACTCGGTGAACATGTTGACCACCCCTGCCGGGAGCGAGGGCACTTGGGAGATGATCCGTGCCATCAGCGCGTTGGTCAGGGCCGTCTGGCCCGGCAGCCTCACCGCGACGGTGTTGCCCGCAGCCAGGGCGGGGCCCAGCGCACGCAGGAACAGGGCGACCGGCGAGTTCCACGGCACGATGACCGCCACGACCCCGAGCGGCTCGGGCAGGCTGCTGAACCAGGTGTTCGAGTCGGTCTGTGCGAACGTCCCGGTGTCGGTGGTCAGGCCGGCGATCGCGTAGGTCAGCGCGCCGGCGGCGAAGCCGGCCTCCAGGCGGGCCTCGCGCAGCAGCTTGCCGTTCTCCGCGGTGAGGAGCTGGGCCAGTTCCTCCGCGTGTGCCTCGAAAGCGGCCACCATCTCGGTCAGTGTCCTGCGGCGCAGGTTCCGGTCCGTCGGCCAGGTGGTCGAGGTGAAGGCGCGGCGGGCCGCGGTCACCGCCGCTTCCGCCTCCGCGCGTCCGCCGTCCGCGTACTCTCCCAGGACCGCGCCGTTGGCCGGGTTGTGCGACGTGGAGACGGTGGCCGAGCCCCGCCACTGGCCGCCGATCCAGTGCCGGGCTGTCTCGTCGTTGTCGTTCATCGCCTCGGTACCTCCATGACCATGGGCGTCACACCGGGTCGTGCGACGTTCAGGCGAGAGACTAGGAGGCGCATATTTGCTTTGTAAAGCAAGTGAGGTCGGCGGTCGCGCGACAGGGTGGAAGCCCGCGCTGACGGAACACCGACCGGAGTGGGAATCCACCGCGCGGGCGCGACGAGCCTGTTGCCGGGCACATCGACAGCCGGCTGTGCGGGCGATCATCCTGGACACGGCGATCGGCGACCGGCCGGAGCCGGGACGGCAGGCAGGACTGAGGTGCGAAGGTGACGGACGAACCCGCCGAGGGTCTCGCCAAGCTCGTGGCGGGTCTCGTGGAGCGAGTCGGTGAACTCGGTGACGCCATGGCCGAGCGCATCCGGTCCGAGGCCAGCGACCACGGCGGCAACTGCGTCCCGCTGGAGGAACTGCGCGAGTCCTGCCGGGTGGAGTTGCGCAATGTGCTGCGCGCGCTCGCCGGCCAGGCGCCGCTCGACCCCTCGCTGGGCACCGACACCGGGCGCAGGCGTGCCCGGCAGAACGTGCCGGAGACCACCCTGATCGCCGGCTACCGATCGGGTATCAGGTTCGTCTGGGAGCTGCTCATCGCGGAGGCGACCGCCACCGGCCTGGTCGACCACGAAGGTCTGGTCACGGCGGTGTCCTCGATCTGGGCCGTCCAGGACGCGCTGATCGAGTCGACGATCGCCGGTCACCGCGAGGCCACCACCGAACTGCTCCGCAACGCGGAGCAGGAGCGTTCCGCGCTGCTCGAAGCCCTGTTGACCAATCGGAGCCTCGATGCCGCCACTCTCCTGGCGGCCATCGGCGTCCTGCGCATGCCGCGGTACGGCAGGTTCGCGGTCGTGGCGGCGGAGGTGACGTCGTTCGGGCGCCACCCGCTCGTGCGCACGGAACAGGCCCTGCGCGGAAGCCGCATCCACTCGGTGTGGCATCTGCGCCCGGACACCCACGTCGGCATCGTCCAGCTCGCCACGGCCCGGCAGTACGACCAGCTCGTCGAGATCCTGGAGGGCGAGGCGGTCAGCAGGACCGGCGTCAGTCCCGCCTACGAGGACCTGTACGACACCGGGACGAGCCTGTGGTACGCGAAGATCGCCATGCAGGGCGGCCGCGCGGGCGGCTGCGCGGTCACCGTGTTCGACGACAGCCTGGTGGCGGTCGCCGCGGCGGCCGCGCCCGAGATCACCCAGCGTCTGGCGCGCAATGTCTTCGGACCCCTCGACACGCTCCCGCCGGCCGAACGGGACGTGCTGCTCGACACCTTGGAGACCTGGCTGGCCTGCGGGGGCTCGACCGAGGAGACGGCCAGGCGCATGTACTGCCATCCGAACACCGTGCGCCAGCGCTTCCGCCGGATCACCGAGTACACCGGCCGTTCGACCTCCGAACCGCACGGGATCACGGAGCTGTGCATCGCCCTCCACGCGCTCCGGCAGAACCCGCGGCAGACGGCAGAGACCCCCTAGCCACCGCGGCCCGCGCGGACGCGGGCGTCGAGCCCGGGCTTTTGCGGCCCGGAGAAACCCTGTCCGTCCCGGCTCCCCGCGGAGCGACCGCGCGCGATTGTGGAAACGGAAGATACGAAACCACCATGTCCGACCGTCCCCCCACCTGGAACGTCAAACGCTGGACCCTCGCCGTGGTCTGCACGGCGACGTTCATGCTCCTCCTCGACCTCACCGTGGTCTTCGTGGCCCTCAGCAGCATCCAGACGGACTTCCACTCCGACCTGGGCTCCCTGCAGTGGGTCGTCGACGCCTACACGGTTCCGCTCGCCGGACTCCTGCTCACCGCGGGCACCCTGGGCGACCGCATCGGCCGGCGCCGGGTCTTCCTGGCCGGGATGGCCCTGTTCACCGCGGGCTCGCTCGGCTGCGCGCTGGCCTGGTCGTCCCTCTCGCTCGACATCACGCGCGCCGGGCAAGGGGCCGGTGGCGCCCTGCTGTTCGGGGTGGCGCTGCCACTGCTCGGCGAGGCGTTCCCGCAGGCACGGGAGCGGGCCGGTGCGATCGGCGCGTTCGGCGCCACCATGGCCGCCGCCACCGCGGTGGGCCCGCTCGTCGGCGGTTACCTCGTCCAGGGCCCGGGGTGGCGCTGGATCTTCCTGATCAACGTGCCGATCGGGCTGGCGACCCTGGCCGCCGGCCGGCTGCGGCTGCGGGAGTCCCGCGGCGCCGCCACCCGCGGTATCGACGCCTCCGGGGCGGTGCTTCTCACCGCGGGCCTGTTCGCGCTGATGCTGGCGGTCATCCGCGGCAACGACGAGGGCTGGGCGTCCGCGCCGATCCTCACGCTGTTCGCGGCGGCGGCGATCCTGCTGGCGGCCCTGTTCGTGCGGGAGTTGCGGGCGGGCGAGCCCATGCTCGACCTGCGCCTGTTCGGCCGGCCGTCGTTCCTGGGCGTCGCGGTGGCCGTGTTCGCCATGATGGCCACGCTCGTCGCGGCCATGAACTACACGGCCCTGTATGTCGCGAACACCCTGGGCTACGGGCCGTCGGCCACGGGCCTGCGCTTCCTGCCGCTCACGATCGCCTCCTTCGTGGCCGCGCCGGTCACGGCGGCACTGGCCGACCGCGTCCCGCCGCGCCTGACCGTCGGCGGGAGTCTCCTGCTGACGGCGGCCGGGCTGGCCCTGACCGCCCGCCTCGACGCCGACTCCCGGTGGACCGCGCTGGTCGCCGGGTTCGTCGTCGCCGGAATCGGGCTGGGCGCGGGCAGCGCCGCGACCTCCAACGCGGCCCTCTCCCTGGCCGAGCCCGCCCGCGCCGGCATGGCGACCGGAATGGTGAACACCATGCGCCAGGTCGGCCTGGCCACCGGCGTGGCCGTGCTCGGCGCGGTCTTCCAACGGCGGGCCACCGACGCGACCAGCGGTCAACTGGCCTCGGTGCCCCTCCCGCACGACACGATCGCCGCACTCTCCGAGGCGGTCGGCTCCGGCGCGGGCGCCCAGGCCGCGGCCGGCGTCCCGGGCCCGCTGCGGCGAACCGTCGTCGAGGCGGCCCGGGCGGCCACCGCCTCCGGCCTCAACGACATCCTGCGCATCGGAGCCATCGCCGCGGCCGTCTGCGCGGTGGTCGCGCTGGCGACGATCCGGCGGGAAACACCGACCGAGGAGAGCGCGGTCCGGACCGCGCCGGCCACGGCCGACGGACTGGACACGACCGGAGAGACCGCCGGAAAGCCCTGACCATGCCGTCGACGACCGCGACGCCGGGATTCAGAAAGCGAGGACGCCTCGGAGGTTCAGGCCCTTGTGCATGTCCTCGTAGCCGCGGTTGATGTCATCGAGTGTGTAGGTGCGGGTGACGAGGCCGTCCAGCGGCAGCCGTCCGGCCCGGTAGAGGGCGTAGATCCGCTCGATGTCGGCGAGCGGGCGCGTCAACCCCATCACCACGCCGATCAGGTTCTTCGCCGACATGGCGAACTCGACCAGCGGCAGACTCACCGTGTCCTCGGTGACCGGGGCGACGGACGTGACGACGACGTTGCCTCCCTTGCTCACCAGGCGGCTCACGGGCCCGATCATGGAGCCGTACAGCACTCCCACCGTGATGATCGCGGCGTCGGCCATCCGGTTGCGGGTCAGTTCGGAGACGATGCCCTGAGCCTCCTCGACGCTCTCCGCGGTGTGGGTGGCACCGAACTTCAGTGCCTGCTCCCGCTTGAACGCGACCGGGTCCACCGCCACGATGTTCGCGGCGCCCGAGACGGCCGCGCCCATCACCGCGCTCATCCCGACCCCGCCGGTGCCGACGACGACCACGGTGTCGCCGTCCCGGATGCCGGCGGCGCGGACCGCCGAGCCGTATCCGGTGATGACCCCGCAGCTGGTCACGGCCGCGACCTGCGCGGGGATGTCGCGCTCGTAGCGCTGGACGCGGATCTCCTGCACCAGGGTGTATTCGGAGAAGGTGCCGAGCTGGCCGTACGCCCCGATCTCACGACCGTCGGAGGTGGTGAACGCGAACGTGCCGTCCGCGCGGGCGCCGGTCATGACGTCGAGGTTCCTGTCGCACAGGTGCGTGCGTCCGTCCGCGCAGTAGCGGCACGCGCCGCACGTCGGCAGTGGCAGCAGCATCACCGGATCGCCGACGGAGACCCGGTCGACGCCCGCGCCGACGGCGACGACGACGCCCGCCCCCTCGTGTCCCCCGACCACCGGCAGGTTGGCGGGGAAGTCACCGGTCACGTTGTGATCGTCGCTGTGGCACAGCCCGGCGTACTCCAGTTTCACGAGGACCTCGCCCGCCCGGGGATCGGGGAGGGTGCAGTCGACTATTTCCCAGGGGCGGCCGACTTCCCAGCACACGGCGGCTCGGGTACGCGTAGACACTTTGGCCTCTCCTTCGAGGTGACGTGGGTGAAGCGAGGACGGCCGCGGGGGCGGGTCGCCCCGGCTAGAGCCTGATGAAGACCGACTTCAGCTCGGTGAAGTTGTCGAGTGACTTCTCGCCCAGCTCGCGGCCGATACCGGACTGCTTGAAGCCGCCGAACGGGAAGGTGAGATCCAGTTCGGAGTACGTGTTCACCCAGACCACGCCGGCCCGCAGTCTGCGGGCCACGCTGTGCGCGGTGGACACGCTGGACGTGGCGACCGCGGCGGCCAGTCCGTAGTCGGTGTCGTTCGCGATGCGCACGGCCTCGTCCACGTCCCGGAAGGTCAGAAGTGCGGCGACCGGGCCGAAGATCTCCTCCCGGGCCAGGCGCATGCTGTTGTCGACACCGGTGAAGACCGTCGGCTGCACGAAGTAGCCGGGAGCGTCGTACTCCCCGCCGCCGATCGCGACCTCGGCGCCCTGCTCGCGGCCGATGGCGACATAGGAGTTGACCCGTTCGAACTGCTGGGCTGAGACGACGGGGCCCAGCACCGTGTCCTCCGCGAGCGGATCGCCGACCCGGAACTGCGCGAGCGCCTTGGCCAGTTCCTCGGAGAACTCGTCGTGCACGGTCTCGTGGACGAGGATGCGGGTGCCCGCGACGCAGACCTGCCCGGTGAGCATGGCGAACCCGCCGGCGGCGGCCCGTGCCGCCGCCGGGATGTCCGCGTCGGGCATGATGATGTGCGGCGACTTCCCGCCCAGCTCCAGCGTGACCCGCTTGAGGTTGCCCTGCGAGGCCTGCAGGATCGCCTTTCCGGTGGCCGTCGAGCCGGTGAACGACACCTTGTCGACGCCCGGATGGGCGGCGATCGCGGCGCCGGCGGTGTGACCGAAGCCGGTGACGACGTTGAGGACCCCGCGGGGCAGACCCGTCTCCGTGATGATCTCCGCGAGCCGCAGTGCGGTCAGCGGCGTCTGCTCGGCCGGCTTCAGGACGACCGTGTTGCCGCATGCGAGCGCGGGGGCGATCTTCCAGGCCGCCATCGTGATCGGACCGTTCCACGGGATGATTCCCGCGCAGACGCCGACGGGTTCGCGCACGGTGTAGCAGTGCACCGAGGCGTCGACCGGGTTGACCGTGCCGGTCATCTTGGTCGGCCAGCCGGCGTAGTAGCGGAAGGTCTTCGCCGCGTCGGCGACCATGCCCCGGGTCAAGGTGATCGGGATCCCGCCGTCGAGCGACTCGAGGGTGGCCAGTTCTTCGGCATGGGCGTCGATCGCGTCGGCGATGCGCAGCAGGACCATGGTCCGGTCGTGCGGGTTCATGTCCGGCCAGGACCGGTCCTCGAAGGCCCGGCGGGCGGCGGCGACGGCCCGGTCGACGTCGGACGCTCCGCCCGAGGCCACGGAGGCCAGCGCCGTTCCGGTGGCCGGATTGACCGTCTCGAACGTGTCACCCGACTGTGCACCGGTCCAGTCGCCGTCGATCAGCATCGGCCTGGCGCCGGGTCCGGCGATGAATGCGGGAACCGGTGCGGCGGCGATGTCGATGCGCATGGTCACGGGTTGACTCCTTACGTGTCGAGCAGGCGTCGGCTGAGGCACGGGACCACGTACAGAGGAGAAAAATGTGTGCAGTTTTACACGCCCGAAACGCTAGATCGCCTTTCGCCGATCCGTCAAGGATTGCGCAGGAGTTCTGTTCCCGTCGGAGATCGTCCTCGTCGGAACGTGGCGCCGACCTTGAGATCTGCGTAGCGTGGGGCTGAGCCGCACGATCGCGCGAGGACATCCCCCGGATGGTGTGGTCACGTCATTCTGCATGCATAACTGTCCCTGCCAGTGGTCGTTCGGCTTTGTCGGCGGATACCGGAAAGGCCGCGCGGCAGGGGCGGAGTCGCCAGGCGGGCCGCCGGTCCGCCGCATGCGCCAGTCGCGCCCGGCATGCCGGTGTCGCCTACCTTTCGGAGCTCGTGATGGCCTTGTCGATAGACCCGCAGCGGTGCCAGGGGCACGGCCGCTGCGCCCTGATCAGTGCCGCGCTGTTCGACGTCAGCGACGAGGGGCTCGGTGTCGTCCTGGTGCCCGAGCCCGGCCCCGAGTACGCGGCCGACGTCGCCGCGGCGGTCGACAACTGTCCCGAGATGGCGATCCGTGCGGCGGCCGGCCCTGCCGCCTGACGTCTTTTGCCTCACTACTTGCGGAGGTACTACCCCGTGTGTAGTTTCCGGATGATTGGCGCGCCGCCCCGGCCGCGCGCCGAGGATTCCCTTCCCTCCTGCCGTCCGCGTCTGGACGGCTCCCTGGGCCGCCTCGACGGAGGTCGACATGACCAGCCTGGACAATGAGAAGATTCCGGTCGATGAACTCGCCGCGCACTTCGACCTTTTCGATCCGGTGCACAGCGAGCGCCTGTGGGAGGTCCTGTCCTACGCGCGCTCGTCCTGCCCCGTGGTGAAGACGGATGCCGACGACGGCTACCACATCGTCACGCGGTACGACGACGTGCGGGCCGTACTCGAGGACGCGGCCACTTTCAGCTCGGTGCAGGCCGGGCTGCGCGGTGTGCCGATCCCGCAGCCACCGCTGACGGAGGACCCGCCGAACCATCTCGAGTACCGCAGGGCGCTCAACCCGTATCTGTCCCGGTCGTTCCTCGCCCGCTACGAGGACGACATCCGCCAGCACGCCCGTGAACTGCTCGACGAACTCGTTCCCAAAGGGCGGTTCGAGTTCATGACCGAGTTCGCGGTCCCGTTCACCTCGGGCAACCTGGCGAAGGTCATCCTCGACGACGACAACAAGGAGCGCCTCGCCAAGGCCATCCGCCTGGCCACGGAGATCAGCAGCGAGGGCAGGCACGAGGCCTTCTTCGAACTCGCCGCGCTGGCGGAGGAACTGCTGCACGAGCGGGCCGAGTCCGGCAGCGAGCGCGACGACGTGCTGTCCGCGATCATCCGGGCCACGGTCCAGGGCCGGCCGCTCACCATGGAGGAACGGGTCGGTGCCACCACGATCCTGTTCACGGGTGGCCTCGACACCACCAAGGCCGCCCTCGGGAACATCGTCAGGCATGTCGCCGACGACCCGGCACTGGAGAGCCGCCTGCGGAATCCCGACTGGGTCAAGGGCGATCTCGACGAGTTCCTGCGCCTCGAGTCGCCCATCACCTTCATGGCCAGGACCGTGACCCGGGACACCGAGGTCGGGGGCTGTCCCCTGCATGCCGGTGACCGGGTGGCCATCCACTACGCCTCGGCGAACCGTGACGAGACCCGCTTCGAGGACCCGGCCGAGCTGCGCTTCGACCGGGGGCGCAATCCGCACGCCGCGTTCGGTCTCGGGCCGCACCGCTGTATCGGACTGCACTTCGCCCGTCTGCAGATCGAGATCGGCTTCCAGGAGTTGTTCAAGCGCATCACCCGGATCCGCGTGCCTGCCGGCGAGCAGGTCAAGTCGGCCACCGGCATCGTGCTGACCCACGAGTACCTGCCGATCGAGTTCGACACGGCCGAGTAGACCGGCCGCGCCGCCCGGGGGTGCCCCACGGGGCGGCCCGGCGGCGCCAGGACCTCCGCACGTGGGCGCGTGGGGGAGGGCCGGCCTGCCGCCGGGTGCGGCCCGGCCCGCACGGCCAGGCGGGAAGCCTGTGCCGTGCGGGCCCTTTCACGTCTCCGGAGCCGCGCAGCCTCCTGCCCTCCGTTCCGCCGGTTCTCCGGCCCGTCGGCTGTGTGCCGCCCCAGGCCACGGTCCCTTCGCCCGGCGCAGGGGTGGCCGCTCTCTTCGCTGCCCCGCCGTACCCCGGCCCGACGGCGCCCGCGTTGACGCGGAGCCGGGAGGTCCGTGCCGCCGGCCGGACGCTCCCCGCTCACCGTGCCGCCGTCGGCGCGGCGGAGCCGCGCGCGGACCGGGGTGACGCCCTGCCGGCGCCTGGACCTTCCGAGTCGTTGACACCCCCTGAGCCCGGTGCTAGCTTCCCCTCCACCTACCTACTCTAGTAGTGAATATCGGCCGATCGAAGCTGATTCCCGTCTGCGCGGCCACGCCGCAGACGCCTCCTGGTGAAGCACGGGCAGACGCTGCCCGTGCGGACCGGAAGTGCCACGCACGGACCGACAGCCCTGCCTTTGGGGCGGACCCGCGCCGTCGCTGTGGAGAAACCATTCCGCGCCGTTCTCCCTCTGGACGCCAGCGAAAGGTGCTCAACGATGAGCCTTTACCGCAACTCCCTCGCAGGCCTGGCCGTCGCGGCCACGCTCTCGGCCTCACTCTCGGCCTGTGGTTCCGGCGCGGACGCCGTGGACGGCAAGTCCGGGTCCGACACCCTCACGATCGGGGTACTGACCCCGCTGAACGGCCCGGCCGCCTCCTCGTTCGGTCAGAAGACCGTGGACGCGGCCAAGGCGCGGATCGAACTCGCCAACGCCACGCACGAGATCCCGGGCGTCACGCTCAAGGTCGTGAGCGAGGACGAAGGCGTCAGCCCGCAGACGTCACTGGCGGCGCTTCAGCGCCTGTCGGAGCAGGACCACGCGGACATCGTGCTCGCGGCGGGTGCCTTCTTCTTCGGTTCGTACCGCTACGCGGTGCAGAAGAACATCCCGGTGGTCGGTGACTGCATCGACGGCCCGGAGTGCGGCGACGCCAAGAACGCGAACATCTTCGCCGCGTTCGGCAGTTCGGACAACAACTTCCCCAACTACACGGGAATCCCCGAGTTCTTCAAGCAGCAGGGCGGCACGAAGTACTGCGGGATCGGGTACAACTCCCCCTCCACGGTCTCCAACGGCAAGGCGATGGCCGGATCGGTGAAGGCCTCCGGCATGCCGGTGCCCTACACCAACTTCTCCTTCGACCCGGGCCAGGCCAACTTCAGCGCGATCGCCCTGTCGATCAAGAACGCGGGCTGTGACGTGGTCGGCACCCAGATGCAGGTCGGGGACAGCCTTTCGCTGTTCACCGCGCTGAAGAACGCCGGTGTCACGCTGAAGGCCTCCTTCGTGCAGGGCGGGTACGGCCAGGAACTGTTCGACTCCGCCGAGTCCGTCACCGCGGCACAGGGCATCGACATGGCCGCCGGCTACACCCCCGCCTCGCTGAAGACCCCCGGCGTCACCCGCATGATGAACGCGCTGAAGACATACGCGAACTGGACCAAGCCCTACCCGTCGGCCAGCCACGAGTGGGGCTGGTTCACCGCGGACACCGCGGTCACGGGCCTCAAGGCCGCCGCCGCGGCGAAGGACACCTCGGCCAAGGGCTTCACCACAGCGTTGCGGAAGGTGACCAGTGACGACCACGGCGGCCTGACCTGCCCGGTCAACTACTCCACCTTCGCCGACACCCAGCAGCAGTTCCCCGGCAACTGCACCTACATGGTCAAGGTCAAGGGCAAGGAGTTCGTGTCCCTCACCGGCAGGGACGAGATCCGGATCAAGGCGATTCCCGGTACCAGGAACGGCTGACGAGGGACCGCTCACCGGGCCCGGTGAGCGGATCGCGTCCCCGAGACATCCCCGAAGGGCGGAGACAATGGGCGTGTTGGAAGGCAAGGTCGCCTGCATCACCGGGGCGGCCCGCGGCCAGGGCAGGAGCCACGCGGTCGCTCTCGCACGCGAGGGCGCGCACATCATCGCCCTGGACGCGTGCACCACGATCGGCAGCGTGCCGTATCCGCTGTCCACCGAGGACGACCTGCGGCAGACCGCCGAGGAGGTCGAGGCCGTCGGCGGAACCGTCGTCACCGCCGTCGCCGACGTACGCGACGAGGCCGTGCTGCGCGGCGCGGTCGACGACGCGGTCGCCCGGTTCGGCAGGCTCGACATCGTCTGCGCCAACGCCGGCATCAGCACGCCGTCGCCGACGCTCACGATGGACGAGCAGACCTGGCAGGACACCATCGACATCAACCTCACCGGTGTTTGGAAGACCTGCCGTGCGACGATCCCGCACATCAGCGCCGGGGGCCGGGGCGGCTCGGTGATCATCACCAGCTCCGCGGCCACCGAGATCATCTCGGGCAACATCGCCCACTACACCGCGTCCAAGCACGGACTGGTCGGGCTGATGAAGGTCCTGGCCAAGGAACTCGCCCCGCAGGCCATCCGCGTCAACACCATCCACCCGACCGGCGTGGAGACACCGATGATCCTCAACGAGCCGATGTACCGGCTGTTCCGGCCCGATCTGGCCGACCCGACCCGCGAGGACTTCGAGGATTCCGCGCGCACCCACAACGCCATGGGGATCTTCGCGCTGAGTCCCCAGGACGTCTCGGCGGCCGTGCTCTACCTCGCCGCCGACAGCGGGCGCTACATCACCGGCAGCACCTTCACGCTCGACGCAGGCGGAGCACTGGGATGACCACACCACTCAAGGACCTCGTCCAGGTCGAGGACTTCGACTTCTACACCGACCGCCAGTTCGAGGTGTACGCCCGGCTGCGCGAGGAGGCGCCGGCGTTCCACTACGAACCCCTCGACGTGCACCTGCTGACCCGGATGGACGACGTACGGCACGTCTCCACGCACCCGGAACTGTTCTCCAACACCGGGGGTCTGACGCTCAACCAGCTGCGCATGGCCCGGGACGGCGCGCTGGCAGCGTTCGAGCGGTTCAACGAACCGGACGGCGAACTGGTGATCACCAAGGACCCGCCCCGGCAGAAGCAACTGCGCGGGCTGATGGCGCCGACGCTCGCCCCGCGCTACCTCGACGGTTTCCAGGAGGCGCTCGACACGTTCTGCCGACAGCTGGTCGACGAGGTCGAGCCCGGATCGTCGTTCGACTTCGTGGAGCGGATCGCGGCCCGGCTGCCCCTGTACGTGGCCGCGGCGATCCTCGGCGTCACCGAGGTCGACATCCCGCGCATGGTGACCTGGGTGGCGGCGCTGGAGGACCTGACCAGGGTCGAGAGCGTCGCCGACCTGGAGGGACCGGGCCGACGCTTCGACGAGCTCAAGGACTTCCTGCGGGCCCGGATCGCCGCCAAGCGCGAGAACCCCGGCACCGACATGATCTCGATGTTCTTCAGGTCGCGGCTGGACGGCGGCGACGTCCCGGACGCGGTGGTCCTCGCGCATGTCTCCACCCTCATGTCGAACGGCGGCACCACCCGTCTGCTGCTCTCCTCCATGGCCGGGCACCTCGCCGACCACCCGGAGGAGACCGAGGCGATGCGGGCGGACCCCGCCCTGCTGGACGCCGCGATGGAGGAGGTCCTGCGGCTGTCCCCGCCCGCCCGTGGGTTCGTCCGTACCCTGACCGCCGACACCACCGTCGCCGACAGGGAACTGAAGGCCGGCGACCGTGTGTACATGCTCTATCCGGCGGCCAACCGGGACCCCGCCCACTTCACCGAGCCCGACCGGTTCGACCCCGCCCGCGAGCGCGCGAACCACGCCTCCTTCGGGTTCGGCACCCACTTCTGCCTCGGCTCGGGCCTGGCCCGGATGGAGGCACGGGCGCTCTTCCGCCACCTCCTCGACCGGTTCGGCGAGGTGCGGCGCACCGGCCCGGCCACCCGCTACCCGCACGTGCAGCTGAACGGCCCGGCCACCTTGCCGGTCTCGCTTCACCACTGACGGTCCCCGTCGGCAGCCGCCGCAGCATTCGGCACAGGAGCAATCAATGTTGGGCTACGTATTCGCCGGTCTGGTGCTCGGTGGGATCTACGCGATCTCGGCTGCCAGCATCGTCGTCACCTATGTCTCCGCGGGCGTGCTGAACTTCGCCTTCGGCTCGATCGCCTTCTTCATCGCCCGGTTCTACTACTTCCTCAACGTCCAGCAGGGCTGGCCGGTCGCACCGGCCGCCGTCGTGGCCATCTGCGTGGTCGGCCCGCTGCTCGGCGTGGCGTTCCACTACCTGCTGTTCCGGTTCCTCACCCAGGCAAGCTCGCTGACCAAGGTCGCCTCGACCATCGGCCTGTCGGTGGCCATCACGGCCGCCTCCGAACTCGTCTTCGGGAACAAGGCGATCCTCACCTCGCCCGGCCTCGCCCCGAAGCCGGTGCGGGTCTACCACTTCGCCGGCGCCACGGTCACCCTCGACCAGATCATCGCGTACGGCTGCATCGTCGCCGTGCTCGCCGTCGGCACCTACGTGCTGCGCCGCACCGGGGTGGGCCTGATGGTGCGTTCCACCGTCGATTCCGAGGCCCTGACCTCGCTGTCCGGCATCAGCCCGGCACGGGTGGCCGTCGGTGTGTGGACGGCGAGCACGTTCCTCGCGGGTCTGGCCGGCGTGCTGGCCGCACCGATCCTCAACGTCAGCTCCGTCGACAACTACACGCTGCTCACCGCCTCGGCCTTCGCCGCGGTCGTCGCCGCGCGACTGCGCAGCCTGCCGCTCGCCGTCGGCGTCGGCGTCCTCATGGGGATCGTCGGCTCCCTGCTCCAGTGGCTGCTGCCCGCCTCCAGCAAGTGGACCGCCGACGTCATCTCCAGCATCCCCTTCGCGATGGTGCTGGTCTTCCTGCTGGTCTACTCCTGGCGGGGCTCGGTCGGCCGGGAACGCACGGGCGGCAGCCTGGACCGCGCCACCGCCACGGCACCACAGACCGCTGCCCCGGGAGCAGCCGGGACGTCCCGCCGCGGCGGGACGCTCGCCGTACGCGCGGCCACCGGGCTGGCCGGGCTCATCCCGCGGAACCTGTTCCTGACCGTCGCGGCCGTCCTGCCCCTGCTCCTGACCGGCTACCGCGTCGGACTGGTCGCCGAGGCCCTCGCCATGGGCATCGTCTTCCTCTCCTACACGCTGCTCACCGGCGAGGCCGGCCTGATCTCGCTCTGCCAGATCAGCTTCGCCGGCGTCGGCGCGCTGGCCACCGGCCAGGCGGCAACCGTCTTCCACCTCCCCGTCCTGCTGGGCGTGCTGATCGGCGGTCTGCTGGCCGGCGTGGGCGGCCTCGTCGTGGGCGCCCTGACGGTCCGTATGGGCAACCTCTACGTCGCCCTGGTCACCCTCACCGTGGGCCTGTTCCTGTCCTCCGTGGTCTTCACCGCCGACCGGTTCGTCCAGTTCGGCGTCGGCGTCACGGTCGACCGGCCGGGATTCGCCTCGGACGACCGGACCTTCTCGTACTTCATGCTCGCCATGTTCGTCGTGGCCGGCCTGATCATCGCCGCCGTCCGCCGCTCGACGACCGGCCTGGCACTCGGGGCACTGCGCTCGTCGGAGACGGGCGCAAGGGCCACGGGCGTGAGCGTCCTGCGGATGAAGACCGCCGTCTTCATGGTGGCCGCCATGCTGGCCGGCTTCGGCGGCGGCTTCCTCGCCATCTACAACGGGTCGGCGCTGCCGAGCTCCTACAGCACCATCGCCGGCCTCGTGTGGTTCGCGGTCCTGGTCACCAACGGCACCCGCACCAACAACGCCGCGCTCGCCTCCGGCCTGTTCTTCGTCTTCCTGCCGGACATCTTCAGCTCCTATCTGCCGGTCCGACTCGGCCCGGTGCCCGACCTGCTGTTCGGCGTCGGCGCCGTGCTGCTGGCCCGCAACCCCGAGGGCGTCATCTCGCTCAACGGCCGCCAGCTGCGGAGCGCCGGCCGCGCACTGCTGGGCAGGCTGCGCCCGCGGACGCGGCAGGACGACACGGCACAGCCGGCCGTCCCGGCGGCCCGGACGGCCCTTCCCGCAGCGGAGCCGGCCCCCGCACCCGGGCCCACACCCGTGCCCAGGGCCGTGGCGGACCCGACGCGGACCGTGCTCTCCGCGCGGGGCGTGTCGGTCCGCTTCGGTGGCCTGAAGGCCCTGCAGAACGTGGACATCGACGTGCCCGCCGGCACGGTCGTGGGCCTGCTGGGCCCCAACGGCGCGGGCAAGTCGACCCTGCTCGGCGTGCTGTCGGGCAACGTCCACGCGCAGGAGGGCACCGTCCTGCTCGCCGGGGAAGAGGTGTCCGGGATGACTCCGCAGGGCCGGGTCCGGCACGGCCTGGCCCGTACCTTCCAGCACCCCGAACTCTCCGGTGACCTCACCGTGCGCGACCACCTCCTGCTCGCCCACCGCCTGGACGAGAAGCCCTCGCGGTCCTGGAGCGACCCGTTCACGGGCCGCCACCTGCGCACCGAACCCGGCGAGCTGACCGCCGTCGAACAGATCCTCGACCTGCTCGGCCTCGCCGACGCGGCGGACCTTCCGGTGGCCGGACTCCCGCTGGGCATGTGCCGCCTCGTGGAAATCGGCCGGGCCCTGGCCACCGGCCCCCAGGCCGTTCTGCTCGACGAGCCCTTCTCCGGGCTCAACGCGGGCGAGTCGCGGGTCCTGGCCGAGGCCCTCGCCCGGATCGTCGCCACCCGCGGCATATCGATGCTGCTCGTCGAGCACGACGTCGAGATCGTGTTCGGCCTCTCCAGCCGGGTCTACGTCCTCGACTTCGGCCAGCTGATCGCCCAGGGCACGCCCGCCGAGATCCGTGCGGACGAGACCGTACGCTCGGCCTACCTGGGCGAGGTCGAAGCCGTCCCGGAACCCGGCCCGCGGGCGGAGGCGACCACCAGGAAGCCCGTGGCGGGCACCGCGCGGGCCCGGACGACGTCGAGCGGCGAGCCCATCCTGCGGATCGAGGACCTCGCCGTCGACTACGGCAACGCCACAGCCGTCCGCGGAGTGTCCCTGTCGGTGCCGGGGAACGCGGTGACGGCCCTGCTCGGGGCCAACGGCGCCGGCAAGAGCACGCTCGCCCGCGCGGTGTGCGGACTGGTGCCCGTGCGGTCGGGCCGGATCGTCTTCGACGGCACCGACATCACGGGCCTGCCCGCCCACCGCATCCGGCGGCTCGGCCTGGCCCATCTGCCCGAGGGACGGGGGGTGTTCCCCGCGCTGACGGTGGCGGAGAACCTGCGCATCGCCGTGCAGACGGCGCCCAAGGCGGAACGAGCACAGGCGACGGACCGGGCGATGGAGCTGTTCCCGATCCTCGCCGACCGGCGCACCCAGATCGCCGGCACCATGTCGGGAGGTCAGCAGCAGATGCTGTCGCTGGCCCGTATCCTCGCCCATCTGCCGCGCCTGGTCATCGCCGACGAGATCTCGCTGGGGCTCGCGCCCCTCGTCGTGGACGAGGTGTTCGAGGGCCTGGAGCGGGCCATCGACATGGGTGTCTCGCTCATCGTCATCGAGCAGTTCGTCCACCGCGCGCTACAGATCGCCGACGAGTGCCACATCCTCCGCAGGGGCCGACTCGTCTGGAGCGGCGCCGCGGCCGACGCGCGAGGAGACGTCTTCGACCACTATCTCGGCAACACCGGCCAGGACAGGCAGCCGGTGGCGGAGACCGCCTGACGCGGACGTCCTCCCGGACGGTCGGCGGACCGGGATAGGAAGGCTGGGCTAGGAAGGCCGGGAACTGAAGGCCGGGAACAGGAGGCCGGGACCTGAGAACCGGAAGCCGGGACGATGGTGGGCACACGGCACCGCGACCGCCCACCGTCGTCCCGGGCCGGCGACCAGGATGCGCACCCCACCGCCGATACGCATCCGCCCTTCCCGGCGCAGATCGCAGCACGCCGATGCCCTCGACCGCCAGGTGGTCGAGGGCATCGGCGTAGTACGTACGGCACGGCGACGGGAATCCGCATCGCACCCACTGACGATCTGTCACCGGATGCCGCGGTGCCGACCGCCCGGTCGTGGACCGGCGGTCAGCCTTCGATGCTGATGGCCCCCGCCGGACAGCCGCGGACGGACGCTTCGACCTTCGCGCGGCGTTCGTCGGGCACGTCGTGAAGGGCGACCGTCGCGCAGCCGTCGTCGTCCATCTGGAAGACAGCCGGGTTGTCGAGGATGCACAGGCCATGGCCTTCGCAGGCATCACGGTCGATTCGTGCGGTGAAGGGCACAGCATCCCCCTTAATGTATGCAAAAATGTTTTCACGAGTTACGGTATGCGGCAGACCGGGACGCGTCAACAACCCGGCCGCCGGTCGAGATGAGGGAGGTCGCCGTGGCGCACAAGGTCGTCGTCGTGGGCTCGTCGGTGGCGGGTATCCACACGGCGCAGGCCCTGACGGCCGACGGGGACGCCGATGTCACCGTCACCGTCATAGGCGAGGAGGCGGAGTGGCCGTACGACCGCCCCCCGCTGTCCAAGCAGATACTCGCCGGGGCATGGGACCGTGAACGCATCGCCCTGATCGCCGAGGCGGACGCGGCGGCAGCCGGGATCGAGCTGCGGCTCGGCGTGGCGGCGGCGGGCCTGGACGCGACCGCGCGCAGGGTGAAACTGGCCGACGGCGGCGTCGTCGGCTACGACACGCTCGTGATCGCGACCGGCCTCTCCGCCCGCCCTTCGCCCTGGCGGCCGGAGTCGGGCGTACATCTGCTGCGCACGCTCGCGGACAGCACGAACCTGAAGCAGCACCTCGTGCCGGGCTCTTCCGTCGTCGTGATCGGCGGCGGGTTCATCGGTGCGGAGGCGGCGGCGGCCGCACGGACCGCCGGATGCGAGGTGACCGTGGTGGACCCCGTGGCGGTCCCGATGGCCCGCGTCGCCGGGCCCGTGCTCGGCGAACTCCTGTCGCAGGTGCACGCGCGGCATGGGGTGGACGCCCGCTTCGGGGTCGGGGTCGGCTCGGTGACGGGTGCGGCCGGCGATCTCACCGTGACCCTGGACGACGGTACGCGGCTGCGGGCCGCGACGGTGGTCGTCGGCATCGGCGCGACGCCCAACGTCGGATGGCTCGCGGACAGCGGCCTGACCATCGACGACGGGGTGGTCTGCGACGAGTACCTGGCGGCGGTCGGGGCGCCCGGCGTGTACGCGGTCGGCGACGTGGCCCGTTGGCCGCATCCGGTGCTCGGCACCCTGGTGCGCTCCGAGCACTGGACGAACGCCACCGACCAGGCCCGCTGTGCCGCGCGCAACATCACTCATCCCGATGCCCGGGTGCCGTACCGGCCCAGCGACTACGTCTGGTCCGACCAGTACGACTGGAAGCTTCAGCTCATCGGACGGCCTGTGGCCGGCGGCCAGGACGCCCTGGTCGGAGACCTGGCGGGACAGCGGCCCCAGGCGGCCGTCCTGCATGCCGACGCCGCGGGGAGGGTGTGTGCCGCGGCGGTGGTCAACTGGCCGAAGGCGCTGCTCCAGTGCCGCCGGATGATCGCCGAGGGTGCGAGCCTGGACCAGGCGCGGGAGCGGCTGGCGGTGCCGCCCCGTACCTGAGGCCCTTCGGCCCCGGGGTGCGGGCCCTGTGTCAGCGCGGCGCGGGCAGAGGACATACTCGTCTGTCTTGCATACAGAAACGAGTCCATTGTGTCTCGCGTCGCGCGTCCCGGCTGTGTGTCGTATCTGCTCCGCCCGGTGCGCTTGACGGAAAAACCCATGCTGGCCAGCGGATATTCGGCCCTTGCCCGGTTCTCTCCGGGCCCCCGCGCCCTGTCGATCTGTCGGCCGCGACTCTTCCCGTCATCTGGAATGTCGCCTAAAATGAATGCAGATTTGCCGAAGGTCGTGAGCCTCCGGCATGCCGCTGGGGGCACGGGCGCTCTGTATCCCGCCGTTTCTGCCGACGGGTGAGACGGAGGCCGGCAGTGCCCCGGCCCGGACCGAAGGGCTGTACCGCATCCGATGTCGATCATCAGCCTGCCCGAGGTGGAGCTCCGCCTGCGCGATGTCGGCAGCGTCGCGCTCGGCGGGATGCTGCTGGAGAACCGCCCCAGCACGTTGGTGCGCGCCCTGCTCCGGGCCGGCACCACGGACCTGTTCCTGTGCTCCGCGCCCGCCGCCTCCTGGGACGCCGACGTCCTGATCGGGGCCGGCCGCGTGAGCACGGTACGTATCCCGCACATCTCCCTGGCGAGCCTGGGCCTGGCACCGTGCACGCGGCGGGCCGCGGAGGACGGCTCCGTCACCTTCGAGGACTGCGACGAGGCACTGCTCCTCGGCGGCTACCTCGCGGCCGACCACAACGCCCCCTTCCAGGTCCTCGACCACATGGGGACCAACGACCTCGTCGACGACAACCCGTTGACCGTGACATCCGGCGGCCTCACCGGCGTCGCACCGCTGCGGGTCGACGTGGCGCTGCTGCACGCACCGCTCGGGGACGAGAACGGCAACCTGGTCCACTTCGGCAGCCGCTGGGCCGATGTGCTCATCGCCCGCGCGGCCCGGTATGTCGTCGCCCAGGTCGACAGGGTGATCAGCACCGCGGAAGCTGCGCGGCTCGGAGTCTCCGTCCCCGGATACCTCGTCGATGACGTCGTGGAGACCCCGTTCGGGGCGCATCCGCTGGGCAGCGTCGGCTCCTACACCGCTGACCTCGAACACCTGTGCGGCTACCAGGAACAGGCCAGGTCGGGCGGCTTCTCCGACTACGTCGCACAGCACTGCGACGTCGATCACCACACCTATGTGGCCGGGCTGCCCGAAGCCAGGCTGCGGGAACTCGAACGGGCGGCGTGCTGAGATGACGGACACCACCGAACTGTCACCGCGGGAGCGCATCAGCATCGCGATCGCACGCGAACTCAAGGACGACACGACCGTCCTGACCGGCGCCGCCTCTGCCGTACCGCTCGCGGCCTGCCTGCTGGCCCAGGCCACGCACGCGCCGCGGCTGACCGTGCTGGGAGCCGGCGTCTACGTCAATCCGCGCCGCCTGGTCCCGGAGTTCACCGCCGGCTGGGACTGCAAGCCGGTCGCGATCGGCGACATGAGCGACGTCTTCGCCCTCACCGAACTCGGCATCGACGTCATGTTCTACGGGGGCATGCAGATCGACCGGTACGGCTGTGTGAACCTGCACTGGGTGAACACCCCGTCGGGACGCCTGCGCGGACCGGGGCTCGCCAACACCGGCCTGGGGCACACCGCCCGCGGCACGATCCTCTACACCGAGCGCCACGACCGGCGCACCCTGGTCGACCGGGTCGACTACGCCTCCGTCATCGGCCACTCCTACCGCGGCCGCGGCCGGACGGAACTCGGGTTGCCCAACGCCGGACCAACGATCCTGCTCACCCCCGACCTCCTGTTCAGGCCCGCCGACGACGGGACGCTCACCCCCGACCTGGCGCTGCACCCGGTCGACTGGCACGACGTCCGACAGCGCACCGGATGGGCGCTGCCCGGCACACCGCCCGAGGCCTTCACCCCGACCACCGAGGAGATCGCGCTGCTGCGCGGCTCGGTCGACCCCGGCGGCCTGCTGTCCGCGGACCACTGACCCGACCGGACGTCGCGGCAACCGGTCCCCGGCGCACCGACACCTCACCCACGGCAGGGAGCATCCGAGAGACATGAGTGATCACGGCAAGCCCCTCGGCTTCGAACCGATCGCACTCACCGGCACCGAACGCGCCCTCGTCACCGAGGTACGCGCGTTCGCCCGGGCCGCGCCCTTCCCGCCGTCCGCCGAGAGCCCGACACGCGGTGGCCTCTCGCGCGAGTTCAGCGCGGAACTCGCCCGCCGCGGCTGGGTGGGGATGACCATCCCGGCCGAGTACGGGGGAGCGGCCCGCTCCGGTGTGGAGCGCTGCCTGGTCATCTCCGAACTGCTGGCCGCGGGCGCCCCGCTCGGCGCCCACTGGACCGCCGACCGGCAGACCGCCCCCAGCCTCCTGGCCAACGGCCCGGAAACGCTGCGCCGTGAACTCCTGCCGCTGATCGCCTCGGGACGGTGTCTGATCGCGGGAGGGTTCAGCGAACCGGAGTCGGGCTCCGACCTCGCCTCGGTCCGTACCCGCGCCCAGAAGGTCGACGGCGGCTGGCGGATCACCGGGCGCAAGATCTGGACCACGGACGCCGACAAGGCCGACTACATCGAGATCCTGTGCCGCACGAGCGACTCGGACGTCAAGCACAACGGCCTCAGCCTGATCGTCGTACCGATGGACGCCGAGGGCCTGACCGTCCACCCCATCGAGGGCATGGACGGCGAGCGGCACTTCAACGAGGTCGTCATCGACGACGTCTTCGCCGCCGACGACCGGCTGATCGGCAGGGAGGGGTCCGGCTGGGAGCAGCTGACCGCCGAACTCGCCCTGGAGCGCGCCGGCCCGGAACGCTACCTGTCGACGTTCCCGTTGTTCGAGGCCTTCGTGCGGTCGCGTCGGCATGTCACCGCGCCGCAGCACAGCCACGACCTCATCGGCAGTGTGATCGCCCAGCAGATGGGCCTGCGGCTCATGTCCCTGTCGATCGCACGCATGGTCGACGACGGCCGTTCCCCCGTCGCGGAGGCGGCGATGGCCAAGGACCTCGGGACCGAGCTGGAACAGCTCCTGGTCGACCAGCTGTGGGCCTACCGGTACGAGGGGATCGAGCCGGGACCCGCCGCCGACCGCTTCCACGAGTTCCTCGACATCAACCGGCTGCGCTCGGCGGTGTTCACCACGGCCGGCGGCACCAACGAGGTGCTGCGCCTCCTGGTGAGCAGGCAGCTCGGCTCCTGGACCCGCTCGGGCCGGACCAGGGCGCTGGGCTCGCCGCTCGCCGAGACCGTGTACGAGCAGGCGTCCCGCATCGCGGCCGACCCCGATCCGGCCGTCCGGTCGGTGCCGCGCGGCCAGGCCGACCCCGTATCGCTGCGGGTGTCCGACGAGTTGCGGACGACGGGCTACCTCGGGGTCTCGGTGCCGGAGGACCTCGGAGGCAGCGGCGGATCCCTCTCCGACGCGCTGGAGATCGTACGGGGAACCGCCTACGCGGGGACGAGCACACCCGTCATCGAGGGCCCGGTCCAGGCGGGCTGGCTGCTGGCCCGGGCAGGCATCACCTTCCCCTGGGCGGACGAACTGGCCGTCCTGGGCACGGGAACCGTACGCGTCACCGACGACGGGACGACACTCACCGGCACCGTCGACGAGATCCGCTGGCCCGACCAGGCCGGCACCCTCGTCGTGCCCGTCGAGCAAAACGGGAAGCTGCACGTCGCCACGGTGGCCATGGCCGGCCTCGCCCGGCCCGCCACCGGAGCCGACACCGCGGGCGAACCGCTGGTGCGCGCCGTGCGCCTCGACGCCGTCCCGGTACGGCAGTTGGTGCCCACCGGCGTCGACCACGCGGAGGGTATGGAGACCCTGGGCCGCCGCGCCGCACTCGCCAGGTCGGTCGCCCTCTCCCGTGCCCTGCAGCGCACCGCCGAGATCGCGATCGAGTACGCCGCCCAACGCAGCCAGTTCGGCAGGCCCATCAACCGGTTCCAGGCGGTGCAGGCCCACCTGACCCGACTGGCGTCGGAGGCGCAGCGCGTCGCCGTCCTCGTGGACGCCGCCCACGCGGCCCTCGGCGAGGACAGCGACCCGGCGCTCGACCTCGCCCTCGTCGCGGCCGCCCGCACCCTCAGCGGCACCGCGGCCATGACGGCCGGTCGGACCGCGCACCAGGTGCACGGCGCGATCGGCGTGACGATGGAGTACGCGCTGCAGCGCTACACCCGCCGCCTGTGGGAATGGTCGGCCGCCGACGGCACCCCGGCCCACTGGGCCCGCCGTCTCGGCGCCCAGGCGGTCTCCGGCGACCTCGCCGCATGGCAGCTGATCACCGGGATCTGACCGTCCCCACCACCCGCACACCCCACCAGACAGGGAGCGCAGACCCCATGGACTTCTCCGACAAGGTCGTCTTCGTCACGGCCGCCGCCGGCGCCGGAATCGGCCAGGCCGTCGCCCGGACGTTCGCCCGCGAGGGCGCGAAGGTCGTGATCAGCGACCAGCACGCAGGCCGCACCGAATCGGTCGCCGCCGACATCGCCGAGGACACCGGCGCCGACGTCACGGGCGTCCCGCTCGACGTACGGGACGAAAGCCGGATCGACGAGGTCATGAACGGCGTCGTGGAGCAGCACGGCAGGCTCGACATCGTCGTGAACAACAGTGGCATCAACATGCTGGCGCCGCTGCACGAGATGCCCACCGAGACCTGGCAGACCGTGCTGGACGTGACCCTCACCGGGCCGTTCCTCGTGACCCGGCGGGCCCTGAACATCATGCGCGCCCAGGGCACCGGCGGCGCCATCGTCAACATGTCCTCGATCGCCGGATGGATGCGTACCGCCGAGGGCGAGGCGCACTACGCGTCGGCGAAGGCCGGCATCATGGGCTTCACCCGTGCCGCGGCGATGGAGGCCGCGCCCCACGGGATCCGCGTCAACGCGGTCGCCCCCGGACTGGCCTGGAACCCGTTCCTCGGCAAGATCTACGGCGACGAGTACGTGGACGAGATGGCACGCCAGACCCCGCTGGGCCGCGTCGGACAGCCCCAGGACATCGCCAACGCCGTCGCGTTCCTCGCCGGCGAGAAGGCCGGCTTCATCACCGGTGAGGTCCTGTGCGTCTCGGGCGGCTACCACCTGCACACCTGACCGTCCACGCAGAGGCGCCCCGGCTCGCGCCCCGGCCCCTTCGGCCCTTCTCGAACCGCCGACAGCACTGAGGCAGCTCCCCATGACACAACCCCTGGACGGCATCAAGGTCGTCGACCTGACACAGATCGCCTCCGGCCCCTACGCGACCTCGATGCTCGGCGACTTCGGCGCGGACGTCATCAAGATCGAACCCCCGTCGGGCGACCCGCTGCGCCGCATCGACAACACGTTCGGGCCGGGGGAGAGCGCCTACGCGTACAGCGTCAACCGCAGCAAACGCGCGATAGCCCTCGACCTCAAGACCGCCGCCGGCTTCGGCGTCCTGGAACGGATGCTGGCGGACGCGGACGTGCTCGCCGTGTCGATGCGCCCCTCCGCGGCGGCCCGGCTCGGCGTCGACTACGCGTCGTTGGCCGAACTCCACCCGAGGCTGGTCTACTGCTCGATCACCGGCTACGGCGAGAGCGGCCCGCTGGCCGGCCGGCCCGGCATGGACCTGATCGCCCAGGCCCGCGGCGGAGTCATGGGCACCTCGGGCGAACCGGGGCGCACCCCGGTGAAAGTGGGTCCGGCGGTCGGCGACTTCCTGTGCTCCTACCTCGCGATGAACGCGATCCTGCTGGGACTCAGGGTCCGCGACCGGGACGGAACCGGCCAGCAGGTGAGCGTCAACCTCCTCGACGGGCAGGTGTCCCTGCTGGCGAACCTGTCCGTGGCCTACCACCGCACCGGGGTGCCCTACCGGCCGATGGGCGGCGCCCAGACCAACATCGTGCCCTACCAGGTGTTCGCGACGGCCGACGGCTGGATGGTCGTGGCGTGCCTGACCGAGAAGTTCTGGGTCAACCTCTGCCACGCGCTCGCGCGCGAGGACCTGGCGGGCGACCCGCGGTACGCGACCAACGCCGACCGCGTGCGCAACCGGAACGACCTGGTCCCCGAACTCGAACGGGCCTTCGCCGCGCGGCCGACCGCGCACTGGGTCCCGCTGCTGGACGCCGGTGACGTGCCGTGCAGCCCGGTGAACCGGCTGGAGGAGGTGTTCGAGGATCCCCAGGTGCTGAACAACGACATGCGGCTGGTCCTCGACCACCCCGTCCACGGCGAGATCGTCACCGTGAACAACCCCGTTCACCTCTCCCGCACGCCGGCCCGGCCGTGGGGCTATCCGCCCGCCGTCGGGGAGCACAGCGACGAAGTACTCACCGAACTCGGCTACGACGCGGAGGCGATCCGCGCACTGCGCGAGGCGGGCGCCGTCACCTGACCCGCCGACGGCTCATGGCCGTCCGGCCCCGGCCGGGCCGCGGGCGCGGGCGCGGGCGCGGGGGAGTGGACCGCATGGCGGACCCGGGTCGATTTCGCCCGGCTTGCGAGGCCTAGTGTGGTGCTCATGAGGTCCCCGGCGCCGTCGCGGACCTCGGCCCGCCAGCGCGAGCGGGTGGTTCGCACGATGGAGATGATCCGATGAAGGCACTGGTGACCGGTGGGACGAGCGGGCTGGGATACGCCATGGCCGCCGCCCTGGCGACGTCGGGAGCGACGGTCGCGCTGACCGGCCGCTCCGGCGAGCGTGCGAGCGAGGTCGCCGCCGGCCTCCCGGGCGCGATCGGCATCGGACTGGACGTGCGGGACGAAGCGGCGGTGGAGAAGGCCGTCGACGAGGCCTGGGAGCGGCTCGGCGGCGTCGATATGCTGGTGAACAACGCCGGGATCGGCATGCGCACGGTCAACCCGCGCTTCATGACGGACCCCCAGGGCTTCTGGGAGGTACCGGCCGACGGCTTCCGCGCGGTGATCGAGACCAATCTGACCGGCTACTTCCTGGTAGCGAGGGCGGTCACGAAGCGGATGCTGGCCGCCGGCGGCCACGGCCGCATCGTCAACATCTCGATGAACCATACGACCATGCGACTGCCCGGGTTCGTCCCCTATGGACCGTCGCGCGCCGGCAGCGAGGCGCTGTCCCGGATCATGGCCGCCGACCTGCGGGACACGGACATCCGGGTCAACCTGCTGCTGCCCGGCGGGGGGACCAGCACGGGGATGATCCCTTCCGGCGCGGTGCCCGGGGGACACGCGCTCCTGGAGCCCTCGGTGATGGGCCCGCCCGTCGTCTGGCTGGCGTCCGACGACGCGGCCGACGTGCACGACGAGCGCATCGTCGCCGTCGAATTCGACAGCTGGCTGCGCGACAGGAACAGCGGGCGCTGAGCAGAGCACCTGGCCGCCGCCCGCACCGGCTGCTCACCTGCCGGTGAACACCGGCGGCCGCTTCTCCCGGCGCGCGGCCAGCGCCTCACGGGAATCGTCGGTACGTGCGAGGCGCAGCGTGTACTGCTGCTCGACCGCGTATCCCTCCCGCACCGGCAGCGGTTCGGCGGCGTCGAGGGCGGCCTTGCCCAGGCGCAGCGCCACGGGGCTCTTGGCCGCGATGCCCCGGGCGCGCTCCAGCGCGGCGTCCGCCAGTTCCGCACCGGTGTCGTACACGGCGTCGAGGAAGCCGTAACGGAGGGCTTCCTCGCTGGTCAGCGGTGTGGCGGTGAAGTACATCCGGCGGACTACGCCCTGCGGCAGATGCCGCATCAGGTGCCGGCCGCCGCCGCACCGCCCGACGTCCACCTCGGGCAGCACGAACTCGGCCCGCGGTGATCCCATCCGCATGTCGCAGCAGGACGCGATGACCGCGCCGGCGCCGATCGCCGGGCCGTCCACCACGGCGATGCTCGGCTGCGGCAGCGCCAGCAGCCGCCCGAAGACGCGGCCGGCCAGCTCCTGCCGCCGTACGTCGGCCTCCTGCGCGGCCGGACCGGTGAGGCCGGCCAGCTCGGTGACGTCCGCGCCGGCACAGAACGCCCTGCCGCTCGCGGACCGCAGGACGAGCACGTTCACCGTGTCGTCGCCGGCCACCTGCTCCAGTGCGGCGGCGATCTCCTCGTAGAAGGCGGACGACAGGGCGTTGACCGGGGCGCGGTCCAGGGTCATCACCGCGACGTGGTCCGCGGTGTCGACATGGACATCGCTCATGAGGCGTCCCGGGGCCGGGCCGCGACGAGCAGCGCCCACTCGCTGTCCAGGACGACGACGCCGTCCTGGTTTACGGCGCGCCGCTGCTCGGTGACCAGGCCGCGGGTACGGCTGGCGGTGTACTCGGCCTTGACGAAGGTCAGCTCGATGCGGAGCGTGTCACCGATCCGGGTCGGGGCGGGCCAGCGGCACGACATGCCGGTCATGCCGAGCAGGGAGGGCTGCAGGCCCTGCAGGACGGGCAGCCGGGTCGTCATGCCGGACGCCATCGACAGCACGAGCAGCCCGTGCGCGATGCGCCCGCCGAACGACGTCGCGGCCGCTGCGTGGGCGTCGACGTGCAGCGCGTTCCAGTCGCCCGACAGACCGGCGAAGCCGACGACGTCGGCCTCGGTGACGGTCCGGCCGGAGGTGACGAACGTCCGGTCGAGCGGCACGTCCTCGAAGTAGAGACGGTCGTCGCCGACGAGACCGGCGTGCTCGGCCGGGCTCATACCTGCGTCCCGCGGTTCGACGGGAACTTCGGCGCGCGCTTCTCCCGCATCGCCTCGTAGCCCTCGCGGGCGTCGTCGCTGAAGAACTGCAGCATCTCCAGCGCCAGGGCGTTCTCGAAGATCGGCGTGGCGTGCCGGATCCAGTGGTTGAGGGTGCGCTTGGTGGCGGCGGTGGCGTGCCGGGGGCCGGCGGCCAGCTTGGCCGCGACCCGCAGCGCCTCGGGCAGTACCTCGTCGGCAGGGGCGCACTTGCTGACCAGGCCGATGCGTTCGGCCTCGATGCCGTCGATGAAGTCGTTGGTCAGCAGGTAGTAGCGGGCCTTGGCCATGCCGCACAGCAGCGGCCAGATGAAGGCCGCGTGGTCGCCGGCGGCCACGCCGATCTTGTGGTGGCCGTCGGTGAACCGGGCGGTCTCCGACATGATGCTGATGTCCGCGGTGAGCGCGACGGCGAGACCCGCACCCACGGCGGTGCCGTTGATCGCGGAGATCACCGGCTTGCTGATGTCGGTGATGTTGTGGACGAGGTCGGCCGCTTCCTTGAACAGCCGGGAGACGACCTGGTAGCTGCCCAGGCTCGCCTCGACCATCTCGAAGTCGCCGCCCGCCGAGAAGGCCTTGCCCTCCCCGGTGATGACGACTGCGCGGCAGTCGTCGTCCTTGTCGACGTCCAGCCACACCTGGCTGAGCTCCGTGTGCAGCGGCGCGTTCATCGCGTTCAGCCGGTCCGGACGGTTGATCTTGATCAGCAGGACACCGTCGTCCGGGTAGTCGAAGGTGAGGTGACGGTACGAGGACCAGTCCATGAGCACTCCTTGAGACGTGGGTGCGTATCGCCGCCGGCCGGCCGGGGCCGCGGCACGGTCAGTGGTCGGGCGTGGTGTCTGCCTGGCGGACGACGCCGGAGGCGATCAGGGCATCGATCTCCGCCTCGCCGAGCCCGTGTTCGGAGAGCACCTCACGGCTGTGCCCGCCGAGCGCCGGAGTCGGCGTGAGACGGCCGCGGTCGGCGAAGCGGTCGAGGGCGGCCGGCCATTCGGCGATGCGCGGGTGCTCGTCGTCCGGCGTGTCGTAGACCATGCCGCGGGCCCGGAAATGCGGGTCCCGGGCCGCCTCGTGCAGGTCGTTGACCGGTGCCACGGGCACGTCGTGGTGCACGAGGAGATCGATGAGCGCGTCCCGGGTGAACTCGGACACCCGCTCCCGCAGCGGCTTGTCGATCTGGCTGATGAGCCGGCGCCGGTCCTGGTAGGCGGCGAACTCCTCGCCCGCGAACCGGTCGAGACCCAGCGCGCGGACGAGACGCTGCCAGAAGTGGTCCTCCAATGCGCCGATGCTGACACAGCGGTCGTCGGCGGTGAGGTAGACGCCGTAACCGGGACGCACCAGGGCCGCGGAGGCGGAGGGCTCCCTGAGGGCCTCGGCGATGCGCGGTTCCATGAGCGCCAGCGTGCAGTCCGACATGCCGATGTCCAGGTGGCAGGCGGTGAACGCGTCGGGGTCGCGCTGCTTTTCGAGCAGGGCGAGGACGATCGCGAGCACCGAGTACACCGAGGTGCCCATGTCGGCCACCGGCAGGGTGGTCGGCACGTAGTCGGCCGCGTAGTACGCCTGTGGGGCCGGGATGGCGCCGGCGTGGGCGAGGTACTGGAAGTCGTGGCCGGGCAGGTCACGGTACGGGCCGGTGGCGCCGTACCCGGATATGGAGACGTAGACGAGGCGCGGGTTCGTCTCGGTGAGCTTCTCGAAACCCAGGCCGAGCCGCTCCATCACGCCGGGCCGGTAGCCCTCCACGAGGACGTCGGCCGACGCGACCAGCCGCAGGAGGGCTGCCCGGCCCTCGGGCGCCTTCAGATCGATCGACAGGTCGCGCTTGCCGCGGTTCTCCGCGGCGAACATCACCGGGCGATGCCGCAGCCGGTCACCGGAGTCAGGACGCTCCACCTTGATGACATCGGCTCCCAGACCGGCGAGCAGACGGGTGGCGTAGGGGCCCGGCACCTGTTCGGACAGATCGACGACGCGGATGCCGTCCAGTACCGCCTGTGCCAATGGATGCCTCCAGGGACTCGATGACTTCCGGTGATCCCCGGCGCCCGTCAAGGGCACGGCAGCCGCGGTGTTCCGGTGCGGCGACGGCGCGGCCCGCGGCGCGAGAGGGGCGTGTGCAGAGCGTTGATCGCAGGAGGGATCGTACTCACTAACGTGGTAGGTAGCAATTATCTCTCCTCAATTCAGAGTGGGCCCGTCATGTTCACTACGGAAGCAGTGACCCCTCGTCCTGACCTTCCTCTTGTTCCTTCGACACGAGACAGTGTATGCATTAGTGGATGTATTTCTTAAGGGAAGGGGACGGACCGGTGTCACGTCAGTCGATCGTGGGGGAGCGGCTTCCCGGTTTCGACGTCACCGTCGAGCGCGGCCCGCTGCGGTTCTTCGCGCGCACGATCGGCGACCTGCGCCCCGTGTGCCACGACGTCGCCGCCGCCCGGGCAGCCGGCTACCCGGACCTGCTCGTGCCGCCCACGTACCTGTTCAGCCTGGAGATGGGCCGCCCCGATCCGTACCACGCGCTCGGCCTGCTCGGCGCCGGTCTGCCGGCCGCGCTGCACGCCGGTGAGACGTTCACCTACCACCGGCCGTGCTTCGCCGGGGACCGGCTCGACTTCGAACTCGGCATCACCGGCTACACCGAGAAACGCGAAGGCCGGCTCGGGCTCCTGGAGCGCACGGCATCCGTGACACGGGACGGTGAGCCGGTCGCGGAGCTGGTCAACGTCCTGGCCATCAGATGGGACGCCGCCGCATGACGGACCTGGAGACCCTCGCGGTGGGCGATGAGCTGCCCCCGCTCGTGCTGCCCCCGATCAGCCGGACCACGCTCGCCCTGTTCGCCGGTGCCTCGGGCGACCACAACCCCCTCCACATCGACATCGACGCCGCCCGCGCGGCCGGCGAGTCCGACGTCTTCGCGCACGGCATGCTGTCGATGGCCTACCTGGGAGCCCTGCTCACCTCGCACCTCGCACAGACGCGACTGCACACCTGGACGGTGCGGTTCGTCGCCAGGACCCCGGTCCACGCGCAGGTCACCTGCCGGGGCACCGTCCGCGAGATCCACGAGGAGGACGGCCGGCGCACGGTCGTCCTCGACCTCACCGCCGCTCTCGCGGACGGCACCACGACACTGCGCGGCTCCGCCACCTTCCGCACCGATCCCACGACCGAGGCCGGGACATGACCGACTACGTATCCCCCTGGATGACCGACGAGCTCAAGGCACTGCGCGACGTGGCACGCCAGTTCTTCGAGCGTGAGGCCGCGCCGCGGATGGCCGAATGGTCCGAACAGCGCTACGTCGACCGCGACTTCTGGCTGAAGGCCGGCGAACTCGGCCTGCTGTGCCCCACCGTGCCCGAGGAGTACGGCGGCCCCGGCGGGAACATCCTGCACCAGGTCGTGATCACCCAGGAGCAGTCGCGGGCGGTCGAGAAGGGCTGGGGCAACAACGTCCACAGCGGCGTCGTCACCGACTACATCCTCAGGTACGGCACCGAGGAACAGCGTCTGAAGTGGCTCCCGCAGATGGTCGAGGGCAGCACCATCGGCGCGATCGCGATGACCGAGCCGGGCGCCGGCAGCGACGTGCGGGCCATGACGGGCAAGGCACGGCGCGAGGGCGACGAGTACGTCGTCAACGCGGCGAAGACCTTCATCACCAACGGCCGGACCGCCGACCTGGTCATCGTCGCCGTCAAGGTGGAGAACCCCGACGCCGCCGACGCCGATCCCAAGGCGATCACGCTCATCGCGGTCGAGGCCGACCGGCCCGGCTTCTCCCGGGGCGCGCCGCTGCGCAAGATCGGCCAGCACGCCGCCGACACCTCCGAACTGTTCTTCACCGACTGCCGCGTGCCGGTGGCCAACCGCATCGGCGCCGAGGGTGCCGGCTTCCCCGCGCTGATGACACAGATGCCCCAGGAACGGCTCATCCTCGCCGTCAACGCCGTCGTGCAGACCGAGAAGGCCGTCCGGCTGACCCTGGAGTACACCAAGGACCGCAAGGTGTTCGGCAAGCCGCTGTACCAACAGCAGAACACCCGGTTCGTGCTCGCCGAGTGCGCCACGCTCGCCAGGGCCGCCCGGCTCTTCCTCGACCACTGCATCGTCGCGATCGGCGAGGGCCGCCTCGACAACGAGACCGCCGCGATGGCCAAGTGGTGGCTGTCCGACGTGCAGTGCAAGGTCCTCGACGAGTGCGTGCAACTCTTCGGCGGCTACGGCTACATGGAGGAGTACCCGATCGCGCGGATGTACGCCGACGCCCGCGTCCAGAAGGTCTACGGCGGCGCGAACGAGATCATGAAGGAGATCATCGCGCGCACCCTCTAGCCGCCCGTCCCTTCGCACCCGCGGCGACGGAGACCCGGCCATCACGACGTCATCCATGAAGTTCTCGGCAGAGAAGTTCTCAGAAGAAGTTCTCAGAGAAGTTCTCAGCAGAAGGAGGGGAAGCGCGATGTCACGTCGCCTCAGCGACCTGCGGGACCAGGTCGCACTGATCACCGGCGGCGCCGGCGGCCTCGGCAGCGAGACCGCCCACTGGCTCGCGGCGGCCGGAGCACAGGTCGTCGTCGCCGACGTCAGTGCCGAAGCGCTCGAACGAGCGGTGGCCGGCTGCGCCGCGGCGGTGCCGGACGCCAAGCCGGTGGAGTCCCTGCTCCTGGACGTGACGGACTCCGCGGCGGTCCGTGCGGCCGTTCACGGCATCGAACAACGCCACGGCCGTCTGGACATCCTGGTGACCAGCCACGGATTCCCGCGCGACCGCCGCCTGACCGAGCTGACCGACGAGGAATGGTCCGACGTCATCGACGTCTGCCTGACCGGAACCTTCTTCTGCGTCCGCGAAGCGGCACGACTGATGACCGCCCAGGGCTACGGCCGTATCGTCACGCTCGCCTCCCGTGCCTGGCAGGGCAACCCCGGCCAGGCCAACTACTCGGCGGCCAAGGCCGGAGTGGTCGGCCTGACCAAGTCGGTCGCCAAGGAACTGGGCCGCAAGGGCGTCACCGCGAACGCGATCGCACCGGGCCTGATCGAGACGGCGTCGCTGCGCGGCCTGGAGACCTTCGAGGCGATCGCCGAGCGGGCGGTGAAGGCGAACAGCATCAAGCGCCTGGGCGAGCCGAGCGACATCGCCGCCGCCGTCCTCTACCTCACCTCACCCGAGGCCGGGTTCCTCACCGGCGAGGTCGTGCACGTCTCCGGGGGGCGGTTCAGCTGACCACCACCGCCACCGGGGCCGGGGACAAGGACCTGCCCGGCCACTGGGCCCTCCTCGACGAGGAGACCCGGGCACTGCTGCGGCGCGCCCGCGCCTACCTGGACGGCGTCGCGCCGCTGATCCCGGCCGCCGACCGGGACCGTACCTTCCCCATGGAGATCGTGCCCGGCCTGCTCGACGTCGGCTTCGTCCGCGGCGCGATCCCGGTCGCCGACGGGGGACTGGGCCTGTCGCATCTGGCGAGCGCCCTGCTGATGGAGGAGGCCGGACGCTGCTGGGGGAGTATCCGCACCACCGCCAACATCCTCACGCTGGTGGCCGAACTCCTCTCCATGGCGGGCACCGACGAGCAGAAGGAGCGGTTCCTCCGGCCACTGCTGGCGGGCCGGCGATTGGGCTGGTTCGCGATCACCGAGCCCGACGCCGGTTCGGACGCCACCGCCCTGTCCACCAGGGCGGAACGCCTGCCGGACGGCTCCTGGCGGCTCACCGGCCGCAAGGCGTACATCACCAACGCCGACCACGGCGACTTCGGCATCGTGCTCGCGACCGTCGACCCGGACCTCGGGTCCCGCGGCGTCACCGCGTTCCTGGTCGAACGCGCCGACGGATATCGCGCGGTCGACCGCCCGCACCTGCCGGTGCGCTCCGTGACCTGCTGCGACGTCGAGCTGGACGGGGTCGTGGTCCCGGCCGCGAACGTACTGGGCGAGATCGGACGCGGCCTGTCCCTCGCGATGCGCGCCGTCAACGCCGGCCGCCTCAACGTGAGCGCCGGCTGCACCGGACTGGCCCAGGCGGCCCTGGAAGCGGCGACCGGCCACGCACGGGACCGGCACCAGTTCGGGCGGCCCCTGGCCGGGTTCCAGCTGGTACAGCAACTCGTCGTCGACATCGCCGTACGCACCCGGGCGGCCCGCCAGATGTACCAGTCGGCCGCACGGCTGCTGGACGCCGGCCACCAGGCCCGCACCGAGTGCGCCATGGCCAAGTACTACTGCTCGGAGGCCGCCAACGCGGCCGCCACCAGCGCGGTCCAGGTCTTCGGCGCCGCGGGGCTGATGGAAGGCAGCGTCCCCGAGAGGCTGTTCCGCGACGCCCGCGAAGCGACCATCCCCGAGGGCACCTCACAGATCCAGATCCTGGGGATCGGCAAGGAACTACTGGGCGTCTCCGCCCTGCGCTAGGCGGGTTCCCCGCGCGTCGACAACGAAGGAAGGCGGGCGCGTGACCGGCATCGTCAGGTACCACTGCTACATCCCGCAGTACCGGCTGCGGCGGTCGGAGATCGCGGCGGCCCTGGGCGCGGACGCCTCCGGCGAACGCAGCGTCGCCGGATACGACGAGGACACCACCACGCTCGGTGTGGCGGCCGCGCTCCCCGTGGTACGGGGCCGTGCGGAGTCCGTGGGCAGCCTCTGGTTCGCCACCTCCGACCCGGTCTACGCGGACAAGACCAACGCGACCACCGTGCACGCCGCCCTCGACCTGCCCCCCGACATCACCGCCGTCGACCTCGGCGCGAACCTGCGCTCCGGCATCACGGCCCTGCTCGCGGCGGCCCGCGACGGCGGGCTGGCCGTCCTCGCCGACCGCCGCGGCGGCCCCGTCGGCGGCGCCGACGAACGCGGCGGCGGCGACGCCTCGGCGGCCTACCTGTTCGGCGACGACGGCACGCTCGCCGACCTCACCCACACCGCCTCCGCGACCGCCGAGTTCATCGACCGGTGGCGCGCCCCCGGCTCCGACGACGCCCACACCTGGGAGGAACGCTTCGGCGAACAGCGGTACGCCGAACTCGCCGACCAGCTGCTGATCACCCTGGCCAAACAGGGCCTCGACCTGGACGGCATCGACCGCTTCGCCGTCGCCGGTCTCAACCCGCGGGCCGTACGCACCGTCGGCGCCGCCGTCCGCCGCACCACCGGCGCCCAGCAGCAGGGAGCCGACCTCGCCGACGCCGTCGGCAACACCGGAACCGCCCACCCCGGCCTGCTGCTCGCCGACCTCCTCGACGCGGCCGAACCGGGCGAACGCCTGCTGCTGGTCTCCCTCGCCGACGGCGCCGACGCGATCGTCCTGCGGGCCGCCGACACCATCGCGGAGCTGCGCGGGCGCCCGGTGCGCGACCGGATCGGCGACGGCGTGACGATCACCTACCCCCAGTACCTGCTGTGGCGCCGGCGTGTCGAGGGCGAGCGCCCCCGCCGTCCCGAACCGGACCGCCCCTCCGCGCCCTACGCCTGGCGCAACCGCCGCTACAAGCTCTCCCTGTCCGGCGGGCGGTGCCGCGCGTGCGGCGCCGTGCAGTACCCGCTGCCCACGGTCTGCTACCGGTGCCGGCACACCGGCGCGTTCGACCCGGTGAGCGCGGGCGGCGACACCGCTCGCATCGTCACCTTCACCGTCGACCGTCTCGCGTTCTCCCCGAGCCCGCCGCTCGTCAGCGCCGTCGTGGCCTTCGCGGGCGGCGGACGGCTCCAGTGCGAACTGACCGACGTCCGCCGCCCGATCGAGGTCGGCGACGAGGTCGTGCCCACCTTCCGGCGCGGCGGAACCGTCGACGGCATCCACAACTACGTCTGGAAGTCGCGCCCGCACCGCGACCCGTCCACGGACGACGAGAGCTAGGAGACCGTCGTGGCACAGCACAGTCTCAGCGACCGGGTGGCCATCGTCTCGATGAGCTGTACCCGCTTCGGCGAGCACTTCGACCGCAGCGCCGACGAACTCGCGGTCGAGGCGGTCACCGAGGTCCTCAAGGGCGCGAACCTGTCGGCCGACGACGTCGACGCGTACTGGCTGGGCACCTACCTCTCCGGGATCAGCGGCATGGCGCTCAGCCGCCCGCTGCGTCTGACGGGCAAGCCCGTCACCCGGGTCGAGAACATGTGCGCCACCGGCTCCGAGGCGCTGCGGGCCGCCGTGTACGCGGTCGCCTCCGGCGCCGTCGACGTGGCGATGGCGGTGGGTGTGGAGAAGCTCAAGGACACCGGCTACTCCGGGCTCGTCTCCCCGAAGATCCAGGACGACGGGACGCGTGTGAACACCTCCGCCCCGGCCAACTTCAGCCTGCTGGCCCCCGCCTACCAGCAGCGCTACGGCGTCTCCGCCGAGGACTTCCGCGAGGCGATGACCCACGTCGCGTGGAAGAACCACGCCAACGGCGCCCTGAACCCGCGGGCCCAGTTCCGCAAGGAGATCTCGAAGGAGACCATCGCCCGCTCGCCCGCGGTCGCCGGCGTCCTCGGTGTACTGGACTGCTCCGGTGTGGCCGACGGCGCCGCCGCGGCCCTCGTCGTCCGTGCCGAGGACGCCCACCTCTACACCGACCGCCCTCTGTACATCAAGGCGCTGTCGCTGGTCACCGGCTCGGGCTCCGGCGCCGCGGACGAGGGGTACGACTACACGAGCTTCCCCGAGGTCGTCAGCTGCGCCCAGGGCGCCTACGAGCAGGCCGGGATCACCGACCCGCGGCGTGAGCTGGCCCTGGCCGAGGTCCACGACTGCTTCACGCCGACCGAGATCGTGCTCATGGAGGACCTCGGGTTCGCCGGGCGCGGCACGGCCTGGCGGAACGTCCTCGACGGCCGCTTCGACCGCGACGGGGACCTGCCGGTCAACCCCGACGGCGGCCTGAAGAGCTTCGGGCACCCGGTCGGCGCCAGCGGCCTGCGGATGATCTACGAGTGCTGGCTGCAACTGCGTGGTGAGGCCGGCGAACGGCAGGTGGCCACCGCGGACCGCGGTCTGGCCCTCACCCAGAACCTCGGCGGCGCCCCCGGCGACTGCGTCTGCTTCATCTGCGTGGTCGGCACCAGGCCCGGCCGGGCCCACGCGTAACGGGACAGTCCGTCCACACCCCACGGAACAGGTGATCTCGATGTCGTCCTTCGCGGACATCTCCCGGCTGGTCCGTCCGAACAGGGTCGCGGTGGTCGGCGCCTCCGACCGGCCCGGCTCCTTCGGACGCTCGACGTACCACAACGTCCGCAACAACTCCTCGATCCCCGGCGGCACCTTCCCGGTCAACCCGGCCTACGACACCGTCCTGGGTGACCGGGCCTACCCGTCCGTGTCGGCGATCCCCGGCGAGCCCGTCGACGTGGCGATCGTCCTCGTGGCCGCCGGCGCGGTGCTCGACGTCGTCAAGGACTGCGCGGCGGCCGGAACCCGGCACGTCATGGTGCTCAGCTCCGGATTCTCCGAGACCGACGACTCGGGCGCCGACCTCCAGCGGGGGATCGTCGAGACCGCTCGCGCGGCCGGCATGCGGGTGTACGGCCCCAACTCCCCGGGACTGTCCAACAACGCCGACGGGGTGCTGCTGACCATGTCCCCGGTCGCCGGCGACGACGTGAGCCTCGGCCCGGTCGGCCTGGTCACCCAGGGCGGCGGACTGGGCCGCGCGGTCATGCAGTGGCGCGAGCGGGGCCTGGGCATCGGACTGTGGGCGTCCCCCGGCAACGAGGCCGACCTGGACGTCGGCGACTTCGTCAACCACATGGTCGACGACGACCGGCTGCGCGTGATCGGCGCGGTGGTCGAGGGGTTCAGTGACGGCGCGAAGTTCATCGCCGCGGCCCGCCGCGCCCAGCAGGCCGGCAAGCCGCTGGTGGTCCTCAAGATCGGCCGCTCCGAGTACGGGCAGAAGACCGCCGCCTCGCACACCGCGTCCATCGCGGGGAACGACGTCGTCGCCGACGCCGTGTTCCGGCAGCACGGCGTGATCCGCGTCGACGACGTCGACGAACTCGCCGAGACGCTGCTGCTGTTCCACAAGGCCCTCGACGCGGACATCACCCGTGCCGGGCAGGTCTGCGTGTACTCCTTCTCCGGCGGCACGGCGTCGCTCGGCGCCGACATGATCGGCGCCGCGGGCCTGCACCTGGCCGAGTTCACCGCGGACACCGCCCGGGCCCTCGTGGAGCGGGCGCCGAGCTTCGGCTTCGTCGACAACCCGGTCGACCTCACCACGAGGGTGTTCACGGACTCCGAGCTGAACCGCGCGGTGTTCCAGCTGATCTGCGACGACCCGAACGTCGGCTCGATCCTGTTCGCGATGCCCGCCGATTACGGCGACAGCACCGTATCGGTGACCACCGACGCGCTGGAGATAGCCGCCGGGCACGACACCCTGCTCATCCCGGTGTGGATGTCGCCGAAGCACGGCGGCGGGTACGACGTGCTCTCCGACGCCGGTTTCGCACCGTACGACGGCCTGAACCGCGCGGTGACCGCCCTGACCCGGGTCGTGGAATGGGCGAAGGTGTCCCTGCCGGCCGCGCCCACGCCCCCGGCGGAGACAGCCGCCGAGCCGCCCGAGGAGTCCCACGCCACCCCTACCGCTCTCGGCTACGACGAGGCCCGCGAACTCCTCGAACGCTACGGCCTGCGCTTCCCCGCCGAGGAGTTCGCCGCCTCCGCGCAGGAGGCCGCCGAGGCCCAGCGCCGCATCGGCCGGCCGGTGGCGATGAAGCTGTCCGCCCAGGGCCTGGTGCACAAGACCGAGGTCGGCGGTGTCGCCCTGCACATCACCTCACCCGAGGAGGCGGCACGCGTCTGGACGACGATGACCGATCCCGGTCGGCTGGCCCCCTTCGGCTTCACGGCCGACGGGGTGTACCTCCAGGAGATGGTGGGCGAGGGTCTCGACGTGCTGGTGGGCGCCCACCACGACGAGGTGTTCGGCCCGGTGCTGACCGTCGGCACCGGCGGCGTCGAGACCGAGATCGAGAAGGACGTCCTGCACCTCGCGATCCCGTTCACCGACGAGCAGTTCACCCGGGCGCTGAGCCCGCTGCGGCTGTGGCGGCGGATGCAGGGGGTGCGCGGCGGACGGGCGGCCGACGCGGCCCAGCTCACCCGCGTGGCGCAGGCGTTCGCGACGATGTTCCTGGCGGAGGCCGGGCGCGTCGCCGAGATCGAGGTCAACCCCCTGCGGATGGTCGTCGGCGAGTCCGGCACCGACTACGTGACCCTGGACGCGGTACTGCTGGCCCGCTGATCAGCCCAGTGAGCGCAGCCCGCCCTGGTCCGTCTCCGGCGGGTCGGTGTGGCGCTGTCCGCGCCGGCCGGACGCCGCGGCGTTCCGGTCGAACAGCCCCTCGAGCCCCGCGCCGTAGCGGGCGCGCATGTCGTCGGCGAAGTCGTGGTACGTGCGCTGCATGAAGATGTCGTGCCGGACGAAACCCTTCACCAGCGCCGCGAGCAGGGTGTCGTCGGTGGCGAAGACGGCTTCCCAGACGTCGCCCTCGGGAGCGAGGGCCCACAAGGAGCCGGCCGAGTCACAGGTGAGTGCCAGGTGCCGTGCCTGGTGGTGCCGGTAGACGGTGCCGTCGGTACTGCTGTGCCGGATGACGGTGCCGTTCTCGAGCGAGAAGGGCGGCTCCCCGAAGCACAGCACGTCGATACGGACGCCGCGCCGGTCGGCCTCGTCGAGGGCGTCGCCGAGGGCGTCGAGGTACGTGCTGTGGCCGGAGACGTACACCCGTTCCCCGGCGCCCGTGATGAGCTGCCGGGCCGCGGCGGCGATCTCGACCCACGAGGTCGCCTCCTGGTACGGCCGCAGGTTCTGCATTCCGGCATCGGCCGGACGCATCCGCGAGATCTCCAGCTCGACCGTGGCCAGCCGCTGACGGAAGGCGGACTCCAGCTCGTTGAGCACACGGGTCGGCGACACGGCGATGAACTTCGCGGGTGTGCTGCTGGTCTGCACCACCGCACCACGCTCCACGAGGCGTACCAGCGTCTCGTAGACCTTGGGCTGCGGGACGTTCGTCTCCTTGGCGACGGCGTAGCCGGTCATCGGCTCCCGCCCGATGAGGCCGGCGTAGGTGCGCGCCTCGTACTGGGAGAACCCGAGTTCCACCAGGGCGTTGATAACCCGGGTGTCGAGCCGGGACGCGTTGACGGGGGCGGAGACCTGCCGGGCCATGGGTGGGGTCCCTTCACACTGTGGACGTGGGGTTGCCGCGTGCGTCGGCCTGCTGGGCCCCAGCATAGCAACGACGGCCACAGTGCCTACCTCAGTAGTGAGTGGCACAGCCGCCTTCGGCCGGGGACCGAGGTCAGGCCCCAGGGGAGGGGCGAGCGGCGGGGTTCACGCCCCAGTCCCGCAGGACCGCCTCGCGGTCGGCGTCGAGGCCGGGCCCGGCCGTCGCGTCGGGTGCGAAACCGTCGAGCGTGAACGGCATCGACACCGTCCGCAGCCCGTCGCTCAGCGTGGTCAGATAGTTGTTCGCCGTGACCTGTTCGTCGTCCAGGACGTCCCCGAGACGGTTCACGGGAGCACACCACACACCGTGTGCGCGCAGCCGTTCGAGCCAGTGGCCGGCCGGGCGGGTGGCGAAGTGCCGGTCCAGTTCGACGCGCATATCGTGCGTGTTGGCCAGCATGTCGGCGTACGTGGCGAAGCGCGGGTCGGCGACCAGGTGCTCGATCCCCGCACCGGCCACGAACGCGTCCCACGCCCGGGCATTGACCGCGGCCACGGCGATCCACCTGCCGTCACCGGCCCGGTACTGGTTCAGGAGCGCGTTGCGCGGGTCGGTGCGCGGCCTGCCCGTGGTCGAGGCGCCCTCGGTGTTGGCCACCGAACCGACCAGACCCATCTGCGTCCACAGCGCGCTCTGCAGGAGGGACCCGGTCACGGTCTCGCCGCGGCCGGTCCGGGCGCGGCGCAGCAGCGCGGCCAGTACACCGCTGAACAGATAGGTGCCGGTGATCACGTCGTTCAGCGCGCCGGGCGGGGCGAACGGCTGCTCCGGGTCGGGAGACAGGGCGAACAGCATTCCGGCGTACGCCATGCCCGTCATGTCCTGTGTGAGGTCGTTGGCCCGGGGTCCGCCGGGACCGAGCCCGGAGCCGCGGGCGTATACCAGCCGGGGGTTCACGGCATGCAGGGAGTCCGCGTCGATGCCCAGCTTGGTGACGGTCGTGGGGCTCATATTGGTGACGAAGACGTCGGCCTGCTCGATCATCCGGTCGAAGGTTCCCCGGTCGTCCGAGGAACCGAGGTCCAGGGCTATGGAGCGCTTGTTCCTGTTGAAGGTGGAGTAGGAGATGCTGGTCCCGCTGGTCCCGCTGCCGGCGGTGGGGGCCGTGTGCGAGCGCGTGGGGTCGCCGTTGACGCTCTCCACCTTCACGACGTCGGCTCCGAGGTCGGCGAGGAGCATGCCGGTCACCGGCCCCGCCATCCAGATCGTCATGTCGACGACGCGCAGGCCGGCCAGGGGCGGCTCGCCTGCCAGGTCGGGGGAGGAGTCCATCCGTTCGCCGGACACGCCAGTTCCACCTCGCAGTCACTACGTGGGTAGGTGCCATGAGCGTAACCGTGGGTCGCCGCTCCAAGTCAAGCTGTCTGCCTGCAACTTTCGCCTCCGCGGGACCGGCTGCGTGTATCTTTGGCCTCACTAATGACGGCGAAACGAACGGATGGGCAGTGCGGTGAAGGCTGGCGGTGACGCTGTGGTCGGGAAGCCCGGTTCCGAGTCGGAGGAGTCGGCCGCGACCGGGCGCGCGCGCTCCGTCTCCGAGCCGATGCAGCTGACTCTGCAGGCGGCCGCGCAGATCAGGGGCCTGATCATCGAGGGGGCCCTGCTGCCGGGGCAGAAGATCCGTCAGGTCGAGCTGGCCGAGCAGATCGGGGTCTCCCGCAGCCCGCTCCGCGAGGCGCTGCGCACGCTCGAGTCCGAGGGCGTCGTCACCTACGAGACCAACCGCGGCTATGTCGTGGCCCGTCTCGAGCCGTCGGACCTCGCCGAGATCTACCGGATGCGCGAGCTGCTGGAAGGGGAACTGCTCCGCTCGATCGCCAAGCCCGACAAGGCGACGCTGGACGCACTCGCGCGGTACAACGACGAGATGATCGCGGCCGTAGGGCAGGGCGAGATCGCGGCGGTTCTCCGGGCCAACCGCGACTTCCACTTCACGATCTTCGAACTGTCGCCGTTGAACCAGTTCAAGCGCGAGATCCAGCGGCTGTGGCAGCTGTCCGAGGGCTATCTCGCGTGGTGGTGGCGACTGCCGCACGTGACCACCCGGATCAGCCAGGAGCACAAGCAGATCATCAAGGCGTTGCGCAAGTACGACCGCGAGGCCCTCGTCGAGCTGTTCGACGCGCACCGTGTCGGCGGCCACGAGAGTTCCATGCTCCTGCGGGGTCGTTCCTGACCTGTGCGTGCGCCGGAGCCCGGGCGTAGGTGCGCCCGGGCTCGCGCATGCCTGCCGACGTGATCGCTGCCGCGCCGCGGGTGTACCGCGGCGAGCGGCGGTGACGCCCGATTCCCCTCGCCCCGCAGCAGGCCCGGCGTGCCACGCGGCGCCCTGTGGTCAGGGCTGCCACGCGCTGCCGCCGGCCGCCCCCCATGCCGGAGTGCGCCCTCGCGCCGCCACGGAGGTCTTCCTGCATGCCAAAGTGTCGGCTAGAATGCATACATATTTGCCGACGCCGTGTGTCTGTACCGGCCGCCGGGTGAGGGCGAGGAAACGCTCGCCGCACGGCACGGACGTCGACGCGGGGCCGACGACCCCGGACCTCCGACCCCTGCCATGACGGCGGGTTACCTCTGCTTCCAGCTTCAACACTCTGGAGACGAACGCAGTGACCGCACCGAAGATTGCCGCCGCTCCCCTCAAGCACCCTGACCGTTTCTACATCGGCGGCGCCTGGGTGAAGCCGTCGACCAGTGACCTCATCGACGTCGTCCAGCCGGCCACCGAGGAGGTCTACCTCCAGGTCGCCGAGGCCAAGCCCGAGGACGTCGGCCGCGCCGTGGACGCGGCGCGCCACGCGTTCGACGAGGGCCCGTGGCCTTACCTGCGCCCCGCCGAGCGGGCCGAGTACCTCCGCGCCATCGCCGAAGGGCTGCGCAAGCGGCAGTCCGAGATCGCGTACACCTGGGCGTCCGAGATGGGCATCCTGCACGGTGACGCCGTGGTCCGCGGGGCCAGGATCGCGGGGATCTACGACTTCTACGCAAGCCTCGCCGACGACTTCGAGTGGATCGAGCGGCACACCCCGGCAGGTGGTGGCCACGGCTGGCTCGCCCGCGAACCGGTCGGTGTCGTCGGCGCGATCGTGCCGTGGAACGCCGCGATCGTCGCCCTGTCGTTCAAGCTCGCCCCGGCGCTCATCGCGGGCTGCTCCATCGTCCTGAAGTCCTCACCGGAGTCGCCGTCGGCCGGCTACCTCCTCGCCGAGATCGCCGAGGAGGTGGGCCTGCCCGCCGGAGTCGTCAACGTCGTCACCGCGCATCGGGCCGCGTCCGAGACGCTGGTGGCCAACCCGGGTGTCGACAAGGTGAGTTTCACCGGCTCGACAGCGGCCGGCAAGCGCATCGCCGCCCTGTGCGCCGACCGCGTCGCCCGGGTCAACCTGGAACTCGGCGGCAAGTCGGCCGCGCTGGTCCTGGACGACTACGACCTGGAGAAGGCGGCCGCCTCCCTCGCGGACTCGACCATGGAACTGACCGGTCAGGTGTGCTCCGCCCTGACCCGTGTCATCGTCAGCAAGCACCGGCACGACGAACTCGTCGAGGCGCTCAGCGCCGAGTTCGCCAAGGTCAGGGTCGGGGACCCGTTCGACTCCGAGAGCGACATGGGACCTGTCGCCGCGCGGCGGCAGCGGGACACCATCGAGCGACTGATCGGCAAGGGACTCGAGGAGGGCGCGCAGCTCGCCGTGGGAGGCCACCGGCCGGCCGGACTCGACAAGGGCTGGTTCATCGAGCCGACGCTCCTCGGCCATGTGGACAACCACTCGACCATCGCCCGCAACGAGGTCTTCGGCCCCGTTCTGAGCGTCATCCCGGCCGAGAACGAGGAAGACCAGATCCGCGTCGCCAACGACAGCCCCTACGGTCTGAACAGCGCGGTGTTCACCGACGACGAGAACCGCGCCTGGCAGTTCGCCCGGCGCATCCGCTCGGGGACGGTCGGCCACAACGCCCATCGCAACTCGCACGCCTTCGCGTTCGGCGGCTTCAAGCAGTCGGGAATCGGCCGGGAGGGCGGCCGCGAAGGCCTCATGCCGTACCTGGAGCCCAAGGCGATCATCCTGGATCGCGAACCCACGGACGCCCCCTGACCACACTGCCCTGCCCCAGGGGCCGCCGACCCCGGGGCGGCTCTCCCGGTCGCTCTCACCCGGCGCGAGAACGTCCGCGCCCACCTGTCCGTGTCCGACCGGCGGCGCACCGACGACCTCGCTGCCGGTACCGATAGGAGTCGACATGCATGTGATCGAAACCGCGAAGATTCCGTGGAGCCTCGTCAGCAAGGCCAACCGGCCCGGCCGGGTGCACCGCAAGCTCGTGCACGAGGGGGAGGTGTCGCCGGGCGTCGGGTACACCGCGGACCTCGTGCGCTACGAGGGCGGGCACGGCACGTTCACCGCCCCGCGGCACAAGCACAATTTCGACCAGATCCGCTACACCGTCAGCGGGCAGCCCGACTTCGGTCATTTCCAGGTGTCCGCGCAAGGGCAGTCGGTGTTCTTCCCGGCCGGCGCCGCGTACGGCCCGGAGACGATCGAGGAGGCGGAGATCCTGCTGATCCAGTGGGGCGAGCACTGGGTCTCCCGGGCCCAGCACGACGAGACCTACGCGCAGATGCAGAAGACGGGCGAGTTCCGGGACGGCTACTACATCACCGTCGACGCGGACGGCGAGGAACATCGCGCCGACGGCCGCAACGCGGTGTGGGAGACCTTCAACCAGCGCGAGCTCGTCTATCCCACGCCTCGCTACCCGCAGCCCGTGATCATGGAACCGGAGGGTTTCGCCTGGCGCCCGATCGGCGGGGGCGTCTCGGCCAAGACCCTCGGCCGCTTCACCGAGGACGATGTCTACGTCGCCAACTACGCGTGGGACACGGCCGATGGGGTCCTGGACCTCACCGCCGAGCGCACGCAACTGCTCTGGATCATCGACGGCCGGCTGACCGTCGACGGCGTGGTCTACGAGCCGGGAACCGTCATCTTCTCCGAGTTCGGGGAGAAGACGGCGCTCGCCGGCACCGCGGACGCGCACGCGGTGGTGTTCGGCCTGCCCCTGCCCGATCCTGCCGCGGTCGCCTGAGTTCCGGTCAGGCCACAGCGGCGGCCCGCAGCCCCCGGACTCCGGTGGGCTGCGGGCCGTGGCCTTCCGGCCGGGGCCGACCCCGGCCGGCAGGACGGCCGCCACGCGCGCTCAGTCGACCGAAGTGATCTCCGCGATCAGCGACTTGGTGCGTGCGATGCCCTGGTCGAGGAACTGGGTGTCGGCACCGACCGCGATGAACCGGGCGCCCCTGCGCACCCACAGGCGGGCCGATGCCTCGGCCGCGGCGAAGATGCCGAACGGGAACGAGTGCCGCTCGCATGCCGACGCCACTGTGTCGATGGCGGCTTTGACCGCCGGGTGGCCGAGATCGTGCAAGTGCCCCATCGATGCCGCGAGATCGGCCGGTCCGACCATGATCCCGTCCAGTCCGGGCGTCTCCAGGATGGCGTCGATGCCGGAGACCGCGTCCACGTGCTCGATCATCACGAAGGCGGCGATCTCCTGGTCGGCCCGTGCGAGGTACTCCGCACGGCCGCCGTCGAGGCGGGCCGCCCGGCGCGGCCCGAACCCGCGTACTCCGGCCGGGGGATAGCGCGTCGCGCTCACCGCCGCGGCGCACTGAGCGGCGTCGTGCACACCGGGAACGATCACGCCCTCGGCCCCCAGATCGAGTATCTGGCCGATCAGCACGGCGTCGTTCGCGGTGGGGCGGACGAACACCGTCGACGCGGAAGCCCGCAGTGCGACGAGCATGGTCTGGAGCACGTCGACCGAGATCGGGGCGTGCTCCATGTCGATCAGAACGAAGTCGAAGTCGCCCGCGCCGATGGCCTCCGTGACGAAGGCGTCGGGGATGGTGAGCGACACGCCCAGGGCCGGCCGGCCCGACGCCATCCGCATCTTGGTTCGGTTGTCCCGCACGAGGCACCTCTCTGTGAACGCACTTATGCATGCATATTGCTGGGTGACGCAGGTACTACTTGACGCTGATCTCCCGCCACCATACTGTAAATGTATGCAAAAATGAACACTGCGTGGAGGGCGGGAATCCTTCCGTGCGGCGTTGACCAGCACGTTTCCCACACGGAGGCGAGTGGACTTCGATGAGCAGAGGAAGTGACTCGGACCGACTCCTCGGCCGGGCTGCGATCGTCACGGGTGGCGCACGGGGCATCGGCGCGGCCATGGCGAGGTGCTTCGTGGGCGCCGGCGCGAGCGTCCTGATCGCCGACGTCCTGGACTCCGAAGGAGCCGCACTGGCCGACGAACTGGGGGAGCCGGCCCGCTACCTTCACGTGGACGTCCGCGAGCGGAGCCACTGGGACGGCGCCGTCTCGCTCTGCCAGGAGGCGTTCGGGCTGCGGCCGACGGTGCTGGTCCACAACGCGGGCGTGATGACGCCGGGGACGGTGGCCTCCGTCGACGCGGAGTCGGTGGGCCTGGCCGTCGGCGTCAACGTGCTCGGACCGATCATCGGCACCCAGGCCTGTCTGCCCGGGATGATCGAAGCCGGCGGCGGCTCGGTGGTGGTGGTGTCGTCCATCGCCTCGATGTCCGTGGGTCCGGGATTCATCCCCTACGCGGTCAGCAAGGCCGGCAACGCCGCGTACGCGCGGGCGGCGGCCCGGGAGCTGGGGGAGCACGGCATCCGGGTCAACTCGCTGCACCCGGGCGGAGTCGAGACGCCGATGAACTCCGGGCCCGGCTTCGCCGCCTTGGACAAGGACGCCTGGTTCGGCCGGATGACCATCCCGCGGATCGGCCGGCCGGACGAGATCGCCGCGGCGGCACTGTTCCTGGCGTCCGACGACTCCAGCTACATCACCGGCACGCAGCTCGTCGTCGACGGCGGCCAGCTGCTGGGGCCCAGAAGCGCCTGGAAGTCCTGACGCGCCCTGGCCCCTGCGGGACGCCCCGAACAGCCAGCACATCGAGAGATCGGCGATGACCAGATGACGACACTGACCAGCGACGACGTCAAGATCGAGGACCCGGACTTCTACTTCGAGGACCGGCAGGAGGTCTACTCGCGGCTGCATGCCGAGCACCCGGTCTTCTACTACGAGCCGCTCGACCTGTTCGTCCTCTCGAAGCACGAAGACATCCGGGAGGCCGCTCGTACCCCGGAGATCTTCAGCTCCAGCCGCGGGCTGCACCTGCATCAGCTTCGGCTGGAACCGGAAGAGGCCGAGGCGTACGCCACCCTGTACGGCCCCGGGGAGCAGTTCGCCTACGCGGACCCGCCACGCCACGGTCAACTGCGCGGTGTCGCCTCCCGCAGTTTCGCACCACGGGCCCTCGCCTCCTTGCGTGACCACGTGCAGCGGCAGGCCGACACGCTGGTCGGCGGCGTCGTACCGGGCGAGCCGTTCGACTTCGTCGAGACCATCGCGGCGAGGCTGCCCATCAAGGTCGCCGAGGACTTCATCGGGCTGCCGTCCGGTCACGACGAGAAGATCCGGGGGTGGAGCGACGCGCTGGAGTCCCTGAAGCTCATCCACGGAGCGGAGAACATCCGCGAGGCCGTACGGCAGTTCCAGGAGATGAACGCGTTCTTCCGCGCTCAGTTCGAGGTCAAGCGTGCCCGGCCCGGCGAGGACCTGATCTCGACGCTGCTGGCGGCGGAGTTGGACGGCCGGCCGCTGACGGAGAGCACCCTGCTCATCTACTGCGGCCTCTTCCTCGCCGGCGGCAGTGACACGACCCGCTCGCTGCTGGCCGGCATGGCCCTGGCGCTCGCCGAACACCCCGGGCAGACGGAGCTGCTGCGGGCCGAACCGCAGCTGCTGGGCGGTGCGATCGAGGAGTCGTTGCGGTGGACGACACCTGCGCGCGGCTTCCTGCGTACGGTGACGCACGACACCGAGGTGCGCGGCGTCACCATCAAGGAAGGCCAGCGGGTCTATCTGCTGTTCGACGCCGGGAACCGCGACCCCGAGGTGTTCGAGGACCCCTGGACCTACGACATCCGGCGGCCGAACGCCGCCGCCCATCTGTCGTTCGGCTATGGCCCGCACCTCTGCATCGCCGCCCATCTGGCCCGCCTCGAGACACGCCTGTTCTACGAGGCACTGCTCTCCCGCTTCTCGGTGATCGAGAAGGCGGGCGAGCCTCGTGAGATCCGTCAGCTGCTGCGCAACGGCTGGTACGAGCTGCCGTTGGTCCTCCGGTGAGCACCGCGCGCGGAGCGGCGGACGCGTGACCCAGAACGGTCAGGCCTGACCAGTTCCAAGTTCCAACAAAAGGAGGTCCGATGACCTACGTGGTGACGTCGGCCTGTGTCGACGTGAAGGACAGAAGCTGCATCGCGGTGTGTCCGGTCGACTGCATATACGAGGGCGGACGGATGATGTACATCCATCCGGACGAATGCATCGAGTGCGGCGCCTGCGAGGAGGCGTGCCCGATGTCCGCGATCCTGTACTCGGAGGACCTGAGCGACGACAACCACGCGTTCCTGAGCGCGAACGCGTCGTTCTTCGACAGCATCGGGTCGCCCAGGGGCGCCAAGAAGTTCGGCCCGTCCACCCATGACGCGGACATCGTCGCCGGGACCGGGGCCCAGGGCGAGGACCGATGAGCGGGACCGCCTTTCGCGTGGCCGTCGTGGGTTCCGGGCCCTCGGGCGCGTATGTCGCCCAGGAGCTCTCCGAACAGGCCGGCCTGGACGCCGTCGTCGATGTCTACGAGCGACTGCCCGTGCCGTTCGGGCTGGTGCGCTACGGCGTCGCCCCGGACCACCAGCGGATCAAGTCGATCGTCGGCTCGCTCGCGGAGATATTCGCCCACCCGCGCGTGCGCTTCCTCGGAAACGTACGGGTGGGTACTGACATCACGTTCGACGAGCTGCGGCAGCGTTACGACGCCGTCGTGGTCGCCTGCGGGGCGAGCGCGGACCGCCACCTGTCGATCCCGGGCGAGGACCTGCCGGGGGTGGCTTCGGCGACCGACTTCGTCGCCTGGTACAGCGGACACCCCGACGCCGCGGTGGACCGCTTCGCGCTGACGGCCGAGACCGCCGTGATCATCGGGGTGGGCAACGTGGCCCTGGACGTGGCCCGGATGCTCTGCCGCACCCCTGACGAACTGCGCCGCACCGACGTGCCCCAACACGTCGTCGACGTGCTGGCGGCCAGCACGGTCCGCGAGATCCTCGTCGTGGGGCGCCGCGGTCCGGCCCACGCCAAGTTCAGCAGCAAGGAGCTGGGCGAACTCCGGGAGTTGTCCGGTACGGAGGTCCTGGCCGACCCGGACGACCTGGCGGACGACCAGGCCGCCGCCGGCTCCGCGCAGGAGAGTCCGTCCACGCGTCGGATGCTGGCGACGCTGCGTGGATACGCCGCCGGCACACCGACGGGAGCGCACCGCCGAACCGTGCGCTTCGCCTTTTTCCGCACCCCGGTCGCGTTCGTGGGCGAGGACTCCGCCCGCGGTCTGCGGGTGATCCGCCGTGGTCCGGGGCAGGCGGAGGCCGACGAGGTGCTTCCCGCGCAGTTCTTCGTCCGCTCGGTGGGCTATCGGGGCCTGCCCCTGCCCGGCCTGCCGTTCCAGCCGGACACCGGCACCGTCCCGCATGCCGAGGGCCGGGTCATGGACGGCACCGGAGAACTCGCCGGCGTGTATGCCGCGGGCTGGATCAAGCGAGGGCCGAGCGGCGTCATCGGCACGAACAAGCAGGACGCCGTCGCGACTGTCGCCGCGATCACACAGGATCGGGCGCGGACCACGAAGCCGCCTCGTCGGGGATATGAGGATCCCCTCCTCCTGCTTCGGGAACGCGGCGTCGATGTCGTGGAGTGGTCCGCGTGGCAGCGCATCGACGCCGCGGAGGAGATCGCGGGGCGGCCGCTGGGCCGAGGGCGGGTCAAGCTGCACGAACGCGGCAGGATGCTCGCCGTCGCATCGGCCCAAAACTGATACAGTTCTGAATGCAAAAATGTCTGCAAAAGTGTCTCGCAAAATGAAGGGCTATGGCATGTCTCTGACCACCGTGGACGCCCGTTCCGCGCTTCTCGTCGTCGATCTTCAGGAAGGCACAGTGGGTCTGCCGACCGTGCATCCGGCCTCGGAGGTCGTGGATCGCGCGGCCGAGCTGGCCGCCGTCTTCCGCTCGTACGCGCTGCCGGTCGTCCTGATCAACGTCGCGGGCGGCGCCCCGGGCCGCAATGAGCTGCCCAAGTCCAGGGCGGCTCCCGCGCCGAACTGGACGGATCTCGTTCCGCAGCTGAAGGCCGAGGCCGGCGACCACGTCGTCACCAAGAAGACCTGGGACGCCTTCCCCGGCACGGACCTGGACAGCTACCTGCGGTCGCAGAACGTGACCCAGGTCGTCCTCACCGGAATCGCGACGAGCATCGGCGTCGAGTCCACCGCGCGATCGGCGTACGCGCTCGGATACCACGTGACCCTGGCGACCGACGCGATGACCGACCTCGACCCCGAGGCGCACACCAACGCCGTCGAGCGCGTCTTCCCGAAGCTGGGAGAGACCGGGACCGCCGCGGAGATCATCGGCCTGGTGAAGAGCTCCCGCTGAAGTCGTCCCGGCCTTCCCCGGGGCCGGTACGCGGTCGTTCGCGGCATGCCGCCGGCGACGCGTATCGTGTGGTGCCCTGGGCCGGCGCCGGAGGGCCGCCCGGGGGAGGGAGGGCCCGTGGAGCAGGCCACCAGCACGCGAGCGGACGCACCTGGCAGGATCGGGAGGCCCCGCGCCACCTCTCGCACCGACCTGGAACGCATCGGCTTCGAGCTGTTCTCCTCCCAGGGGTTCGACAGCACGACGGTGGACGACATCGCCGGCGCCGCCGGCATCGGGCGCCGTACCTTCTTCCGCTATTTCGGTTCGAAGAACGACCTGGTCTGGGGCGACTTCGAGAACCAGCTGGCGGGCCTGCGCACACTGCTCGACGCCGTCGACCCGGACGTCCCCTTCGCCGATGCGCTGCGTGAGGCGGTCGTCGAGTTCAACCGGTTCGACCCCGAGGAAGTGCCCTGGCATCGGCAACGGATGCAGCTCATCCTCACCGTGCCGACCCTCCAGGCCGACGCCACCCTGCGGTACAACGCGTGGCGTGCCATCGTGACCGAGTTCGTGGCGACACGCACCGGCCTGTCGGCGTCCGATCTGCTGCCGCGGCTCGTCGGCTACGCCTCCCTGGCCGCCGCCATCGCCGCCTACGAGCACTGGCTCGCCGACGAACGGCAACTCCTCACGCCGCTGATCGACGCGACGTTCCGTCAACTGGCCGGCGGGTGGGACTCGTTGATCCATCTCCCAGGCTGATCCGCCGGCCACGGGCCGTGGCGGAGCGGTGCGGTGTCACGCAGGCACCCGGCGTGCGGTGGGTGCGGCGCACGCCGGTGGCGGTTTCCGGCAGCCGGGAACATCAGGGCACCTCGCGGCGCATGGCGTCCGCGACCACCTCGCCCACCAGGACGGCAGTGGCGGCGGGACCGCGCAGGGGAGCGTCAGGGAGGATCGAGGTATCGGCGACGCGTAGCGCGCGGACGCCGTGAAGACGTCCGTACTGGTCGACGGCGGCACGGCCGGGGTCGTCGGCGCTCCCCATCGGCACTGTGCCACAGGTGTGCTGTGCGGTACCGAGGTTGTCGGCGACCCACCGGTCGAGCGCCCTGTCCGCCGCCAGCACGTCAGGGGCCGGCCCGGCCCGTCCGGCGGCGAGATCCGCCATGGGCGGTGACGCCAGCAGCGCGGCCGCGGCGCGCACGCCCTCGCGCAGCCGGCGTCGGTCCTCCGGTGTGCTGAGGTATCCGTAGTGGATGCGCGGCGGCGTCGCGGGATCGGAGGCGACCAGACTCAGCCGGCCGGTACGCCGCGGTGCCTGCGCGGCGACCAGGAACGGCAGCGGTTCCCCCGGCGCGCCGGTCCGGCCGCTGGTCAACCCCCTCATCGGCACGAGGGACTGGAGTATCTCCAGGTCGCCGGGACCGTCGCGGCCGCCGGACTCGCCGACGCCCGAGGCCAGATGCAGGCATCCGCCGAGCCAGGATTCCCGCGGCGCGGGTGGGTCGTGGCGGAGCGTCCAGTCGAGGACCACCTGAGGATGGTCGCTCAGACGCGCACCGACAGCGGGCGTGTCGCGGACCACGGGTATGCCGAGCCGCTCCAGGTCGGCGCGTGGGCCGATGCCCGACAGAAGCAGCAACTGGGGGGAGCCGATGGCCCCGGCGCTCAGCACGACCTCGCCCGCGCGGACGAGTGTGCCGTCGACGAGCACCACGCCGACGGCGCGGCCGTGTGCCACCGCGACCCGGACGACGTGACTTCCGCCTCGTACGGTGAGATTGGGCCGGGCACGGACCTTCGGCGGCAGGTAGTTCAGGGCGGTGTTGCGGCGTACGCCGTCCACGGAGTTGGTCGGTACCGGTCCGAAGCCGGGCGCCGCGTCGAGGTCGTTCTTGTCCGGCTCCAGGGCGTATCCGCAGGTGTGCGCCGCGTCGCGGAAAGCCCTGGCCGCGGGGTGGTCCGTCCGCACGCGCCGGACCCGCACGGGGCCCTGACCGCCGTGCAGGGGCCCGGCGCCGAGGTCGAGGTCGTTCTCCAGCGCGCGCAGGAAGGGCAGGACCCGGTCGTAGGCCCAGGCAGGGTTGCCCAGGGCGGACCAGCGGTCGAAGTCCTGGCGGCGGGCGCGCACGAAGTACCCGCCGTTGACGGTGGTGGAACCGCCGAGCACCCGGCCGCGAGGCACCGCCCACGGACGCTCGGGGGTGAGGTGGACGGGGTGGACGCAGGTGCCGGGGTGATCCGGCTGAGCGCCGGGGACCAGCCGTGCGTCGAGCAGCCGGCGGCCGAACTCCTCCTCGGTCGCGGGGGACGAGCCCGCCTCCAGCAGCAGGACGGTGCGGTCGGGATCCTCGCTCAGGCGGGCGGCCAGCACCGCGCCCGCGGCGCCCGCGCCGACCACGAGCACATCGTGAGGTGCGCCGGACGAGAGTGCCGAACTCACGGGAGAGGCCTGGGGCGGACGAGCAGGCGGATCTCTGTCATGGCTCAGGGATCAAAGCCGAGTCCCGGCACGAGCGCAAGCCCCCGGACCGCCCACAGCGATGCGCCGCAGCCCGCGGCGGTGCCGGACATCGGCCCGGCTCGCGGGAAGTTCACGCAGGCCGGAGACGTGTCGCCGGCGCAGCGACCGCACCCTCGGTTGCAGTTGCACGCCGACGCCTTCCTTTTGGCACCACGTGCCGTTACTCTCCTGGCTACAAGCAGGGAGCCGCCCGCTGTTCGCCTTCGGCCCGGCACGTGAACGGACCGTGACGCGCGCCCGTTGCCGCCCGCCGATTCCGACGGCGGTTGCCCTTCCTTTCCGCTCCGCCCCAACACGCTCCGGCACCAGTCCGCCGGAGCCAAGCTCCGGGAGGACCGCATGAACGAGTTCGACACCCTTCCCGCCGACGAGCAGGCCGCCGAGGTCGAGCCCGAGGCACTGGTCGAGACGGACACGCTGATCGAGGAGGTCTCGATCGACGGCATGTGCGGCGTCTACTAGGCCGCCGGGAAGACCCATGAACCCGATCGATTCCCCGATCGACCTGGACCGCGCCTGGGACCTGCACCCGCAGGTCTCGGTGCGGCCCGAACCCTTCGGCGCACTGCTCTACCACTTCGGCACCCGCAAGCTCACCTTCCTCAAGGACCCCCGGCTGCTCGCCACCGTCCAGGGCCTGGCCACGGCGCCCACGGCGCGGGCCGCCTGCTCGGCCGCCGAGGTCAGGGACAGCGAACTGCCCGGCTTCGGGCGAGCGCTGGCCGCGCTGGCCCGCTCCTCGATGGTCGTCGAAAGGAGCACGTCATGACTGCCCGAGCACCCCGGCCGACGGTGGCACCGGCGCGGCCGGCCGGGGGCCGCCTGGTCGATCTCTTCGAATACGGCCTGGACGCCCCCATCTGCCTGACCTGGGAGCTGACCTACGCCTGCAACCTGTCCTGCACCCACTGCCTGTCCAGCTCGGGGCGGCGTGACCCGCGGGAGCTGACCACCGCCGAGGCCAAGGCCGTCATCGACGAGCTGGAGGCCATGCAGGTCTTCTACGTGAACATCGGCGGCGGCGAGCCCACCGTCCGCGCCGACTTCTTCGAGCTCCTCGACTACGCCACCGCCCACCACGTCGGCGTCAAGTTCTCCACCAACGGGGTACGGATCACTCCCGAGGTGGCCCGTCGCCTGGCCGCCAACGACTACGTGGACGTCCAGATCTCCCTCGACGGGGCAACCCCCGAGGTCAACGACGCGGTGCGCGGAGCGGGTTCGTACGACACCGCGCTGCGCGCCATGCGGAACCTCGCCGACGCCGGGATGAAGAACTTCAAGCTCTCCGTGGTCTGCACCCGCCACAACATCCCGCAGATGGACGAGTTCAAGGCCATCGCCGACCGCTACGGCGCACAGCTCCGGCTCACCCGGCTGCGCCCCTCCGGGCGCGGCGCGGATGTGTGGGACGAACTGCACCCCACCCAGGCCCAGCAGCGTGAGCTGTACGACTGGCTGGTGGCCCACGGAGACCAGGTCCTGACCGGTGACTCGTTCTTCCACCTGTCCGCCTACGGCCAGGCCCTGCCGGGCCTGAACCTGTGCGGCGCCGGCCGGGTGGTCTGTCTGATCGACCCGGTCGGCGACGTCTACGCCTGCCCGTTCGCGATCCATGACGAGTTCCTGGCAGGCAACGTGCGCGCGGACGGCGGCTTCGCCCGCGTGTGGCGCGAGTCCGAGCTGTTCCTCGGCCTGCGGGAGCCGCAGACAGGCGGGGCGTGCGCCTCCTGTTCCTTCTACGACACCTGCAAGGGCGGCTGCATGGCCGCCAAGTTCTTCACCGGTCTGCCGTTGGACGGCCCCGATCCCGAGTGCGTCCGTGGCTACGGGGAGCAGCTGCTCGCGCAGCGCCCCGAAGGGCGCGGTCACCTTCCCAAGCCCTCCGCCGACCACACCCATCGCACCGCACCCGCGGGGCGCCGAGGCCCGGTCGACCTGGTGCTGACCCGCCGCCGGGAGGCCGACCGGCCGCCGGTCAGCGCCTGTGCCGAGGACCCGCTGGCCGGACTGAGCCTCACATGACGCCGTGTCTCACGGTGTCCGTGGTACCCGCGCCTGCCGTCCGGCAGATCCCGTCCGTATAACAGTCCTTTGCAAGGGAGAGTCGCCGCATGGGCAGGAATCCCTGGTTCGAGACGGTCGCGGAAGCCCAGCGCCGCGCCAAGAAGTACCTCCCCAGCACCGTGTACGACGCCCTCGTGGCCGGCTCGGAACGGGGCCGGACCATCGACGACAACCTGGGGGCCTTCGCCGAACTGGGCTTCGCGCCCCGGGTCGCGGGCCACTACGCCGAGCGTGATCTGACCACCACCGTGCTGGGCGTGGAGACGTCCATGCCGGTGGTGATCTCACCGACCGGCGTCCAGGCCGTCCACCCCGACGGCGAGGTCGCCGTGGCCCGTGCGGCGGCGAACCGCGGGGTGATCATGGGACTGAGCTCGTTCGCCTCCAAACCGGTGGAGGAGGTCACCGCGGCCAACGCGAACACCTTCTACCAGATGTACTGGACCGGCACCCGCGAGAGCATGAGCCGGCGCATGGAACGGGCCCGCGCCGCCGGCGCGAAGGCCCTGATCGCCACCCTCGACTGGTCCTTCTCCGTCGGCCGGGACTGGGGCAGCCCGGAGATCCCGGAATCGATCAACCTCAAGACGGCGATGAAGCTCGCGCCCGACGTGGTCACCCGGCCACGCTGGCTGTGGTCCTTCGCCAGAACCGGCCGGATACCCGACCTGACGGCCCCGAACCTCCAACCGCCGGGCGGCAGCGCCCCCACCTTCTTCGGCGCCTACTACGAGTGGATGCAGACCCCTCCGCCCACCTGGGACGACGTCAAGTGGATGCGCGAGGAGTGGGGCGGGCCGTTCCTGCTCAAGGGCGTCACCCGGGTCGACGACGCCAGACGCGCCGTGGACGCCGGCGTCTCCGCGGTCTCCGTCTCCAACCACGGAGGCAACAACCTGGACACCACCCCCGCGACCATCCGGATCCTGCCCTCCGTCGTGGAGGCCGTCGGCAGCGACATCGAGGTACTCCTCGACGGGGGTGTCCGCCGCGGCGGCGACGTGGCCAAGGCGCTGGCCCTCGGCGCCCGGGCCGTCCTGATCGGCCGCGCCTACCTGTGGGGCCTCGGCGCCAACGGCCAGGCCGGTGTGGAGAACGTACTGGACCTGCTGCGCGGCGGGCTCGACTCCGCCGTCCTGGGACTGGGCCGGGCCTCGGTCCACGAGCTGTGCCCCGACGACCTGGTCATCCCCGAGGGCTTCACCCGCACTCTCGGCGCAAGCGGCTGACATGCCAGGTCAGGGCGGCCGCGGAGAGAACGAGTTGGGGCGAGCGGTGTGGCCGGAGATCACCGGTGCGCCGCTGGTGGTCGTCGCCGTCGGATCGACCGAACAGCACGGACCACACCTGCCGCTGGACACCGACACCGTCGTGGCCACCGCGGTGGCCCGTGCGGCCGTCCAACGGCTCACGGACCGGGACCGGACAGAAGAGTGCTCCGGCGCACGGGTGCTGCTGGCACCCGCACTCGCCTTCGGCGCGAGCGGTGAGCACGCCCACTTTCCCGGCACCGTGTCCATCGGTCACGAGGCACTGCGGACGGTGCTGATCGAGATGGTGCGGTCGCTGTCGCTGTGGGCCGGCCGGTGCGTGTTCGTCAACGGTCACGGCGGCAACGTGGCCACCCTCGACGCGGCTGTGGCCCAGCTGCGGGCCGAGGGACACGACACCGCGTGGCTCGGCTGCGGTGTCCCCGGCGGAGACGCGCACGCCGGGCGCACCGAGACGTCGCTCATGCTCCACCTCGTCCCCGACGCCGTACGTCTCGACGCCGCCGTCCCCGGAGACACCCGACCGATCGTCCAGCTCATGCCGGAGCTGACGGCGCGCGGAGTCCGGGCCGTCGCACCGAACGGCGTCCTCGGCGACCCGACCGGCGCCACCGCGCAGGAGGGCCGTGCCCTGCTGCGCGCCCTGGCGGACAGCGCCGCCCGGCGCATCCAGGCCTGGCGCCCCGACCCGCGCGGGCGACTGGGCGAGCCCCCGGCGTCCGCGCGGACGCCGGCCGCGGCCCGGCGGACGGCCGCGCACGGCCCGGCACCAGCGGCCCCCGGCACCCGCGCCGCCCCGAACGACTCCGCCCGAGAACGGCTGTCTCCATGACCCTCCCCAACGGTTTCACCGTGACCCTCGACCGCGGCACCCGGGTCCTCGACGGCGGCGGGGCCCTGCTGGGCGGACAGCCCACCCGGCTGCTGCGGCTGACCCCGCGGGCCCGGGCCATGCTGGCCGGCCGCAGCCTGTGCGTGCGGGACGCGGCGAGCGCGTTCCTGGCGGACCGACTGCTGTCGAACGGCATGGCCAACCCCCAGCTCACCGCGGTGGCCGACCCCGCCCCGACGGGGGAGAGCGCGCCCTCGTGCACGTATGTCATCCCGGTACGGGACCGGCCCGTGCAACTGGGGCGCCTGCTCGCCTGCATACCGTCCGGCAGCCCGGTCATCGTCGTCGACGACGCCTCGCTCGCCCCGGAACGGGTGGCCGCCGTGGCCGCAGAACACGGCGCACGCCTGCTGACGTTGCCCGTCAACGTCGGCCCGGCCGGCGCGCGCAATGCCGGACTGCGTCAGGTGACGACCTCGCACGTCGTCTTCGTGGACTCCGACATCGTGCTGCCCGCCGAGACCGTACCCGTACTGATGCGGCACTTCGCCGACCCGTCCGTCGCCATGGCCGTCCCCCGCATCACGGCGCTGACCGCGGACTCCGCCGACGGCTGGATCAGCCGTTACGAACACGCCCGTTCCTCCCTCGACCTCGGCACACACCCCGCATCGGTGCGCCCCGGCAGTCCCGTCTCGTGGGTGCCCAGCGCCTGCCTGGTGGCACACGTCGGGACCCTGCTGGACATCGGTGGCTTCGACGAGTCCCTGCGGGTCGGCGAGGACGTCGACCTGTGCTGGCGGCTGACCGAGAGCGGGCGCCGTATCCGCTACGAGCCCGCCGTGCAGGCCGCCCACGAGCATCGGGCGCACGTCGTCGACTGGTTCCGGCGCAAGGCCGACTACGGCACCGGCGCCCACCCCCTCGCCGTACGCCACCCCCGCGACACCGCCACGGCCGTGCTCGCACCCTGGAGCGCGGCCCTGGTGGTCACGGTCGCGGCGCAGCGCCGCTGGTCCCTGCCGGTGGCCGCGGCCCTGTGGACGACGGCGACCCTGCGCGTCGCGCGCACCCTCGACGGCACCGCACACCCGCTGCGCGAGGCCGCCCGGCTGACCGGCGGCGGAGCCGTCAACGCCCTCGCTCAGGGCGGCGCGTTGCTCACCCGGCACTGGTGGCCGGCCACGGCGGCCGGATGCCTGGTCTCCCGTCGGGTCCGCCGCGCCGCCGCGGTGGCGGCCGTCGCGGACGTGGCCCTGGAGTACCGGAGCCGCAGCACCGGCGGACTCGGCCCCCTGCGCTACGCCGTCGCCCGCCGCCTCGACGACCTTGCCTACGGCACCGGAGTCTGGCTCTCCGCCGTCAGAGGCCGCTCCACCGCGGCCCTGCGTCCCCGCATCGTGGTACGCGCCCGCCGGCCGGGACGGTGATGCCCGCACCCGGGCCCGGGAACACCGCGGCTGCCGAGGCCGACGTCGAGTCCCTCGCGACCACGGGGACTTGTTCAAGGGGTGAGTGGCCATGTCCGGTTCGATGCTGACGGTGAGTGTTCCCGACGGAGCCGCACGCGCCGCGCTCGGTGCGCTGCCGGGTGATGTCCGGGTGATCGTGTGGGACGGCATCGGTGAGATCCCGGCCCATGGCGACGAGATCGCATTCTTCGTCGGCCGCTTCGCCACGCGGCCGAGCCGAGAGACGCTGGAGTCCCTTCCCCGGCTCCGGGTCGTGCAGCTGGTCTCGTCGGGAGTCGATGCGTGGCTCTCCGTGGTGCCCGAGGGCGTCCTGCTGTGCAACGGGCGTGGCGTACACGGGCGATCGACCGCGGAGCTCGCGGTGGGCGGGATGATCACGATGCTGCGGGGCATCGTTCCGTTCGCCATGGCGCAGCGCGACCACCGCTGGGAGCAGCGGTTCACCGAGGGACTGGACGGCCGGCGCGTGCTGGTCATCGGCGCGGGCGACATCGGGACGCGCATCGCCACCGCTGTCCGGGTGTTCGGCGCCGAGGTCACGGTCGTCGCCCGGCGCCCGCGGCCGGGTGTCCATGACGTCGCCGAGCTGCGGCGGCTGCTGCCCGGGCAGGACGTGGTGGCACTCGCGGTGCCGCACACCGACGACACGCACCACCTGGTCGACGCCGGGTTCCTCGCCGCACTGCGCGACGACGCGCTGCTGGTGAACGTCTCACGCGGCGGGGTGGTGGACACCGAGGCGCTCGTCGCCGAAGTGCTCGGCCGGCGGATCCGGGCGTTCCTGGACGTCACCGACCCCGAGCCGCTTCCCGTCGGCCACCCACTGTGGGACGCGCCGAACGTACTCATCACGCCGCACGTCGGCACGATCCGCGGCTGGGAGGAGCGTGCCTACCGGCTCGTGCGCGAACAGATCCTGCGTCTGCGTGACGGGCACGAGCTGGTGAACGAAGTAGCCCAGCGCTTCTGAGCGGACAGGATCAGAACGGGTGGGGGTCGGTGAGGGTCTTGCGGTCGCCACTAATGTATGCAAAATTGCATACCGAAGGTCGCAGTCAAGTGGAGCCGTGCCGGACGGCAGGGAAGGAAGCATGATGCGCGGGAGCGAGGCAGTTGCCGAGGTGTTGCGCCGAGAAGGCGTGGAGAACGTGTTCTGCTTCCCGGCCAACAAGATGATCGACACCGCGGCGGCCGTCGGGATCCGGCCGATCGTCGGGAGGGAGGAGCGCAGCGTCATCAACATGGCCGACGCCTACAGCCGGATCAGCAACGGTCAGCGCATCGGCGTCGCCATGACCCAGCACGGTCCCGGCGCCGAGCACTCCTTCGGAAGTATCGCCCAGGCCTACAGCGACTCCGTGCCCCTGCTGTACCTGCCCAACGGCAATCCGCTCGACGAACTCGGGCTGCGTACGACGTTCGACGCCGTGGACTCCTTCCGTTCGATCACGAAGTGGTCGGCCCGGTTCGAGAGCGCGAGGACGATTCCGGCCCAGCTCCGGCGCGCGTTCCAGCTCATGCGGTCGGGCCGGCCCGGACCGGTGCTGCTCGAACTGCCCCTTGATGTCGCCGAGGAGGAGATCGACGACGCCCTCCTCGCATACGAGCCGCCCCGCCGTCACCTCAGCGCCGCCGATCCGGCGGACGTGGAACGGGCGGTCGCCCTGTTGCTGGACGCCGAGCGGCCGGTGATCCGTGTCGGACAGGGCGTGCTCTGGGCCGACGCGACGGCCGAACTCGTCGAGTTCGCCGAGGCGATCAACGCTCCGGTCGCGACGACCTACATCGCCAAGAGCGCGTTCCCCGAGGACCACCCCCTGTCCATCGGCAGCGGTGGCACGGGCATCAGTCCGGGCATCGCCGAGTTCGTACCGGCCGCCGACCTCGTCTTCAGCATCGGCGCGAGTCTGCTCCACACGCTCGGCTCGTTCCGCGTACCGGCCGGCAAGACGATCGTCCAGGCGACCAACGACCCGGACGATCTGTCGTTGCAGTACCCGATCGCCTGCGGGCTCGTGGGGGACGCGAAGCTGGTGCTCCGTCAGATCACCGCGGAACTCCGCCGTCAACTCCGGTCGCGGAGGCCGGCCAGCGCGAAGACCGACTTCCGTAAGGAGGTCGCGGACTTCAATGCCAAGGCGGCCGCCGAGTGGGAGCCCTACTTCGAGACGAACGACGTCCCGGTCAGTCCGCTCCGCCTGGTGCACGAGATGATCGCCGCGCTGGACCCGGACCGTACGATCATCACCCACGACTCGGGATATCCGCGGGACCATCTCGCCCCGCACTACAGGGCGACCCGGCCGCGTGGGTACCTCGGCTGGGGGAACAGCACGCCACTGGGCTCGTCGCTCGGTCTGGCGCTGGGTGCCAAGGTCGCGGCACCGGACAAGCTCTCCGTCTGCTACCTCGGCGACGCCGCCTTCGGCCAGTGCGGCCTGGAGATCGAGACCGCCGTACGCAACAAGATCCCGGTACTGATCGTCCTGACGAACAACAACGAGATGACCGGGTACGGCGAGCACCAGCCCGTCGCCGACCAGAGGTTCGGGCTCAAGGAGCTCGGCGGCCAGTACGCCGAGATCGGCACGGCACTCGGCGCGAAGGCCTACCGGGTCTCCGATCCCGACGAGGTCGGTCCGGCGCTCCAGAAGGCGATCGCCGAGGTGGACGGCGGCGCGGTGGTGCTGCTGGAAGTGGTGACGTCGGCGTTCCGCCGGCGGATCGCCGGAGCCAGTGCCCTCGCCGACTGAAGAGGGCTCGGGGGCGCCGGGGATCCGCGCGCTCGGGCGCCCTTGCGCGCAAGGAGACACGAGGCAGAGCCGCTTGGGTGCGGGTGCTGGGCACGATCTAGACTTGCGGGCCCGTACACGTTGGTGACCAGGGAGGCCGGTCTCGCATGGATCTGCAACTCGCCGGGAAGTGCGCGATCGTGACGGGAGCGAGCCGGGGCATCGGGTACGCCGTCGCCCGTGCGCTGGCCGCCGAAGGCGCGGCTGTCGTGCTGGCCGCCAGAGGCGGGGACGCGCTCGACGCGGCGGCCGCGCGCATCGTCGCCGATGGCGGCCGGGCACTCGCCGTGGTGACGGACACCACCGACGAGGCGTCCGTACAGGAGCTGGTACGGCGGGCGGCCGACACGTTCGGGAGCGTGGACATCCTCGTCAATTGTGCTGCGACACCTGCCACTTCGGGGTTTGCCGGCGCGCTCGCCGACATCGACGACGACCGGCTGCGGCAAGAGGTGGAGACGAAGGTCCTCGGCTATCTGCGCTGCGTCCGAGCGGTGGCTCCGCTGATGACCGCGCGCGGATGGGGACGCGTCATCAACGTCAGCGGCCTGGCCGCGCGGCAGACCGGGTCGGTGATCGGCTCGGTGCGCAACGTCGCGGTGGCGGCGATGACGAAGAACCTGGCGGACGAGCTCGGCCCCCAGGGGGTCAACGTCACCGTCGTCCACCCGGGCATGACGATCACCGAGGCGTCCCCCGCGGTGTTCGCGGCCATGGCCGAGGCGCAGGGTGTCGACGAGGCGGAGATCGTCCGGCGGCTCTCCTCGGCGGTGGGCATCGGCCGTCTGGTCACGGCGGAGGAGATCGCGAGCACCGTCGCCTTCTTGGCCTCCCCCCTGAGCGTGGCGATCAACGGCGAGTCGATCGCTGTCGGCGGCGGCCAGGCCGGGCCGATCCACTACTGATCACCTGACGGGAGGACACCGTGTCCGGGGCCCGCACCGGACACGGCTGCCGCCCCGCCGCGGCGACCTGGCCTGCCCCGGGTTCGCGGCGGAGACCGGTGGTTCCGTCGCTCAGCCGGCGGCCACGGCGGGGCGTGCCTGGTGCAAGCAGCGCTCAAGGCGCTCCAGGAAGCCGTCGAAGGGCTCGTCGTCGGGCCAGGTCTGATACGCGGTGTCGGCGGCGGCCAGGGCGAGGTTGAACTGCAGGGTGGCGGTCAGTTCGTCGCCGAGGGCGGTGCGGGACGTCACCCACTTCCTCAGCTCGGTGAAGAACCGCTCGCCGAAGTTCTGGCCCGACTGGGCGAGGACGGGCGACTGTGCCTTGAGGCGGCGCTGCAGGGGCATCCGGTCCCGCAGGCTCTCCAGGAAGCCGGTCAGGATCGCGCTCAGCGAATCCCACAGCTGTTCGTCCGAGGGGCGGCCGCTCATCAGGGCCTGCCAGGCCTGCCGCTCCTCGGGGTCCTGGTCGAAGACCACGGCTTCCTTGCCCGCGAAGTAGTTGAAGAAGGTGGCACGCGAGACGTTCGCCGCGGCCGCGATCTGCTCGATGGTCGTGGCCTCGTAGCCCTGCTCGTCGAACAGCCGCAGCGCGGCCGACCGGATGGCATGCCAGGTCGCGAGCTTCTTGCGCTCCCGCAGGTTCATCGCACCTCTTTCTGTCGGTGTCATCTTACGTTCCGAAATATGGACTCCTCTATTTTTGGACTCATCTAATTTTCGGGTTACAGTGCAGTCGGCCCCGGGAGGTCTGTCCCGGAGTCCGGATCCGAAGGAGAACACCATGAGCAAGGTCTGGTTCATCACCGGCACGTCCCGCGGCCTGGGCCGCGCCTTCGCCGAGTCCGCCCTGGAGCGCGGGGACAAGGTCGTCGCGACCGCCAGGAACGCCGCCTCGCTGGACGGCCTGGTCGCCAAGTACGGCGACGACGCGGTGCTTCCCGTCGCGCTGGACGTCACCGACAAGGCGGCCGTGGCCGCCGCCGTGGCCGCGGCGCAGGAGAAGTTCGGCCGCCTCGACGTGGTCGTCAACAACGCCGGCTACGGCCTGTTCGGCATGATCGAGGAGATCAGCGAGCAGCAGTTGCGCGACCAGATGGAGACGAACCTGTTCGGCGCCTTCTGGGTCACCCAGGCCGCCCTGCCGGTGATGCGGGCCCAGGGCAGCGGCCACATCGTGCAGATCTCGTCCGCCGGCGGCGTCGCCGCGTTCCCCTCGCTCGGCGGCTACCACGCCTCCAAGTGGGCGCTGGAGGGATTCAGCGAGGCCCTCGCGCAGGAAGTCGCCGGTGCGGGGATCAAGGTCACCGTGGTCGAGCCGGGCGGCTTCACCACGGACTGGGGCGGCTCCTCCGGCGTGCACGCCGAGCTGAACCCCGCCTACGACGAGGTCCGCGCGGCCATGGCCGCCCGCATGGGAGACGTCCGGTTCGCCGACCCGGCCGATGCCGCCACCGCCCTGCTCCAGATCGTCGACGCCGAGAACCCGCCGCTGCGGGTGCTCTTCGGCACCGAACCCATCGAGATCATCGCGCCCCTCTACGCCGAGCGCCTGCAGACCTGGGCCGACTGGGAGCACGTCTCCCGGATCGCCCAGGGCTGACCGGGCGCGCGGGCCGAACATCGGTATTTCTGCTCGTCAACGGTCTGGCGGGAAGCGCGGCGGACGTGCGGGACACCCGTGACAGCCGTGGACGGCCCGGACCCAGTGGCTGCCCACGGCATGCCGGGTAGCGGAGTCCGTTCCGATCGCTCCCCCTCGGGGCCCAGGACGGTGCTTCACGGAGCCGGGACGGCGCGGCCTCGGACGGTTCGCCGCGCAGGTGCGGTTCTGGGGCAATGACGAGGGCGGCCGCGGACCGTACGCGCCGATGCGCTGCCGGCCGGCCCGTCCGGGCGTCCGGTGAGGGGCATCGCCTGGAGCTGGGGGAGCCGGACTGGGAGGCGCCGTCAGGAGCGGACAGCTGGTGGCAGGTGCATCCACAGCCCGGCAGGCGCGCCCCCCGCCGGCCGCCTCCGGGCCTTGTACCGCCCCCGCGTCCCTGGCCAACGGGGAACGCGGAGGGGGCGTTCCCCGGACCCGTCGGACCAGCACATCGAACGCGAGGGCGGCTGTGGTGCTGCTCCGGCAACCGAGGTCAGGGGCTGTGCTCGGGGGTGCCCTGCGCCGGGCGCGCCGTACCCGCGTAGTCGGGCGGAGCCGCCCAGCCGAGGAGGATTCCGGCGACGGTCGCGAGCGGCCGGGAGTGGATCTTCACGGCGAGGCTCTCGAGGAGCCGGAACGTCGTGTAGTACGCGCCGGTGAGAACCGTGGTGACCACGCTCGCCACCGACGCCGAGTCGAAGTCGACACCGATACGGACCAGCAAGGTCAGCAGGAGCCCGGCGACGATCGGCACGACCGTGCGCATGAAGCTGGCGAAGAGGTTCATGGGGACAGCCCTCCCGGAGTCTCAGGACGCGGGGTCGAGGTGGATGACGACCTTGCCCACGGCCGTCTCGATCGCCGTGGTGATGGAGGCGACCAGTGCGGCGGGGTCGATGTTCTTGTCGAACGTCGCGAGCGCGGTGGCGAGTTGCGCGATGACCGCGCTCTGGGCCGCCTCCGTCGCCTGTACGAGGCGCACCCGGGCGTTGGTGTCCTTGATGTAGGACTGGAGGGCCCAGTAGGGGTTGGTCTTCACATCCGGGGCATCGGCAGGGGCCTTGATCACCCCGTCCATGGTCAGGACCTCCTTCGCCGCCGCGGACGCGACCTCTCGGACGTCCGCCGTCTCCAGCACACCGCCGCCGGCGACGAGCTTCGCGACGACCGCGGCCGCGACCTTGTTGATGTCGTCCGTGGTGAGCGCCATGTCTTCGGTTTCCTCTCCGGCGGCCCAGGCGCGCAGCGCCGACTCGCTCAGGTAGCAGATGGATCGGTCGAGGGGGGTCGAGGTGAACTGCCAGAACAGCGGGGACCTGCCGGACGGACTGGGCTTCGGGTGTGCCTCGGCCTGCGCGTAGGTCGCCGCACCGGACCAGGGGTAGGCGGGGTACCACAGGGGGACGGTGGCGGGCGCGTGGCCGGCCGCCAGGTCACTCCCCGCCGTGTACAGCCCGACCCGCTGATGGGGAAAGGCGGCCTGCACCCTGGCGATCCAGGCTGTGGCGTAGGCCCTGATCCCGGCGGCTGTGACGCCGCCGTAGTTGGCGCCGTCGGACCTGCGTTCCAGGTCCAGCCAGTGCACGAAGCCCGGGCCTGCGTGCGGTTTCACGGCGGCGATGTAGTTGGCCGCCTCGGCGCCGGCGTCCTGGTTGGGCCAGCCGAAGTGGTAGGCACCGGGGACGAGCCCGGCCTCGGCGATGCCCGCGATGTGCGTGGTGAAGTGTGCGTCCCGGGAGTGCTCGCCCTCGCTGGCCTTGGCGAAGGCGAAGACGACGCCTTCCGCCTTGCGGGCGTTCCAGTTCTGGGCTCCCTGATAGACCGAGAGATCGACTCCCCGGCATGTGGCCATGTCGGCGCCTCCCTTTTCCTTGTCGAACAAGTGCCGGCCCTGCGTGGGCACGGAGACGATGGCAGGCCTCCCGTGACCGGGACGTCACCGCCGCGTCAACCCCCGCTGGGACCGAGCGTCTTCGCCCTGGCCGTCGGCGCCCTCCCGGCCGCCGAGACCACGGGCGACGACAGCCGCGTACCGCCCTTGACCTGGTACGGGAACATGCCGGCCAAGCGCGCCGACGGTTCGAGTCCGAGCTCCTCGCGAAGCAGCCGCCGGAACGCCTCGTAGTGCCGGATCGCCTCCACGACGTTGTTCTCGGCCAGGTGGACGGCGACCACCGCACAGTGGGCACTCTCCCGCAGGGGCTCGATCGCGACGCACCTGAGGGCCGCCTCCAGCGCGAGCGCGTAGCAGCCGCGCAGGGTAAGCCGGACGCTCAGTGATTCGAGTGCGTGCAGGCGGAGTTGGCGCAGCCGCTCCCGCTCCGGGCGGATCCACTCCTCGTCCCAGCCGGGAAGCAGCTCGCCGTTCTCCAGGAGGATCAGCGGGGGCGGCACATCCCCCGGAGCCTGCGAGGAACCGGTCAACCGCAGCGCCGCCCGGGTGAAGTCGTCGACGTCGACGGACACGCCGTCCGCCAGGCACAGGCTGTCGCCGTCGCTGCGGACCGCCGACTGCCGCATCCGGCGCAGCCGCCACAGGACCGTACGCAGACTGCCGAGAGCGTGCTCCTCGGCGACGTCGGGCCACAACGTCCCGGCGACGACCGAACGGGGTGCACGTCTGTGCAGTCCGAGATAGGCCAGCAGCCGCTGTGCGCTCGCCGGAACGGCGATCAACCCGTTCGCCCCCTCCAGTCGGAAGGCGCCGAACAGGCGCAGTCCGACATGATCCTGTTCCCGTCCTGCAGTAAGGTCTCTTCGCGGTTCCGCCGTCAACTCGTTCCAAACCATCGCCAGTCGCCGTTCCCCCGTGTCGCGGCCGTCGGTTGAGCGGCCGGTCCCGTGTGCCATGCGTTTCGCATGTACCTGAGGCGGCCAGCGTGAACAGGCCGAAGGCGTCTGTCATGTGCCTTTCCGCTCAGCGGACCACGTGCGCGCGGACTCGGGCGGCACGGCGCAGCCCGCGGCCGGGGTACCGCGGCAGCCGGGGGAGCGGTCGGTCTGCGTGAACCGCGGATGCGGTCCGGGCCCCGTTCGCACGCACGGTCCCCGTCGCGGAAGCCGATCGGAGTCGGCGGCGGTGCGAGCCTCGCCCGCACCCTCGGCGTCGGCGCCCGGTGCCTGACCGGCCGGCGGCCCGACGCCGCCGGTCTCACGCCGGTGCCGGGCGCGACTCGGCGGTGGTGGCGTCGGCGGTCCCGGGACGATGCCGTTCGAGGAGCCGGGCGCGGAGCGGATCCGTGTCCGGGAGGCCGAGTTCACCGGTGATGGCCAGGGCCTGGGCCCACGCGGCACGGGCCGGATACGGGCGGCCGGTGGCGTCGTGGATGTCGCCGAGACAGACCAGGCCGGCGGCCTCGCTGTGGCGGTCGCCCGTCTGATGGAACAGATCCAGTGCCTGCTGATAGCGGTCGACGGCCTCGGCGTGCTCGCCGAGCCGGTGGTGGATGTAACCGAGACTGTCCTGGATGTGGGCCTGCCCGTTGAGATCGCCGGTCTCCAGCGCCAGACCGAGGGCCTGCCGGCAATGCGTCAGGGCCTCCTGGTGGTCACCGCGCCGGGCGAGGATCCAGCCGATGTGGTTCAGGGCGGCGGACTGCCCGGCCCGGTCGTCGGCGGCGCGGTGGTGCGACAGGCTGTCCTGGGCGTGGCCGAGCGCCTCCTGGTGCCGGCCCTGCGCCTCGGACATCCGGGACAGGTGCTGATGGATGCGGGCCTGACCGGCGTGGCTGCCGACCTCGCCGAACAGCTCCAGCGCCCGCTGATAGTGGCGGCGAGCTTCGTCGGCATGGTCCAGCCGGTCCTCGGCGAGCCCGAGACCCCGGTGGGCCTCGGCCTGCCCGGCCTCGTCGCCCCGGCGCCGGGCGGCGTCCAGCGCCGTGGTGTGCACGGCGGTCAGTGCCCGCCAGTACCCGTGCCGGTCGAGATAGGTCGTCAGCGCGGAGGCCAGCCTCCAGGTGTGGCCGGGGAAGCCGTCGGCGGCCGCCTGCTCCACCGCGGCGAGCAGCACCGGGTGCTCGGCGGCGAACCAGGCCTGGGCCTGCCGGTGATCGGTCAACTCCGCGACCGTGACGCCCGGTTGGGTGGCCGGCAGGGCCGTCGGGCTGGGCCGGGGAGTCAGCAGGGCGTCCGCCCGGTGCGCGGTGTGCAGGTAATGGTCGAGCAGCCGGTGCTCCGCCGCGTGCCGGACGTCGCCGCCGTCGTACTCGCGGACCAGCTCGGCGGCGTAGGCGCGCAGCAGGTCGTGGAAGGCGTACCGGCCGGCGGGCTCTTCGGTGAGCAGATGTCCACGGACCAGTTCGGCCAGCAGCACCCGGGCGCGGGCGGCCGGTACGCCGGCCAGGGCGGCGACGGCCGGGAGCGCGGCATCGGGACCGGGGTGGAGGCCCAGTAATCGGAAGAGCCGGGCGGAGTCGGGGCCGAGTGCCCGGTACGACCAGGAGAACACCGCCCGCACCTCGCTGCTCGCCTCCCCGCCGTCCAGGGCGTCGAGGCGCCCGTCGGCCCGGCGCAGCTCCTCGGCGAGGGCCGCGAGCGGCAGACCGGGCTGGGCGGCGGCCCGGGCGGCGACGATCGCGAGTGCGAGCGGCAGGCCCGCGCACCGGCCCACGATCTCCCGTACGGCCTCGGGGTCGGCCGTCACCCGGGCGGTGCCCAGCCGGCGGATCAGCAGCTCCCGGGCCTCTTCGGGGGTGAGCATGCCGACGGTCAGCAGCTGTGCGCCCTCGGTGGCGGCAAGACCGGTCAGGGATCTTCGGCTGGTGATCAGCGCAAGACAGCCGGGCGCTCCGGGCAGCAGCGGACGGACCTGTTCGGCGTCGCGGGCGTTGTCCAGCACCACCAGCACCCGGCGCCCCGCCAGCAGGCTGCGGTACAGCCCGACCTGCGCCTCCAGCCCGGCCGGGATACGGGCCGGGGGCACTTCGAGGGCGTCCAGGAACCCCCGTACCGCCTCCGCCGGGCTCGTCGCCGATCCGCCGGGCGCGAACCCGTGCAGATTCACGTACAACTGGCCGTCGGGAAAGGCTTGTCGGGCCTGGCGAGCCCAGTGCACGGCCAGCGCGGTCTTGCCCACCCCGGCCGTGCCCGACACCGCTGTGATCACCACCGCCGAGGGCTGCTCCACCGTGGCGGCGAGGATGTCCTCGAGGCGGGCGAGTTCCTCCCCGCGTCCGGTGAATCCGCTTACCCCCATGGGTAGTTGGCCAGGTGCCGGGCCCGGCCAGGGAGTCGTCACGGCCGGCCGTCGCGCCGGGGGAGCGGCCCGGACCGGCGACCGGGGCACCGGCCGTGCGACGGGCTCGGCAAGGCCTCCCCGCAGGATCGTCTGGTGGACCTTGCGCAACTCCGCGCCGGGGTCGGTGCCCAGTTCCTCGGCGAGCCGCTTGCGGACGGTCGAGTAGAAGTCCAGCGCCTCCGCGCTGCGGCCGGCGGCGTGCAGCGCCCGCATCAGCGCCTCGGTCAGCGGTTCCACCAGCGGGTAGGCGTCGAGGAGTTCGGTCAGCGGGCCGATCACGGCGACCGGATCGCTGACCCGCGACTCCACCCGGGCCCAGGCGACCGAGGCGTCCACGTGCTGCCGCCGCCAGGCCTCGCGGACCTGTGCCGCCCACTGCCCGCCGAGCCCGGACAGCGGTTCCCCGTGCCACAGTCCGAGCGCCTCACGCAGCAGCGCCGCCCGTGCCTCGTCCGACCGCTCCGTCTCCCGGGCCCGGCCGGCCAGCTGCCGGAACCGGTGGATGTCCACCTGGTCCGGGCGGGCCTCCAGAAGGTATCCGGCCGAGCGGCGCACCAGGCGCAACCGGGGATGTCCCGCGTCCGCGGTCTGCTCGCACAGCCGACGCAGCCGGGCGACATGGGCGTGCAGCGCGCGCCGCGCCCCGTCCGGTGGATCGGCGCCCCAGACCCGTCTGATCAGCACGTCGGCCGGGACGGGCCGGCCGGCGTCCACCGCCAGCGCGGCCAGCACCGTCCGGCGCTGCGGCGGCCCGACCTCGACGGTCCGGCCCTGCACCGAGAGCTCCACGGGACCGAGAAGGTGCAGTTCCACCACGATGTCCACACTCCCCGCACAGATTTTCTTCACTCGATGCACACAATCTTGTGCCGGGCGACAACCTATCGACAACGTTCCGGACCACACTCGAACTTCAGTCTGATGAGGCGGACTTCAGTCTGCCGGGGCGGAGCGACTCCGCGCACGGCGGCGCACCGCACACGGGGAGCGGCGCCGCGGGGGAGCCGGTCCGGTGGCATCCGGGGAGAGAGACGTGAACCACCAACGGGGAGCGACAGCGACGACAGAGACGAGAACGGCGGAATCGACGGCGCGGCGGCCGGACCACCCGTACGAGCCGCAGACCCGGTCCGTCGCACCGCACCCGCAGCCTCGGCCACAGGTGCCGGACGGCGGCGGCCGGAGTGTGCTGGAGGGCGCCTTCGCTCTGCTGGGCGCGGTGGAGCGGATCGAAGAGGCCGGACTGACCAGGCTCGCGGCCGAGTGCGGACTGCCCAAGACGACCGCCTACCGGCTCCTTGAACAGCTGGTCGAACTGGGCGCCGTCGAGCGAAGCCGCCGGGGCTACCGCATGGGACCGCGGATCTTCCGGCTCGGGCAGGGCTGGCAGCCGTACCCCGGTCTGCGCGCCGCCGGCGGCGCACCGGCCCGCCGCCTGGCCCGGATCACCGGCGCGTCGGTGGGGCTCAACGTGCTGTGGGAGGGACAGACACTGGTCCTGGACTGGACGCCCGGCGAGGATGGCGGGGTGCTCGGCCGAACACTCGACGGCCGGGCCTGGCCGTGGTTCACCGCGGCGGGGAAGGTACTGGTCGCCGGGGCGTTTCCGCGGCTCCCGCTGGGCCCGCTGCCGGGGTCCTGGCGACGGGAGGCCGAGGCGATCCGGGAGCTGGGCGTCGCCTTCGACCGGGAGGACGTGGCGGCCGGCGTGTGCTGTGTGGCCGTACCGGTGCACGGACCGCACGGCGCGCCGCCGGCGTCCCTGAGCATCGTGACCGATCCCGCACACAGCCTGGACCGGCTGGTGGGCGTGGCGCAGCAGACGGCAAGGACCATCAGCGCGGCCCTGCGCGGCCGGTGAAGCGGCCCGCCGACCGGACGCGCATGCCGCCCGGACGCCGTCTCAGGGTCTCGCGTCCGGGTCCGTGTTCCACCGCCGGTGTTGACTGTCAGCGGACCGGCGGTGGGGAGACGCGGGTTCAGCCTGCCGTCGTCCAGTGACGGAGTTTCTCGGGATTGCGTACGACCCAGATGCGCGTGATGCGGTCGCCCGCGACGTCGAAGGCGAACACCGTCACGGTGACGCCTTCCTGCACGGCCACCAGACCGGGCTGACCGTTGACCGTACGCTCCAGGAGCTTCATGTCGCCGGGCCTGCGGCGGGCGATCTCCCTCCAGGCGTAGGCGATCCGCTCGCCGCCCTCGATGGGGTGCAGGAAGGTCGCGGCGAGGCCACCGCCGTCCGCGATCGCCGTGGCATCGGGGTCGAGCAGGCCGATGAGTGCGTCGATGTCCTGGGCCTCCCATGCCTGCTTGAAGTCCCTGATGATGCCGGCGCGCTCGGCAGCCGGAGTCGCGGGGGGCCGCGAGGCCCGGACACGGCGGCGGGCCGAGGAGGCCAGCTGGCGGCATGCCGCCGGGGTACGGCCGACGATCTCGGCCACTTCGGCGAAGGAGTGGCAGAAGACGTCGTGGAGGATGAACGCGACGCGTTCGGCCGGGGTCATCGATTCGAGCACGACCAGAAAGGCCAGGTTGACCGACTCGTCCAGGGTGACCCGGTCGGCCGGGTCGGAGGTGGTACCGCCGGTCCAGCCCGTGGTCCACTCCGTACGTTCGGGCAGCGGCTCGGGGAGCCATTCGCCCACGTAGGTCTCTCGCCGGGCCCGGGCAGAGCCGAGCACGTTGAGGCAGATGCGGCTGGTGACCGTCGTCAGCCAGGCGCCGGGGGACTCGACGGCGTCCCGCTGCTGAGAGGACATCGTGTACCAGCGGGTGTAGGTCTCCTGGACGGCGTCCTCGGCCTCGGCCAGGGAGCCCAGGAGCCGGTAGGCGATGTTCGTCAGCTGACGCCGCTCGCTCATGATCGCGTCCAGGCCCGGATCGGGCTGTGCGTGTCCTTGCCCGGATCGGGTGGTCATGGTGGCGACGGCTCCCTCGGTCGTGTCTGCCCTCATCGGTTCGACAAGACAGCGCATCGGAATGTGAGGCCGTGCGCCGCCTCACATTCCGGCGGGCTGCGTTGTCGAACCGACGGGACGAACACATCATCCAGCGAACAGGAAGCGCGGAGACACCATGACCACCTCCATGCCGGCAACACCGTTCACCGACCCGGCGCCCGCGCAGCGCCTGGAGCGGGCGGCCACCGCGCTGACCGCACACGGTTTCACCGTGGAGATCCTCGACGACGCCGCTGCCGCGCGCAGCCGCGTCAAAGAGCTGATACCGGAGGGCGCCGGCGTGTTCACCGGGGCCAGCGAGACCCTCCGGCTGTCCGGGATCGACGAGGACATCAACGCGGGCGGACGGTACCAGGCCATCAAGCCACGCGTCCTGGCCATGGACCGGGTCACGGGCGCCGACGACATCCGGCGGCTGCTGGCCGGCCCCGACGTCATCGTCGGCAGCGTCGCCGCGGTCACCGAGACCGGCTCCCTCGTGGTCGCCTCGGGCAGCGGAAGCCAGTTGCCCGGCTACGCCGGCGGCGCGGCCCGCGCGATCTGGATCGTCGGGGCGCAGAAGGTGGTACCCGACCTGGACACCGCGCTACGGCGCGTCGAAGACCACTGCCTTCCGCTGGAAAGCGCCCGCACCCGGGAAGCCTACGGGTGGCCCAGCGCCGTCAACCGCCTTCTCATCCTCAACGGGGAACATCAGCCCGGCCGCGGCACCGTCCTGCTGCTCCGCGAAGCCATCGGCTTCTGAACCACCGGGAGCCGCCACCGCGTGCCGCACCAGGCTTCGAGCCGGGCGGGGCGTTCCCTCGGTTTGCCAGTGATCACGTATGGCATACGAGCCCCGACCGTCCCACCGAGACCGGCCGGCCACCGTCGGCAACGACCAACTCGCCCGGACCGAGGCGGCATTCGCCGCCCGGTCCCCTTCTCTGCCTGAGCCCGTAGCGGTCGCCGTTGGCGACGGCGACGGCCTCCTCGTCGCCCCGACGGCCATGTCCTCGCCGTCGAGTACGGCCGGCACGGCTACGACCAAGTGGGCGAGCCGGCCGGTGGCGCCGAGGTCACGGAGTGCGGCGGGCGGTGCTGAAGCGGCGCTGGTACGCGGCCGGACTGATCGACAACTCCCTTGCGAAGACCCGCCGGAGACTCTCGTAACCCGGGAACCCGGCCAACGCGGCCGCCTGTGTCGCGGTGTGTCCCTGGTCGAGCAGCGCCTTCGCGAGATCGAACCGGATCGACTCGACGTAGCGAGCCGGTGTGGTGGCCAGCTCTTCCCTGAACAGCCGCGTCAGATGGCGGGGGCTGAGGTGGAGATGCCTGGCGAGTTCACCGAGGGAGTGGTCCCCCGCAGGGTCCGCCGTCACCATGTCCACGACGGTGCGCAATGCCGGGGACCGGGGCGGCGGCGTCTGCAGGGGCGCGGAGAACTGCGACTGGCCGCCTGCGCGTTGCAGGTAGACCACCAGGGCGCGGGCGACGTCCCGGCTCAGGTCGGGGCCGTGGTCCTCCTCGACGAGAGCCAGCGCCAGGTCGATGCCGGCGGTGACCCCCGCCGAGGTGTACGTGGTGCCGTCGCGCACGTAAAGGGCATCGGGTTCCACACGGATGCCCGGGTACCGGCCGGCGAGTTCGCGCGTGATCTTCCAGTGGGTGGTCGCGCGCTTCCCGTCCAGGAGACCGGCGGCGCCGAGGACGAACGCGCCGGAGCAGACGGACGCCACCCGGCCGGACCGGCTCGCCAGCTCCGTCGTGGCCTCGACCAGGTCCCGAGTGACGGGAGCCCTCGGATAGACGGCCCCGCCCGGCAGCACGAACGTGTCGGGATCCGGCTCGGAGGCGGGGCTGCCGTCGACGGCGATCCGGATCCCGATCGACGAGGCGACGTCGGCACCGGTCGTCGACAGCAGGGTGATCCGGTAGTCGGCGCCCAGCCGGTTCGCCTCCCCGAACACCTCCGCCGGACCGGCGACGTCCAGCAGCGCCACCCCGTCGTAGACGAGGATCGCGACCCGATGTGTTCCGGAGCTCACAGTCCCCTTCCTCAGGTGTCTGGATTCGAGTGGTTCCTGGCCGTACCGAGGCGGCGGCGGAGCAGCACGGCCGCCATCGTAGACAACGAAGGAAGTACCTGCTCCCTGTCGACGCATCGAAAGGTGGAACACCGTGTCCGACATCATCGCGGGTGTGAAAATTCCCGATACCTCAGCAGTGACGGAGGCCACGGATTACCTCCGGGAAACGGCCAGTCCGCTCATCTTCCACCATTCACGGCGGGTTTTTCTCCTCGGTTCCCTGCAAGCACGCGCGCTCGGTCTCCGGCCCGATCCCGAGCTGCTCTACATGTCCGCGATGTTCCACGACACGGGGCTTTCGACCCCGTTCTCCGACACCGAGCAGCGCTTCGAGCTCGACGGCGCCGATCACGCACGCGCGTTCCTGCTCGACCGCGGTTTCTCGAAGAGCGCGGCCGACGTCGTGTGGATGGCGATCGCACTGCACACGACGCCCGGGATCCCCGGCCGGATGGGCCCGGAGACGGCCGCCACGAACTACGGCGTGCTGACCGACGCGGTCGGCTGGGGACTGGACCGGCTGAATCGAGACCGGGTGGACGAGATCATCGCCGCCCACCCCCGTGGACAATTCAAGAAGGGATTCCTGGAGGCGTTCGTCGACGGACTCAAGAACCGTCCGGACACCACGTACGGAACCATCAATGCTGACGTGCTGGAGCACTTTGTTCCGGGTTTCCGTCGCACGACCATGGTCGAACGCATCATGGATGCGCCCTGGCCGAATTGATATCGAGGGCGCCCGGGGAAAGCGGGGAAAGCCGATGAGACCGGTGGCTTCCGGCCGCTGCCGTCGCCGTCGTCGTTCCGGCCGGCCACCGTTACCGTGCCGGCGCTCGGCGCCCCTGATCCCCCTCGTCCACGTCGGACGGTCACCTGCCTACGGAACCACCGGCCGCCCGATGCGATGGATATGCGCACTTCGTGGGAAACCAGACAGAGGCCAGGGGCGGACCAGCTCGCCGGCCAGTTCACCGACCAGACGGGAAGAACGCTCATGCAAGCCATCACCGCGACCGACCGCGACGCCGGAGTCAGCGGGCTGCTCCTTACCGACCGGCCGTATCCCCATGCCGCCGAGAACGACGTCGTCGTGCGGGTCCATGCCGCCGGATTCACCCGGGGGGAGCTCGCCTGGCCCGGAACGTGGACCGATCGCACGGGCCGCGACCGGACGCCGAGCGTGCCCGGGCACGAGGTCTCGGGTGTCGTGGCGGAGCTCGGCTACGGGACCACCGGTCTCACGGTCGGTCAGCGGGTCTTCGGTCTGACCGACTGGACCCGCGACGGCTCGCTGGCCGAGTACGTCGCCGTGGAGGCCCGCAACCTCGCCCCGCTGCCCGCGGACGTCGACCACACGGTGGCGGCCGTGCTGCCGATCTCCGGTCTGACGGCCTGGCAGGGCCTGTTCGACCACGCGCGGATCGTGACCGGCCAGACCGTCCTGATCCACGGTGCCGCGGGGGCCGTCGGCTCGCTCGCGGTGCAGCTCGCGCGGGAGGCGGGAACCCGCGTGATCGGCACCGGCCGGTCCGCCGACCGGGACACCGTCCTCGCGCTCGGTGCGCACACGTTCCTGGACCTCGACTCCGGCCTGCCGGCGGACGCCGGCGAGGTCGACGTGGTGTTCGACGTGATCGGCGGCGACGTCCTCGATCGTTCGGCCGGGCTCGTACGGGCCGGTGGCACGCTCGTCTCCATCGTCCAGCCGCCCACGGTCCGTCCCGAGGACGGGCGGGCCTTGTTCTTCGTCGTGGAACCGGACCGTGCACGCCTCGCGGACCTGGCGCAGCGGGTGCGGGACGGACGGCTCCGGGTGCGCGTCGGCGCGGTGCGTCCGCTGACCGAGGCGGTCGCGGCCTTCGCCCCTGAACAACGCGTCCCGGGCAGGACCGTCATCCGGATCGCGGAGGACTGAGGACCAGGGGGCCCGCCCTCCCGGCGGCACCTCGATCTTTCCGCCGCCGGGCAGACTTTCCGCCGCCGGGCAGACCGACCGGCGGCCTCGGCGCCGCATCCCCTTGCTCGGCCTATCGAAAATCGATAGATTCCCATCGTCGCTCGATGGAAGGATGGGTCGTGGGGAAGCTGACAGTGCGTGCGCTGCGCGCGGTGCTCGCGGTGGTGCTCGCCGGCACCGTGTTCGTGCAGGCAGGGATGGTGTGGGCGTTGGTCAGTGGGAGTGACCCGGAGGACGGGTCGCTCCCACTGACCCCGCTGCGCGTGATCACGATCCTGGGCATGGTGTCTGCCCAGGTCGCCCTGGTCTGCGTATGGCGGCTGGTGACGATGGTGCGACGCGGAACCGTGTTCTCCCACGCCGCCTTCCGGTACGTGGACTTCGTGATCCGCGCGATCGTGGCGGCTGCCCTGTTGTGGTTCGCGGTCACGGCCGTCAACGCGCCGGGCCAGCGGGACGACCCCGGCGTCACTGTGATCATGGGCGGGATCGGCGTGGCCATCCTCGGGGTCGCGCTCATCGTGCTCGTGCTGCGGATGCTGCTCGCCCAGGCCGTCGCGCGCGACGTCGAAGCGGCGCAGATGCGGGCCGAGTTGGACGAGGTGATCTGATGCCGATCGCCGTCGACATCGACGTGATGCTGGCCAGGCGGAAGATGTCCGTGGGCGAACTCGCGGACCGGGTGGGGATCACGCCCGCCAACCTGGCGGTACTCAAGAACGGCCGCGCCAGGGCAGTACGTTTCGCGACGCTCGCCGCGCTCTGCGAGGTGCTCCAGTGTCAGCCGGGCGACCTGCTGCGCTGGGAGGCCGAGGACGCCGCCGGCGGATGACATCCCCCGGGGACGGGCGTGAAACGCCTGGCCCCACCGGACAGGGGGCCGTCAGTACGCGTGGTGGACTTGCCAGAAGGCCCAGGCCTGGCAGGGGCTGCCGTAGGTGGTGTTCATGTAGTTGAGGCCCCACTTGATCTGGGTGGCCGGGTTGGTCTGCCAGTCGGCGGCGACGGAGGCCATCTTGGAACCGGGCAGGGCCTGGACGAGCCCGTAGGCGCCGGAAGAGGGGTTGACGGCGAGGTAGTTCCAGGTGGACTCGTGGTCCACGATGTTGCTGAAGCACTGGAACTGGCCGCTGCCGACGATCTCTGTGGCCATCGCTTTGAGCTGCGCCACGGTGTAGGAGCTCTGCACCGGGAAGGTGGCGGTGGAATCGCCGGCCGTGGTCCTGGCTTCTTCACGGTCTTTGGCGGCCTTGTCGGCCGCGTCCTTCTTGGCCTGTGCGGTCTTGGCCGCCGCCGCCCGGGCGGTCTGCTCGGCGTCCTTCCTGGCGCTCGCGTCCGCCTGGACGGCCACGGCGTCGGCCTGCTGCGTCAGGGACGCGGTCTGCACCTGCGCCTGCCGGCCCTCGGGCAGGTCCGCGAGGAGGGTGGCATCGGTTGCCGGAGCCTGCGCGTCGTTGTTCTGCGCGCTGCTGCCGGAGGCGACACCGACGACGCTTCCGACGGCGGTGACCGCGGTGGCCGAGGCCACCGCGAACCCTCTCAACGGCATTGGGCTCACGTGCATCCCATCCTCTTCGCCCGCGCCACCGTGTGCGGTGCCCGACGGAAGCATCTCGCGTGCTGGGTCCGGTAGTTGGAACACTCTTGCGTGCCGGCCCGGTCGACGCAATCCCGGAGGAGGTGTGGATCCTCACACCCGCCCGGGAGCCGGTCCGGCCGACCACCACATGGAGCCGTACGACTCACTGAAATCGAGGGCGGCACCCTGATCCCCTCCCGCAGCTCCGGGCTCCCGTCGTCGTCGGACGCGCGGCTCCATGGGACACGAAGAGACCAAGGCTGCTCCACCATAGGGATTAAGCGTCCTATCGCACAGGTGCGCCGTGGTCGTGCTCCGGCCTCGCCGCCGCCCATGCCGTGACAGCGGCGTCGGGGACGAGAAGCCCGTCCGGGCACCGGAAGCGGCGGCCTCCTCACCGACGACCGCGGTCCGACCGGACTCGATGGCCGTCGCCGTCCGTGGCCCGTTCGAGTGCATGACCTGATCGGCGCCTTGTCGGCCGGGCGCGTCTCGACCGAGCGGGTGCCTTCCGGCGTGCCGGGCCGTGCGTGCGGACCGTCGGCGGCGGGTGCCGCCTAGCCTCGGCGCCGTACCCACCCGGACCGTGCGGATGAGCGCGGCTGCCCGGAACAGGATGCTCGACGGATATCTCAGCGAACGTGTCGTAAGTGAGGCGATTGACCTTGTGCCCTTCGAGGTGGTGGACGACCGCGACGACCGCATGGACGGCCGGCTCCGTGAGGACGGGGCGTCCATGTTTCTCGTCGCGTGCGGCGTCCGCCTGCGGATCGGGTGCGCGGAGGAGCAGCCTGGCGCGGTGCCGGATCCGTGAGGACGGGGCGCTACCCGACAAGGGCTCGTTCCGCCACGTCCGCGTGGCGGACGTCGTGCTCCGTGGTCCGGCCGAGATCCTGGAGTCGCGGTGATCATTCATCCCAATTTCACGGTGGAGCCATGGTGCCTGCGTGAAAACGAGCTGAACCTGGACCTGCTCGCCCAGAGCGAGTCGGTGTTCGCCCTGTCCAACGGGCACATCGGATGGCGGGGCAACCTCGACGAGGGGGAGCCCCACGGGTTGCCCGGCGCTTACCTCAACGGCGTGTTCGAGCGGCATCCGCTGCCCTACGCGGAGGCCGGCTACGGATATCCCGAGTCCGGCCAGACGATGATCAACATCACCGACGGCAAGATCATCCGGCTGCTGGTCGACGATCACCCGTGCGATCTCCGCTATGGCAAGTTGCTGGAGCACGAGCGGGTGCTGGACTTCCGAACGGGTGTGCTCAGCCGTACCGCGAGATGGACCTCGCCCGGCGGCCGTACGGTCCGGATCACCTCGCGGCGGCTGGTGTCCTTCATCCAGAGGGCGGTGGCCGCGGTGGTGTACGAGATCGAACCGGTCGACGGACCGACCACGGTGGCCGTGCAGTCCGAACTCGTCGCGAACGAACAACTGCCCCGCCTGGTGGGCGATCCGCGCGTCGCCGCGGCGATCGAGTCCCCGTTGACCTCGGAAGACAGCTTCGCGCAGGGAACCCGGCTGCGGCTGCTGCACCGCACCGACCGCAGTGCGCTCCGGGTGGGAGCGGCGGCCGACCATCTGATCGAAGGACCGGAGAGCACCCGCTGGACGGCGGAGAGCGAGCCCGACGTCAGCCGTCTGACGGTGACGGCGGACCTGACGCCCGGACAGCCGCTGCGGCTGTTCAAGTTCGTGGCCTACGGCTGGTCGGGGGAGCGTTCGCTGTCGGCCGTGCACGATCAGGTGGACGGAGCGGTGGCGGCCGCGGTCAGCACCGGCTGGGACGGGCTGGTGGCCGGGCAGCGGGCCTATCTGGACCGTTTCTGGGCCGGAGCGGACGTGGAGGTGGACGGGGACGCACAGATCCAGCAGGCGGTGCGCTTCGCTCTCTTCCACGTGCTCCAGGCGGCCGCCCGTGGCGAGAACCGGGCGATTCCCGCGAAGGGGCTGACCGGGACCGGGTACGACGGGCACTGCTTCTGGGACACCGAGTCCTATGTGCTGCCGGTACTGACGTTCACCGCTCCGGAGGCCGTCGCGTCGGCGCTGCGATGGCGGCACAGCATGCTGCCGGCGGCGCGGGAACGCGCCCGTGAGCTGAATCTGGCGGGGGCCATGTTCCCCTGGCGGACGATCGACGGTTCGGAGTCCTCCGCCTACTGGCCGGCCGGGACGGCTGCCTTCCACATCAACGCGGACATCGCCATGGCCGCGTTCCGCTACGTCATGGTGACCGGTGACGAGGAGTTCGAGCGGGGCGAGGGGCTCGACCTCCTCGTCGAAACCGCCCGACTGTGGCGTCGTCTCGGCCACCATGACGCGGACGGTGTCTTCCATGTCGACGGCGTCACCGGACCCGACGAGTACAGCGCGATCTCGCGGGACAACCTGTACACCAACCTGATGGCCCGCCAGAATCTGCGGGCCGCCGCGGACGTGGCCGCGCGTCATCCGGACCGGGCCGAGGAACTCGGTGTCGACGACGAGGAGACCGCCGGCTGGCGCGAGGCCGCGGCCCGCATGGCGGTGCCGTACAACGAAACGCTCGGCGTGCACGAACAGTCGGCCGGATTCACCAACCTCCAGCACTGGGACTTCGACGCCACCCCGCCCGAGCACTACCCGCTCCTCCTGCACTATCCCTACTTCGACCTGTACCGCAAACAGGTGGTGAAGCAGGCCGACGTCGTACTGGCGATGCTGGAGTGCGCGTGGGCGTTCACCGATGACCAGAAGGCCCGCAACTTCGCCTACTACGAGGCGTTGACCGTCCGTGACTCGTCTCTGTCGGCGTGCTGCCAGGCGGTCCTCGCAGCCGAGACCGGGCACCTGCGACTGGCCTACGCCTACCTCGCCGAGGCCGCCCTGATGGACCTCGACGACCTGGAGCACAACACCCGTGACGGTCTGCACATCGCCTCCCTCGCCGGGACGTGGATCGCCTTGGTCGCCGGCTTCGGCGGCATGCGGCGACACCTTGACGACGACGGGAGGCCGGGCCGGCTGGGGTTCGCACCGCGGCTGCCCGAGGCGCTGTCCAGGGTGGCCTTCACGGTGCAGGAACTCGGGCAGCGGCTGAAGGTCGATATCGGGCAGACCCATGTGCGCTACCGGCTGGTGGAAGGCGAAAAACCGCTGACCGTGCTCCACTTCGGTGAGCCGCTGACCGTGACCGTCGACGAGCCGGTGGAACGCCGTGTCCCGCCCGCGCCGGTCAACCCCGAGCCCCAGCAGCCCCGGGGCCGCCGCCCGGAGGGCCTTCCGGCCGAGGAGGAGCCCGGCGAAGAGACCCAGGACTGACGTCCTCACCCTTGGTCCGGCTGGCGCGCGCCGACAGGAGCGGGCACGTGTACCGCGCCGAGTGCGACAGGCGTGCGCACCGGGCCTCAAGCGCGGCAGACGCTCCGTGGGCCGCGGTCGGGCCGAAGGTGGCCCACCGGGGCGTCCGGGACGGCGCCATCGCTCCTGGGCCTACCGGGACCCCCGCCTCGCCGGGCTGAGCCCCGACCCCGAGCGGCTGCGCGAGGGCCTCGCCGCGGCGACGGTGGGGAGGTGGTGTGTACGGTCCGTCGGCGCGGGTGTCACCCGGCCGCGGCGTCGCGGGTGCGCTGGTAGTGGCGCCGTGCCTTCATCCGGTTGCCGCAGACGGCCATCGAGCACCAGCGGGCCCTGTTGGTCTTGCTGCGGTCTATGAGGAACAGGCGGCACTCCGGGTTGCCGCACGCGCGCAGCCGGCCCGGCATGGTCTCCTGCAGGGTGCTCCAGGTCAGCACGGCAGTCACCGCCATCCGGCGTTCCACGGGGGCGTCCAGCTCCCACGCCACCCCGTCCGACGACAGCCGCGGGCGCGAGGTGACATCCTCCAGCAGGGGGGCCAGCGAGGTGGCGGGCCGGTCGCCGCTCACCACGTCCCGCAGGAGATCGCGCGCCTGGAGCAGCTGCCGGTGCTCCTCCGCGCTGCCCGTGCCCCCGTGGCCCAGCTGCCAGGACCTGGCGGCCTCCGGTTCGGCCAGCAGGTCCTGGACCTCGCCGTGGACCACGGGCGTGCTGTTGAGGAGCTCCAGCAGCGTGTCCTGCTGCTCCCGGCCGGTCACCATGGCAGCCAGCCTCCTAACCGCATCGACTGGTTTGACAGGTTACATCAATGCGGATCTGTGGTCCTACGTCGATATATCGCCTGCGTGCCGGCCTTCGCATCCGTTCTCATATCTAACCATCAAAGTCGCGTTGACAGGTTAGATGGTCTGTGCTCGACTGAAGGAATAACCAGTCAAGGCTTCCAGAAGGGTTAGATCCATGGTTCCCGTAGTCCACCACCGCACCGCCACCGTCGACGGCCTCGACGTGTTCTACCGGGAGGCCGGTGATCCGCAGGCGCCCGTCGTGGTCCTCCTGCACGGCTTCCCGACCAGCTCGCACATGTTCCGCAACCTGATCCCGGCGCTCGCCGACCGCTACCACGTGATCGCCCCCGACCACATCGGCTTCGGCCAGTCCGCCATGCCGAGCCTCCAGGACTTCCCGTACACCTTCGACGCCCTCACCGACGTCACGGCCGGACTCCTCGACCAGCTGGGCGCCACCCGGTTCGCGATGTACGTCCAGGACTACGGCGCCCCCATCGGCTGGCGTCTGGCCCTGCGGGCCCCGGACCGCATCAAGGCGATCGTCACCCAGAACGGCAACGCCTACGAGGAGGGCTTCGTCAAGCCGTTCTGGGACGGCGTCTTCGCCTACACCGAGGCACCGGGACCCGAGACCGAAGCCGCCATGCGCGGCGCCCTCACCCTGGAGAGCACCCGCTGGCAGTACCTGAACGGAGTCGCCGACCCCAGCCTGGTCAGCCCGGACAACTGGGTGCACGACCAGGCCCTGCTGGACCGTCCCGGCAACGACGAGATCCAGCTCAAGCTCTTCCGTGACTATCCCACCAACGTCGACCTCTACCCGCGGGTCCACCAGTACTTCAGCGACTCCCAGGTCCCGCTGCTGGCCGTATGGGGCGCCAACGACGAGATCTTCGGCCCCGACGGCGCCCGGGCCTTCACCCAGGATCTGCCCAAGGCCGAGGTCCACCTCGTCGACTCGGGGCACTTCGCCCTGGAGAGCCATCTGGAGACCATCGGCGAGCTCATCCGCGACTTCCTCGCCCGCGCCCTCGCCTGACGGCTCCCTTCAGCACCCCCACCCGGGCACCCGGAAGGAAAAGCCATGGGACTGTCCTGGCAACAAGGCCCCCTCTCCACCGGTGCGACCGGACACTTCCTCACCCCCGAACCGCTGCCCGAACGCCTGCTGTTCGCCGAGCGGCTGCGTCGCCGCATGCGCGTGAGGTTCAACGGAACCTGGATCGCCGACAGCGAGGACGTCGTCCTGCTGCACGAACCCGGCCGTTACCCGGTCGCCTACTTCCCCCGGGAGCACGTCGAGGAGACGGCCCTCGTCGACGGCGGCAAGATCACCCGTCACCAGGACCTGGGCGACACCGCCTGGTACTCGGTGAGCGCCGGTGACCGCACCACCGAACGCGCCGCCTGGGAATTCACCGCACTGCCCCAACACGCCGGCGATCTCGACGGCCGTATCGCCTTCGCATGGCGCGCCATGGACGCCTTCTACGAGGAGGACGAACGCATCCTCGGGCACGCCGCCGACGCCTACCACCGCATCGACATCCGCACGACCTCCCGCAGCTGGAGGTCCGCGCCGACGGCACCGTCATCGCCCGTTCCGAACACCCCGTCGTGCTCTACGAGTCCGGTTTCGCCCCGCGCTGGTACGTCCCCCGCGCGGACATCGACGAGAGCCGGCTCCGGCCCGTCGAAGGCCAGACCTTCTGCCCCTACAAGGGCCTGTGACCGGCACCTGCCTGGCCGTCGACGGCGGCCGGCCCCTCAGGGTCGCCACGGGCACCTGACGATGTCGCGAACCGGCTCTGTCGTCTCGACCGTGTCCTACCGCCCCATTGTGTTGGACCTTGTGTCCCCCTACTGTTCGGCTTTGCCTGAGTCTGTTCGATGCTGATTGCTCAGGGGGATGGAGGCCGCAGTGCGAGGCAGTGGGATCCGTTCAGAGGTCGCGAGACCCGGTCGCCGTCGGTGGGGGAGGGCGCTCCTCGCGACGGCCGCGTCCATCGCTCTCGCCGTGGGGATGGCCGCGCCCGCCGCGGCGCGGGACGCCGGAAAGCAGACATCCGTCGCCACACCCTCCGACGCCCCTGCCGTCAGCCCGCAGGCGCACACGGTGAGTCTCGACGGCTACTCGTTCCTCGTCGACGGCAAGCGCACCTACCTGTGGTCCGGTGAGTTCCACTACTTCCGGCTCCCGAGCCAGGACCTGTGGCGGGACATCTTCCAGAAGATGAAGGCCGCCGGCTTCAACTCCACCTCCCTGTACTTCGACTGGGGATACCACTCGCCCAAGCCGGGCGTGTACGACTTCACCGGAGTGCGGGACGTCGACAAGCTCCTCGACATGGCCCAGGAGGCCGGCCTCTACGTCATCGCCCGCCCGGCGCCGTACATCAACGCGGAGGTGGACAGCGGCGGCCTGCCCGGCTGGCTGACCACCAAGGCCGGGAACAACCGCAGCGACGACCCGCGGTTCCTGAAGTACGCGGACGAGTGGCTGACCCAGATCGACCGGATCATCGCCCGCCACCAACTGACCAACGGCACCGGGTCGGTCATCGCCTACCAGGTCGAGAACGAGTACTACAACGGCTCGGCCGCCGGCCGCTCCTACATGCGGCATCTGGAGGACAAGGCCCGCGCCGACGGCATCACGGTACCGCTGACCGGCAACAACAACGGCACCTTCAACTCCGGTACCGGCGCACTGGACGTCGACGGCCCGGACTCCTACCCCCAGGGCTTCGACTGCTCCAACCCCTCGAAGTGGAACGGCGTCCCCGACATCAGCTACGACCACCCGGCCGGAAAGCCGCTGTACTCACCGGAGTTCCAGGGCGGCGCCTTCGACCCCTGGGGCGGACCGGGCTACGACAAGTGCGCCCAGCTGATCAACGACCAGTTCGCCAACGTCTTCTACAAGCAGAACATCGCCGTCGGCGCCACCGCCCAGAGCTTCTACATGACCTACGGCGGCACCAACTGGGGCTGGCTCGGCATGCCCGAGAACTACACGTCGTACGACTACGGGGCCGCGATCCGCGAGACCCGCCAGCTCGATCCCAAGTACTACGAGGACAAGCTGATCGGGTACTTCACCCAGTCGGTCGCCCCGCTGACCGAGACCGAGGCGATCAGGGCGACTCCGCCGGACGACTCCGCGATCGTCGACACCGCCCGGATGAACCCCGGCACCAGGACGCAGTTCCACGTCCTGCGGCACGGGAACTCCACGTCCACGGCCGTCGACAAGACCCACATCTCGCTGGACTTCAACGCCCAGCCGACCGGGGACACCACCTACACCTGGGACGACCCCGACTCCGCGCTGCAGTACGCCGGTTCGTGGTCGCACGTGGCCGACACGAGCTACACCGGCGGCGACTACAAGCACACCGAGTCGTTCTCCAACAAGGCCGGCGACTCGCTCACCGTCCCCTTCGACGGCACCGCGATCCGCTGGATCGGCTCGAAGACGAACAACCACGGCAACGCCGACGTCTACCTCGACGGCACCAAGGTGGCGACGGTCGACGACTCCGGCAGTGAGAGCCAGGCGGTGCTCTTCCAGAAGACCGGCCTGGCACCCGGCGCGCACACGCTGAAGATCGTCGTCGCCGGGAACCACAGCTCGGGGTCCACGGACAACTACGTGGCCGTCGACGCCATCGACGTACCGACGGGCGACTCCGCCGCGGAGCCGACCTACCCGGTCGTGCCGCAGCAGCCGGGCACCGCGATCACGCTCGACGGGCGCGACTCGCACGTCATCGTGGCGAACTACCGGCTCGGGGACGCGCAGTTGCAGTACTCGACCTCCGAGATCATGACCAGCGCGACCATCGGCGACCGGGACGTCGCCGTGCTCTACGGCGACCCGGGCAGCGACGGCGAGACCGTCCTTCGCTACGCCTCCAAGCCCACCGTGACCGCCACCGGCGGCACGGTCACCACCACCTGGGACGCTGCCACCGGCGACCTGCGGCTGAACTACACGCACAAGGGCCTCGTCCGCATCAGCATCAGCGGCGGCGGACAGCGCCCGCTGCTGCTGCTCGCGGGTGACAAGGCCACGGCGAAGACCTTCTGGCGCCAGGACACGGCGTCCGGCCCGGTGCTCGTACGCGGCACCCACCTGCTGCGGACGGCGACCAGCAAGGACGGCGGCCACACCGTGGCGCTCACCGGCGACAACGCCGACGACAAGAACATCGAGGTGTTCACCTCCGCCGCCCATGTCACCTGGAACGGCAGGACCTTGGGCACCGAGGCGACCGACACGGGAAGCCTGACCGGCACCATCCCGGTGGCCGCCCCGATCCACCTGCCGGCGCTGACGAACTGGAAGCACGCCGACGAATCCCCCGAAGCGGCGCCCGCATTCGACGACTCCAGCTGGCAGGTGGCCGACAAGGCGACCACCAACAGCGTCTCCGGCGTCAACACACTGCCGGTGCTCTACGCGGACGACTACGGCTTCCACACCGGCAACACCTGGTACCGCGGCCGCTTCCGCGCCACCGGCAAGGAGACCGGCATCCACCTGGTCTCGGACTCCGGCGGAGACGCGCAGGCGTTCTCCGTCTGGCTCAACGGCACCTTCCTGGGCAGCTCCACCACGGGCAGCGGCGACTTCACCTTCCCGGACGGCGCGGTGAAGTCCGAGGGCGACAACGTCCTGTCCGTGCTCACCGTGAACATGGGGCACGAGGAGGACTACAACTCCACCAACGGCAACAAGACCGCGCGTGGCCTGACCAGCGCCTCCCTCGTCGGGGCGCCGCTGACCTCCGTCACCTGGCGGCTCCAGGGCGTACGCGGCGGCGAGGACCTCCAGGACACCGTGCGCGGACCGCTCTCGACGGGCGGCCTGTACGGCGAACGGGCCGGCTGGTCCCTGCCGGGCTACCCGGACCGGAACTGGACCCAGGTCTCCCTGCCCACGACCGACACCCGTCCCGGCGTCTCCTGGTACCGCACCGACGCCGACCTGGACCTGCCGCACGGCCAGGACACCTCGCTGGGGCTGACGTTCACCGACGACCCGGCCCGCAAGTACCGCGCCACGATCTTCGTGAACGGCTGGCAGGTCGGCAACTACGTCAACTACCTCGGCCCCCAGCACACCTTCCCGGTCCCCGACGGCATCCTGAACCCGAACGGGCACAACAGCATCGCCATCGCCGTGTGGAACCTCGACGGCAGCACCGGCGGCCTCGGCAAGGTCTCGCTCACCGACTACGGCAGCTTCGCCTCGTCCCTGCGCGTCGCACAGAACGACAGCCCGCGCTACGACGCCCGGACCTACGCCATGCCGAAGCGCCCGGGAGCGGACGTCACCCTGGACGTGCCGGACACCGCCCAGCCGGGACAGGCCTTCACGGCCGAGGCGACGGTCGACGTCCCGAAGGACCGGGCGTCCGCCTCCCGGCTGACGGCCTCGCTCTCCGCGCCCGACGGCTGGAGCGTGAACGCCACCAGCCCCACATCGGTCGACCGGCTGCGACCCGGCACGTCGGCCGCCTTCACCTGGCAGGTCCGCCCGCCGGCCGGGACGCTGCCGTCCGCCTCGGCACTCACCGCCACGATGCGCTACCGGCAGAACGGCCGGGAGGCCACCGGCACCGACGAGCGCATCATCGGCGGGATCCCGCCGGCACCACCGGCCGGGAAGAGCGCGGTGAGCGACCTGACGTTCCTGTCGTCCACCAACGGATGGGGCCCGGTGGAGCGTGACAGCAGCGTCGGCGAGCAGGCCGCCGGCGACGGGCGTCCGCTCACCATCGCCGGTGTCGGCCATGCCAAGGGCCTGGGCACCAACTCCGTCAGCGACGTCCAGCTCTACCTCGCCGGGCAGTGCTCGCGGCTGACGGCGGACGTCGGCGTCGACGACGAGACGGGCGGTGCGGGCACGGTGACGTTCTCCGTGATCGCCGACGGCAGGACCCTGGTGACCACGCCGACGATCCGCGGCAAACAGGCCGCCGTGCCGATCGACGTCGACGTCAGCGGCGCCCAGGTGATCGACCTCAAGGTCGGTGACGCGGGCGACGGCAACGGCAACGACCACGGAGACTGGGGGACACCGACACTGACGTGCGCCTAGACCGTCACCGTCACCTGGCCACACCGTCCCGGCGACGTCACGGTACGCCCGGCCGGCCGGCTGCTCACCCGCACGATCCGCTGGGCCATGAGCACCCCCGACGTCTCCTGACGGCGCCCCCGCGGGAACCTGCCGTGCCCCCGCAGGGCACGGCAGGTCCGGTGGTCACCTCGTGCTCCGGGCCCAGGGCACTCCGCGCGTCTGCGCCCACTCCGTCCCCCGTGACCAGAGCCCGGCACCGCCCGCGGAGCCCACTGCGCCGCCCCACGCGCCGGAAGCGGCCCATCCGCCGGGTGCCGCGACGGCGCCGTCACCTGCGGCCGCGACCGGCCGGTGGTCGCGGTCCGTGGACTGCAACCCGACCGTGTAGGTCCGGGTGACCGAACCGTTGGCCGAGGTCACCTCGATGGTGCGGGCGGTCAGCCGGGACCCGGTCGACGAGAGGACCGAACTGCCGTCGGTGACCTTAACCCGTGCCCCGGACCTGGCCGGTACGGCGGAGACGGCCGGGATCCTCGTGCCCTGCGGCCAGTCGACGACGTAGGTGGACACGTCCGGCTCGAACCCGTCGATCGCGACGCCCCCGACGGTGATCGCCTTGGCGTCGGCGACACTCGCCTTCGTGGCGTCCGAGAAGTTCGTCACCGTGACCGACCCGTCGGCGTCCACGGCCACGTGCGCCGCCATCGCCGCCGCCAGGTTGATCCGCTGCCAGCTCGCCTCGCCGTCCGCGGTGAGGTCGAGCGGGTACCCGGAGTCCGTCGCGGTCTGCTCCAGGACCTGGGTGCGCTGTGCGGTGGTGAGGTCCGGGAAGGCCGTGATCAGCAGCGCCGCCGCGTCGGACGGCGTCCTGAGAGCCTGCCCGACCTTGCCCACCTGCGAGAACCCGTAGGTCAGGCGCCGGGTGTACAGGTCGATGTCCTGCGTCGTGCTCAGGCCGTCGTACGGGTCGCCCGCGCAGGCCGTGAGCGTCTCGCCGTACCCCTCCGTCTCGCACCGCGCGAGCAGCACGTTCTCGATCTCGGTGTGGGCCTGCATCAGCAGGTTCGCGAAGTCGGGGTCCGCCCACCGGTGCGCCACGGTGGCCTGTCCGGTGATGCGGCCGCCCATGACGTCGAGCGGGTAGTGGAACCCGAGGACGATGCGGTTGTTCCCGTACTCCGAGGTCCGCGCGAGGATCGACGGTGCCAGCTCCGGCAGCAGCGTGGCGAGGACGGTCCCCGCCTCGTAGCCGCCGTAGGTGTGGCCGCTCGGATACGAGCCGCTGGTGGCGAGGCTGCTGTACGAACCGTCCTGCGACTCGTAGACGTCGCCGCCGTCGCCGACGAACCCGAGCCGCACGTACGGACGCGGGTAGCCGTAGTGGTTCTTCGCCGCGTCGACTCCGTCGAGGCCCTGCGTGACACGGGAGAACAGAGCGCTGGTCTTGGGCAGTTGGCCGCTGCTGAGAGCCTCGCCGTAGATCTGGCCGAGCCGGGAACCGAGGCCGTCGGCCAGCGTGACCGTGGCGCTGTTCGTGGCGTCGACCTCGGCCCGGTCCACCTCCTTCTGTGTTGCCGCGTTGTTGATGCGCACGGCGATCCTGTCGTTCTCGGCGGTGAGCGCGGTGCCGTGGGGCACCTTGGAGTGTCATCAGGGAAGGGTGCCGACTCGTATGCCGGGTCGGAGGTGTCCACCGGGGTGATCGTGGTGGTGTCGGCCGAGGTACCGGCCGGCGTGACCGCGGTGACGGTGGCCGTGTGTGCCTTCGCCCTGCCCGTGGTGGTGAGCAGCGCCGTGTCCGCCGTGGCGGGAAGGTGCGCGGTGGTTCCGTCGTTCAGGGTCACGGTGTATCCGATGACCGGGAATCCGCCGTCGCCGGCCGCCCGCCAGGTCACCCGGACCTGCTTGCCGTCGGTGAGCACACCCGTCACGGCCGGCGTCTGCGGCTTGCCGCCGTCGGTCACCACGGGCGCCGTGGCGGCGCTCGGGCGCGAGACGCCGAACCTGTTCACCGCCGCGACGCGCGCCGTGTACGACCTGCCGGACCGCAGCCGGGTGAACGTCGTGCTCCGGCTGTCCCGGTCGTCGACCTCGACCCGGTGGCCGTCGTCGAGGGTGATCCGGTAGCCGGTGACCGGGGAGCCGCCGTCGTCCTCGGGAGCGGACCAGGCGACCGTCACACTGGTGCCGGACGACGTCGCCGACACCGCGCCGGGCACGGCAGGCGCCGTCCTGGGCTTCGTGGTCAGCGCGGACAGGGCGTGGTGGAGGGCGTCGTACCCTGCGGTGAGGGTGCCGTCCGTGGCCGTGTCGTCCGCGACGGCGGTCTTCGCCGCGGTGAGTGCCTCGGTGAACGCCTTCCACGACGCGTCCGTGTAACGGGAGTTGTCCAGGGCCGACGCGGTCGCGACCAGGTCCTCCAGCTTCAGCCTCGGCAGCGGGATCAGCTGCCCCGCGGCCAGGGTGAGGCTGCGGGTATGCGTGTCGACTTCGAGCTGGGTCGCGTCGTCGGCGTCCACCAGGGCGCGCGCCGCGGCGAGTTCGCGCAGGTACACCCCGAAGTCGACGGTGTCGTAGCGCTCCGCGTCGCCGGAGAGCCCCTCGTACTGGTCGATCGCCTTCCGCAGGGCGGACTTGTCGGTGACGGCGGGCGTGTCGACGTGGTCGAAGGTGATCCGGCCCAGGTTCGCGACGTACGGATGCGAGGAGTCGGGGGTCGTCGTCAGCCGCAGATGGACGGCGTGCGTGCCGGTGATCGCCTTCGGCAGGGCCAGGCTCGTCGTCCCTCCTGACGACCACGCGGCGCCCGTGACCGGCAGCGGTACGGTCGCGTACGGCGTCCCGGGGTCGGCCGCGTCGAAGGAGTCCAGGTACAGCTGGACGGCTGAACCGGTGCCGCAGCGGGCCGAGTTGTTGACGTAGGTGATCGTGACGGTGCTCTTCGGGGAGTTGCCGAAGTCGATGTCCCCGTAGTCGAGCCAGGCGCCGTGGTAGGTGCCGCCGAGGTCGGTGGCGGAACCCGCGCCGGTCCAGCCGACCGGCTCGCTCTTGAGCCCGCCGCCGCTGTTCGAGCGGAACGCGGTGGCGTCGAAGCCCACGGGGGCGTCGGCGGTCTTCGTCAGCGTCAGCGAGTAGACGTTGCCCACGTAGGGCTGGGCGGAGGTCTGCGTGCTGGAGATGAAGTCGGCGTACACGTCCTGGACGCCGGTGAAGACGCTCGGGTCGAGCTGCACGGTCTTGGTGGCGACGGTTCCCCAGCCCGATCCGGTGTAGTCGAGGGGGATGTCGACCTTCTTCGCGCCGTCCTTCGAGCCGAGGTGCAGTTCGATGTGCGAGTCCGACGCCGCCCGTGACTGGGGCTTGTCGTAGCTGACGCTGACGGTGTCGGCGCCGTCCTGGAGGTTCGTGTCCTTCCACTCAGCCCACGCGCCGTTCGTCACGTTCTCGAAGATGCCGTTGCCGAGGTCGAGCGGGAGCGAACCGCCGCCGGTCGTGGTGCTGTTCACCGCGGTCAGCGTGGCGAGTGTGGTCGAGGGGGACGAGGAGACCTCGTTCGGCGAGAACTGGTACCGGTCGAAGTTCGACACCCACTGCTGCCCGGACGGGGCATGGAACACGAACGTCGCGCTCTTCGCACCGAGCAGGGCGTCCGGGTCGGTGACGGCCGCCTGCACCGTGGTGTAGTACTGCCAGCCGCCGGTCCCGGGGAGCGAGACGGTCGCGACAACCGGGCCGTCGGCGGCGCCGGCGTGGATGTCGACGCTGCTCGGCTTCGCGTTCGCCGCCTGCGAGTTGGCGTAGCGGACCGAGACGCTGCGCGGGGCGATCCCGCCGAAGTCCAGCTTGGCGAACCGTTCCCACGCGCCCTCGGTGACCCCGCCGAGGTCGCCGTCCGAGTAGTACGCCTCGCTCACGAGGCTGGGGCCCTCCTTCTCGTCGGGGGACTCGGCCTGCAGGACGGCGTAGCCGCCCTCGTCGATGGTGAGCGCGTCGATCGCGGTCTCCAGCGCGTCGTGCGCGGCCATGATCGTGCCGGTCGCGGAGGCGGTGTCCGCGAGGACGGTCCGCGCGCGTTCGAGCGCCGAGCGGAACAGACTCCAGGAGCCGTCGGAGTAGTTGCCGCTACGCACCAGCGACGCCTGGTCGACGAGTGCGCCGAGGGCCTTGCGGTGCACCGCGGCGGCGGAGACGACGAGCGGATCGGTCACGGATATCCCGGTGCCGCTCACCGTCGAGGCCGGCACGCCATGGCCGAAGGCCGCGTCGCGGAACGTGATGCCGAGGCGTGCGTCGACCTTCGTGGTGCCGCTGAGCGACAGCGTCGCCGTGCGCGAGCCGCTGACCCGGAGGTCCGCCGTGACGCCGTCCGGCAGGCCGGTCACGCTCGCCGCGCCGGTCCTGGTGAGGCTGGTGCCCTTGCGGGCGGCGAAGGAGGCCGGCCCGGACAGCGTGAGCTTGATGCCGCCGTCGACGGTGCCGTCCGCCGCCGTGTCGACCGTGCCCGGGCGGGCGGAGACGACGGTGCCGCCCTTGCCCGCTCCCGTGCCGCCGTCACCCGTGCCGCCCGAGCCGGCGTCCAGCGAGTACGCGGGCTTCGTGCGTGCGCCCCACTGGGAGGGCTTGGAGCCCATCGTGAAGTCCAGCGTGCCGCCGGAGATGATCTGGGAGTAGTCCAGCCACGTGTTGTCGAACCGCTTGCCGTTGAGGGTCGCGCTCTGCACGTAGTAGTTGCTCGGCGAGACGCCGTCGGCCTTCACCGTGAACGTGGAGCCGTTGGCGTAGGTGATCGTCGTGGAGTCGAAGAACGGGCTGCCGATCTGGAACTGGCTGGAACCGGCGGTCACCGGGAACAGGCCGAGGGCGGCGCCGACGAACATGGTCGACATGGTCCCGGCGTCGTTGTCCATGGTCGGCAGGAAGCCGTTCGGGGAGAGCTTGTAGACCTGGGTCCTGACCGGCGGCGTGAACTGACCGCCGGAGCTGGGGGCTTCGTTCGTGGAGCCGGTCGCGATGTAGCGGTTCCACGTCGTGCCGGTGTAGATGGCCCGCACCCACTTCTGCGTCAGGCTCGGCTCACCGACGTAGTTGAAGAGATAGGGGGCCTGGAGGTCGATCTCGTTCGCGTTGGAGTGCAGCATGGTCGAGCCGTCGTCGGCGTCGGAGTCCTCGCCGAACATGTGCTCCACCGCTGCCCTGCCGGCCTTGTCACCGCCCATGGCCTTGATGAGTCCGCCCATGTCGTACGCGTCGTACCAGTGGTACTGCCAGAGCGTGCCCTGGTAGAGGCCGGCCGCCTCGAACTTCTCGTAGTCGGCGCTCTGCCAGTCGCCGCCCGTGGCCCGCGGGGTGAGCAGACCGACCTCGGTGCCGTCGGCCGCCTTCCAGGCACCGGACTTCACGAGGTTGTCGATCGCCATGGTCGACTGGGTGCGCAGCTTCCTCGCGTCCGCGTCCTTGCCGAGCGCGTCGGCGATGACGGACAGCGCCCACTGGTCGTAGCCGCGCTGCACGGTCGTACCGGGATCACCCGAGACGTATCCCTGCCGCAGCTGCGCGCCCGTGTAGTAGCCGGTGTACGACAGCAGCGCCGGGTACGCCTCGTCGAGCCGGTCGAAGTTCTTGTAACCCTTCGACAGCGCGTCGGCGACCACCACGGCCGAGCGCTCCCAGCGCACCGTCGGCACCGAGTGGGTGAGGCTGCCGAGGCTCTTGCCCGAGCTGTGCGCGTCGGCGAAGAGCTCGACGAGCGACTGCACCAGGTCCCGGTAGGTGGCCGGGTCGATATAGGCCTCGACCGAGTACTTGCGGAAGTCGTCCCAGGTGGACCAGCCGTCGTAGTAGGTGAAGCCGTTCGTCTTGTGCACGGCTCCGTCGACGCCGCGGTACGTTCCGCTGGTGCTGGTGGCGTTCACCGGCAGCGCGTACATGCGGTACAGGTGCGTGTAGAACTCCTTGGTGAGCGTCGACCCGGGGTCGGACGTCGCGGAGGCCTTCACGGCGACTGCGCCGAGGGTGGTGTTCCAGTCCGCCGTCGTCTGGGCGCGCGCCTGGTCGAAGGTGAGGTGGCCCACCTCGTTCGCCTGGTCGGTCGCGGCCTGTTCGGCGCTGATCGGCGACAGCGTGACGCGCAGTTCGACGTCGTTCCCGGCGGACTTGTCGAAGCCGAGGACGGCGCCCGTGTCGGACCCGTCCTGCGTGGTCGCGTCGCTCAGCCTGCCGTCGTTGCCCCAGCTCTTGAGGGAGGTCACGGGGACGTTGGTGGTGGCGTCGTAGTACAGCTTGTACGAGGCGCCGTTGAACGACCCGGCGATGAGCCCGGTGATCGACGTGGTCCCGTCCGGGAGCGTCGTCGCCTTCATCGTCGCGCGGGTGCGGCTGGTGAAGTTGTTCGCGAGGTCCAGGACGAGTTCGGGGTTCGACCCGGCGGGGAAGCTGTAGCGTTCGAGCGCCGTGCGCGTCGTCGCGGTCATCTCGGCCTTGATGGTGCCGGGGTCCTGCGTCACCGACGAGCCGGTTCCGGAGATCGCCCCGAGACCCGCCTGGTAGTAACCGGGCGTCGCGGTCTCGTCGTCGTGGCCGTACGTGTGCGCATACGTGCTCGGGGCGGGACGTCTGTCGTACCGCACGGAGGTCGGCACGACGAGCAGGTCGCCGCCGCCTCCCGAACCGCCGACGCCGTCGAGGTTCGTCGCGGTGAACCCGGCGATGTGGTCCTCGTCGTAGTCGTATCCGGTGTGGTTGCGGTTCGGCGTGGTCAGCGGGTTGACCTTGGCCAGGCTGTGCGGCGCCTCGGCTCCCGGCAGGTCGTTGCCGTCGTCACCGGCGGTCGACACGAACGGGTCGACGAGCTTCGTGTAGTCAGTGCCGCCGGATGTGCCCGCGGACCCCGCGGACTTGGTCACGGCCGGCGTCGCCGCGGCCGTGCCGCCGTCCACCAGCGCGGCGAGGCCGAGCGTCCCGGCGAGGAGTACGGCGATCGTCGCGCGCAGCCGCCGGCGAGGTCGGCGGGCGGTTCTCGAAGGCAGCATGCGGGGCAAGCGGGCATCGGGTCTGACAGGCACGGAACCTCTCCAACGTCGCGATACACGGCACGGTCCGGCCGGTCGGGGACAACGTTGTCAGCCCGGACGACACCCGGAGCGTGCGGACTCGGGGCGAGAAGGCCGTGGACGCACGGGATCGCACCCGCCGCGTGCACGACCGCCCGCCATCAGACACGGGGAAAGCATGCAACGGGCGAACAGGACTCGTACAGGAGATGCGCACGCGCGCCGCCCCACGAAGGCGGCCTCGCACCGGGTTTGCCACCGGGCGCGCGGGACGGACATCGTGACGTGTTCTCCGGGGTAGCGGCGAAACGGGGTAGCGGGGAAGCGGGCCCGCTGTTCTGTCGCCAGGGGGACGGGGGAGGGGCACCGCCGGTCGGCCACGCTGCGGGCCGGCGACGAGACGAGCTTCGACTCCGCTCCCGCGAACGCCCCCGCAGGCCGACCGTGTTCGAGTCCGTCGGCCACAGGAACCGCAACGCCGTCGGACAGCCTCCGCACGACGGCATGGGCCAGTCGGCCCGCTGCCGGCGGACTCACCCGCGGTGGCACTCCGCGACCGTCACCCGACCGGACCGCAGGGACGACCGTCGCTGCGCAGGGCTGCCCAACGTGTGCGCGAGCGTGAGGAGATCGTCGTCCGACACCACCCGCAGCCCGTACTCCGCCAGCAGCGCGGCCATTTGCGCCGGCCGCCACAGCGAGCGCCACGGCTCGCCCGACGTCATGGAACTGCGGAGCACGCGTGCCAGCAGCCGGCCGACGGCCGCCCTGGCCGACGGCGCCTGGTAGTTGACGACGAGCACGCTGCCCGGGGCCGACCGCGCGGCGAGCGCGGCGACCGTCGCCCGGACCTCGTCGCGCGTGAGGTACGGCACGACGCCCTCCCACAGCCATGTCGTCGGGGCGGACGGGTCGTGCCCGGCCGCGTCCAGCACCGCACCGAGATCGTCGACGGCGAAATCGACCGGCGCGAACCGTACGGAACGGGCGACGGCCGGCAACTCCGAGGCGGCGGCAAGGCGGGCGCGCTTGTCCTGCTGGGAGGCCGGATGGTCGACCTCCCACACATCGGTCCGCGCAAGCTCGGGCAGCCGCCACGCGCGGGTGTCCAGACCGGCGCCGAGAATCACGAGCCGGCCCGTCGGACGGGCGCGCAGAGCCTCGTCGATCGCGACCGTCCGCGGCGCGACCACCTCGGCACACGCCCGCACACCCTCGTACGCCACGCGTGCCTGCCAGCCCTCCGGCACCTTGCCCGCGCGCACCTCGTCCACGGGCACGCGCTCCGCGGCGCGCAGCAGCCGTACCGCCACCGGATCCGCGAACCGGCCCGCGGCGATCCTCCCGTCCGCCGCCGCCCGCCCCTGACAGACCAGGACCGCCGTTCGGCTAGCCGCACGCCCGCTCTCGCTCATGGAGCCGTATTCAACACCACCCCCACTGCGCCCCTCACCTGGCGTCCGACGGCGGCGGACGACGAAGTCTCCGCCCGGCGGGCCGAGTGCGAGCCAGCGGCGCCCCGTGCCCGGCGATCCCGTCGTCGCCCGGTGATCCCGTCGTCCGGCGATCCCGTCGTCCGGCGACGTCTCGGCGCCGGCCGGCCGGCCCGCCCACCGCGTCTCGTCCGCGCCGGGCGGCCGCGCCGTCCGTACGCCCCTCGCCTCGCACGATCTCGTTACCGATCCGTTTCGCGAGGTTAATTTCCGCGTCCGAAGGGTTGGCTGGAAGTCGTCTCCTGGTTATCGTTCACGAACTTCACTCAATCGTTCCGGTGAACGAATAGCGAGAGAGACGGTCGGTCCATGTCCGACATCCACCTGCCGAGGCGCCGCTCGGTGCTCGCCGCGGGCGTGGCCGGCGCGGCCTCGCTCGGCGCGTCCTGGCTGCTCACCGGGTGTACGGGGGCAGCCGCCGCCCCCGACCTGACGGCTGCCGCCCTGAAGGGTGCCCCCGACGCCGGCGGCACCCTGCGCATCGCCCGGCCCCCGGCCTCCGACGCCGAGACCCTCGATCCCGCCAGCTCCCTGTCGGCGTACGAGTACCTCGGCGCCCTCTACAACCGGCTGGTCCGCGTCGGCGCGGACGGCGAACTCGCCCCCGACCTCGCCGAGTCATGGGAGTCCGACAGCAAGGCCCGTACCTGGACCTTCCGGCTGCGCAAGGGCGTCACCTTCCACGACGGACGTGCCTTCACCTCCGCCGACGCCGCCTACACGCTGCGCCACATCCTCGCCAAGGCGACCGCCTCACCCCAGGCCGCCGTCCTCGCCCCGCTCGTCGACCCGGGCACGCTGCGCACCCCCGACGCCCACACCCTCGTCGTCCCCCTGAAGACTCCGAACGCCGAGTTCCCGAGTCTGCTGACGCACTACAACTGCTATGTCGTCCCGGACGGCAGCGCCAAGGGCATCGGCCGCACCGGCATCGGCACCGGCCCCTTCAAGCTGGAGTCGTTCACCCCGGCGGGCCCCGGCCGGGTCACCGCGAACAAGGACCACTGGGCCGGCCGCCCGGTCCTCGACACGATCTCCTTCTACTCGGTCGCCGACATGTCCGCCCGCTCCAACGCCCTGCTCGCCGGCCAGGTGGACCTGCTGTCCCAGACCAACCTCGACTTCGCCACCGCCCGGGTGGTCGCCGCCTCCGACCGGGCCACCATCGCCCGGGTGAAGGACGCGCAGTGGTACGTGCTGCCGATGCTCACCACCGAGAAGCCCTTCACCGACGTACGGGTCCGGCAGGCGATGAAGCTCGCCTACGACCCTGAGCACGTCGTGAAGGTCGCGCTCCAGGGCGCGGGCAGTGCCGGCTGGGACAACCCCGTACCGCCCACCGACCCCGCCCACATCGCCGCGCACCCCGCGCACGACCCCGAGCAGGCCCGCCACCTTCTCAAGCAGGCCGGGCACGAGGGCCTGGCCGTCGACCTCTACACCTCCTCCTACGACCCGCTGTTCACGCCGATGGCCCTCGCCTACCAGGACTCCGCCAAACGGGCCGGCATCCGGGTCCGGGTCAGGACGGCCGCCGCGGATTCCTACTACACGCAGATCTGGATGAAGAAGCCGCTGATGGCCACCTACTGGTTCACCGGGCGGCCCGTCGACCAGCTCTTCACCCAGATCTTCCGCAGCGGCTCCTCCTACAACGAGACCGCCTGGTCCGACAAGGAGTTCGACACCGTCCTGGACCGGGCCCGCGCCGAGACCGACGACACCGAGCGCCGTGCACTGTACGGCGAGGCGCAGCGGCTGGTCATCGAGCGGGGCGGGGCGATGACCCCGATGTTCGCCGACCGGCTGGTCGGCATCTCCCGCAAGGTCCGCGGCTACGCCGAGCACGGTTTCGAGTTCGACTACCTCAACATCGGCGTGAAGGGAGCCTGAGCATGCTGTCGTTCACCCTGCGCCGGCTGGCCTCGGCCGTCGGCACGCTGTTCCTCTCCTCGGTCCTCGTCTTCCTCGCCGTACAGGCGCTGCCGGGCGACGTGGCCACCCAGATCCTCGGCAAGGACGCCACCCCGGACGCCGTCGCCGCCCTCCGCGACCAGCTCGGCCTCGACCGGCCCGCCTGGGAGCGCTACCTCGACTGGGTCGGGGGCGCCCTGCACGGCGACTTCGGTACCTCCCTCGTCTCCGGCAAGGGCGTCGGCGGCGAAGTCGCCCAGTACCTCGGCAACTCCGCGCTCATCGCCCTCGTCACCATCCTGTTCGCGGTGACCGGCTCCCTCGTCCTGGGCGTCCTCGCCGGCCTGTACCGGGACCGCTGGCCCGACCACCTCATCTCCACCGTCAGCCTGGTCGGCATGAGCGTCCCCGAGTTCGTGGTCGCCACCGTGCTGGTGCTGTGCTTCTCCGTCGCGCTGCCCTGGTTCCCCGCGGTCGTCCTCTACGGCCCCGAGGCGAGCGTCGGCCAGCTCCTGCCCGCCGTGTGGCTGCCCGCGCTCGCGCTCGCCGTCGTCATGGCCGCCTACATCGTGCGGATGGCCCGTACCTCGGTCATCGACGTGCTGGCCGGCGAGTACGTCACCACCGCCCGCCTCAAGGGCCTGTCCACCTGGCGGGTCGTCACCCGGCACGCCCTGCCCAGCGCCCTGCTGCCCACCCTGCACGTGATCGCCCTCAACGTCGCCTGGCTCGCGGGCGGGGTCGCCGTCGTCGAGAACGTCTTCAACTACCCCGGCATCGGAAAGCTGATGCTCTCCTCCGTACAGAACCGCGATCTGCCCGTCATCCAGGCCATCGCCCTCGTCAGCGCCGTGATCTACGTCGTCTGCAACCTCGCCGCGGACCTCGGCGCCATGGCCCTCAACCCCAGGCTCCGCACCCGAGGGAGGACCCGATGACCGCGCTCGACACCACCCCGGCCGCCCCGGCCACCGCTCCGGCGGCCCCGCACGCCGCCGCCCGCGCCTGGCGAAGCCTGCGCTCCTCCCGCACCGCCCTGGTGGGCCTGGCCGTCGTCGCCGTGCACATCCTGGTCGCGCTGCTCGCCCCGCTCCTCACCTCCTACGACCCGATCGCCAACGACGCCTCGCACGCCCTGCTCGGCTCGAGCTGGGAGCACTGGGCGGGCACCGACCAGTACGGCCGCGACGTCCTCGCCAGGGTGCTGTACGGCGGCCGGTACGCGCTCGGCGTCTCCGTCGCCGCCACCCTGATCACCGTCGCCCTCGGCACCGTGATCGGCTGCGCGGCCGCCCTGCGCGGCGGCTGGTTCGACGACCTGCTCGGCCGGGTCCTCGACGCGATCCTGTCCGTGCCGTCGATCCTCGCCCTGCTCGTCGTCGTCACCGCGCTCGGCACCGGGCCCGCGGTGATCGTCCTCGCCATCGCCGTCGTCTACGTCCCGCAGGTCGTCCGCGTGGTGCGTGGCGCCGCGCTGGCCGTCGTCCCCATGGACTACGTCACCGCCGCCCGCGCCCGCGGCGAGAGCACCTGGGCGATCCTGCGCCGCGAGGTCCTGCCGAACATCACCGACGTGGTCTGCGTGGAGTTCGCGATGCGCGCGTCCTGGGTGGTGCTGCTGATCTCCTCGCTGTCCTTCCTCGGCTTCGGCGCCGACCCGCCGACCCCCGACTGGGGCTTGATGGTCGCCGAGAACCGCACCGCCATCACCGTCGTCCCGATGGCGAGCCTCGCGCCGATCTTCGCCCTGGCCACCCTCGTGGTCGGGCTCAACCTCGCGGCCGACGGCCTGTCCAAGGCGTGGGGCGTGGACCGGATCAGGGAGGGTTCCTGATGACCTCTGTCGTCTCCATCGACCCCGTCACCTCTGTCGTCTCCGTCGACTCCCTCTCCGTCGCCTACCGTTCGGGCGGCCGCGACGTCCCGGTCGTGCACGAGGTGTCCCTGGAGGTGGCGCCGGGCCGGACGCTCGCCCTCGTCGGCGAGTCCGGCAGCGGCAAGTCCACGATCGCCGCCACCCTCCTCGGCCATCTGCGGCACGGCTCCCGGATCACCGGCGGCAGCGTCCACGTCGACGGACAGGACGTGTTCGCGCTGCCCGCACCGCGGTTGCGGCGGCTGCGCGGCGGGACCGTCGCCATGGTCGCCCAGAACGCCGGGCAGGCGCTGACCCCGACCATGCGGATCGGGCGGCAGATCGAGGAGGCCGGTGGCCACATACCGGTCGTCGAACTCCTCGAACAGGTCCGGCTGCCCCGCCCCGCCGAACTCGCCCGCCGCTACCCGCACGAGCTGTCCGGCGGCCAGCAGCAGCGCGTCGCCATCGCCATGGCCGTCGCCGCCCGCCCCAAGGTCCTGGTCCTCGACGAGCCGACCACCGGCCTGGACGTCATCACCCAGCGCAGCGTCCTGGACCTGATCGCCGCCCTGCGCGACGAACTCGGCCTGGCCGCCGTCCTGGTGAGCCACGACCTCGGCGTCGTCGCCCACCTGGCCGACGACATGTGCGTCCTCAAGACCGGCCGGGTGGTGGAGTCGGCGGCCACCCGGCGGCTGTTCGCCGCGCCCCAGGACCCGTACACGAAGAAGCTGCTGGCGAGCGTGCCACGGCTGGACGACGCCGGTCTCGCGGTCGTGGACGAGGCGGGGGAACGGACGGTCCGCGCCAAGTCCGTGGTCCCGGACGGCGCACCGGTCGCGGTCGCCGCGAGCGACGTCACCATCGACTACGGCAGCACCCGCGCCGTGCACGGGGTCTCCTTCGACGTCCGCCGCGGCGAGGTCCTCGCCCTCGTCGGCGAGTCGGGCAGCGGCAAGTCCACGCTGGCCTGGACCCTGGCGGGCCTGCGCACCCCGTCCGGCGGCACCATGACGCACGAGGCCGGGGACCTGGCCCGCCCGGCGCCCCGGCGGCCGCTGTCGCTGCGACGCAGGGTCCAGCTGGTCTTCCAGAACGCGGACACCTCCCTGAACCCCCGCCGCTCCGTCGGTGACGCCGTGCGCCGCCCGCTGCGGTTCTTCGGCACCTCGACCGGCCGCACCGAGACCGCCGAACAGGCCCGCCGGCTCATCGCCGACGTACGCCTGGACCCGGCCCTCGCCGACCGGCTGCCCGCCCAGCTCTCCGGCGGACAGCGCCAGCGCATCGGCATCGCACGGGCGCTGGCCGGAGAACCGGACGTCCTGATCGCCGACGAGATCACCACCGCCCTGGACGTCTCCGTCCAGGCCGAGGTGCTGCGCCTCCTGGACGACCTGCGCCGCGAACGCGACCTGGCCTGCCTGTTCATCAGCCACGACCTCGCGGTGGTGCGCGGCATCGCCGACCGCGTCGTCGTCCTGCGGCACGGAGTCGTCGTCGAGGAGGGCCCCACGGAAGCCGTCTTCGACGCGCCCGGCCACCCCTACACCCGCCGGCTGATGGCGGCCGCCCTCGAACCCGACCCCGACGCCCCGCCCCTGACCGGCGACGCCCCGGACTGGGCGGACGCCGCTGCGGCGGACGACATCTGGACGGACCTCGGCGACGGCCACCGCGTCCGCCGCTGGCAGCCCGTCGACGCCCCTGTGGCCGAAGGAGTTTCGTGAAGTACCGCGACCAGTTCGAGCGCCAGGTCGTCCGCGAGGACGTCTGGATCCCCACCAGGGACGGCGCCACCCGGCTGCACGCGCGCATCTGGCGGCCCGCCGACGCCGGGTCCGACCCCGTGCCCGCGCTGCTCGAATACCTCCCGTACCGCAAGAGCGACTGGACCGCGCCCCGCGACGCCCAGCGCCACCCCTGGTACGCCGGACACGGCTACGCCTCCGTACGCGTCGACATCCGAGGCCACGGCGACAGCGAGGGCACCCCCGGGGACGAGTACGACGCCCAGGAACTCGCGGACGGCGTCGACGTCGTCAACTGGCTCGCCGCACAGCCCTGGTGCACCGGCAAGGTCGGCATGTTCGGCATCTCCTGGGGCGGCTTCAACGCCCTCCAGATAGCGGCCCTCGCCCCCGAGCCGCTCAAGGCGGTCGTCACCGTCTGCTCCACCGACGACCGCTACGACAACGACGTCCACTACACCGGCGGCGCCGTCCTCGGCATCGACATGCTCGCCTGGGCCGGCACCATGCTCGCCTTCGCCTCCCGCCCCCCGGACCCGGCGAGCGTCGGCACCGACCGCTGGCTGCCCATGTGGCGCGAACGCCTCGACACCCTCCAGCCCTTCCTGCACACCTGGCTCGACCACCAGGAGCGCGACGCCTACTGGCAGCACGGCAGCGTCTGCGAGGACTACACCGCCATCGACGCCGCCGTCCTCGCGGTCGGCGGCTGGCACGACCCCTACCGCGACACCGTGCTGCGCCTCGTCGAGCACCTCCCGGCCGACCGGGTGCGCGGCCTGATCGGACCCTGGTCCCACCAGTACCCCGACCGCGGGCTGCCGCCCGGCCCGGCGATCGGCTTCCTCCAGGAGACCCTGCGCTGGTGGGACCAGCACCTCAAGAACACCGACACCGGGGTGCTGCGCGAACCGCTGCTGCGCGCCTGGATCAACGACCCGGTCCCGCCCGCCACTTCGTACGACACGATGCCGGGCCGCTGGGTGGGGGAGCCCGACTGGCCCTCCCCGCGGGTGACATGGAGCGAGCGCGCCCTCGCTCCCGGCTCCCGCACCCCGGTCCTGGTCCGTTCCCCGCTCCACACCGGCCTGGACGCCGGCCGGTTCTTCCCCTTCGGCAACGCGAGCGACCTGCCGCCCGACCAGCGCGAGGAGGACGGCCGTTCGGTGTGCTTCGACTCCGAACCTCTCGCCGAGCGCGTCGAGATCCTCGGCCGGCCGCGCGTCCGGCTCCGCCTGGACAGCACCACCCCGCGCGCCCATGTGATCGTCCGGCTGTGCGACGTGGCTCCCGACGGCTCCTCGACGCTGGTCACCCGCGGGGTGCTCAACCTGCTGAGCAGGCACGGCCGCGACAAGGCGGTCGAGTGGACCCCGGGGACGTACGAGGACGTCGAGGTCGAACTCACCGGCGTCGGCTACGCCTTCCCGCCCGGCCACCGGGTCCGGGTCGCCGTCTCCGACGCGTACTGGCCGTGGGTGTGGCCGCACGGTGAGCGCGGCGAGCTGCGGGTCGTACCCGCCGACAGCGCCGTGCTCCTGCCCGTGCGGGCGGGCGTCGAGGAACCGCCGATCGTCTTCGAGGAGCCGGAACAGGCGCCACCGCTGCCGGTCACCTACGACCGGCCCACCGAGCCGCGGCCCGAACGACTCGTCACGCACGACGTGGCGGCGGGGGAGTGGACCCTGGAGGTCGACCCCAACTACGGGGGATCACGGACGTATCCCGACGGGCTCCGCTACGAGGAGAGCGCGCGCGAGACGTACCGTGTCCGCGGCGACGACCCGCTGTCGGCGAGCGCCGTGTCCCAGTGGCGGATCCGGCTGCGGCGCGACGACTACGACGCTGAGATCATGGCGCGTACGGAGCTGCGCGCCACGGCCGCGGACTTCGTGATGGACAGCCGTATCGAGGCACGGGCGAACGGAGAGACAGTGGCCAAGCGCTCCTGGCACCACACCAGCGCGAGGACGTCGGGATGACCGCCGCCAAGCCGCAGCGCGCCGCGAAGACCCCGCGCCGTGCCGTCGCCGCCGCCGACCGCACCCGCCAGCCCACCGAGGTCCGCCGCCGGCTGATCGTCGAGGCGGCCGTCCCGCTGATCGCGGAGCGCGGCTACGCCTCGGTGGGCGTCCGGGACGTGGCGGCGGCGGCCGGGGTCTCCGTGGGGACGGTCACCTATCACTTCGGCAGCGTCCAGGAGATCCTGTCCGAGGCCATGGTCCTGCACATCGAGCGCTACTACGCGGCGCTCAGCGAGGCCGCCGAGCAGGCCGGCAGCGGTGCCGAGGCGCTGCGGCTGCTCGTCGACGCGCTCTTCACCGAGGACACCGACCGGCACTGGCGGATGTGGTTCGACTACTGGAACGCCGGCGACCCGGACACCGACGAGGCGTTCACCCGTGGCCAGGCCCAGCGCTACACGGCCTGGCACCGGCAGATCCGTGCCCTGGTCGAACGGGGTGTCGCGGACGGGGAGTTCGCAGGCGACGACCTCGACGGGTTCACCGTCCGCTTCGCCGCCCTCGCCGACGGCCTCGCCCTCCAGCGGCTGCGCCAGACGCCGCCGCTCAGCACCCAGGACGCCCGCCGTCACCTGAACCGGCTGGTGGAGACCGAACTCGCCGTCCGCCCGGAGCGCGACTGACGTGCACGGCCGCGTGCGCGGGTTCTGTCGAGGAGGCCTCCGGACGGCAGCCGGGTCGTGCTCCGGACCGTTCCGCGAGGCACCGGTGCGGGACCGGGCGGACCGCGTCCGGGCCCGGCCGGTCCGGCCGGAGGGCGCCCTTCGGGTCGAGCCCGTCGAGGACGACGGCCGGCTGCTCCGCCGCCACGCGACCGTCCACCCCGAGCGCGCGAAGCGGTCGGCCGGCGACGTCCAGCGGCCCGTCGTGAAGCTCGACGGCCGTCCGGGCCCCTGATCCCTACGCGCGGCGACCGCCCCTCCGCCGGCGACGGGAGCGTCCACGGAGGCCGGTGTCCCGGCCGCACCCGTGACTCCCTTGGAACCGCCGGCCCGGGGGAGAAGCTCGTCCGGTCACTCTGCGCAACCGTGCCGAGCGCGCCCCGTGAGCCGGCGGCCCGGCGAGTGTCCGGTACGCCCGGGAGGTGCGACGCTGGGACGGCAGGCATCCGCCGAGGGGACCCGGGAGGGCCCGATGGGACGTGATGTGCCGGCCCGGGTGTTCACACGGGAGGACCGGCGCCGGTACCGCGAGAAGATGCACAACTGTCTCGACGTACTGGCGCAGATGCTGCGCGATTCGGGCTTCGAGAGCGAGCGCCCCCAGGTCGGCATGGAGATCGAGCTCAACCTGGTGGACGACGACGGGCTGCCGGCGATGCGGAACACCGAGGTGCTGCGGGCGATCGCCGACCCCGCCTGGTCGAGCGAGCTGGGCCGCTTCAACCTGGAGATCGACATCCCGCCCCGGCAGCTGACCTCCGGCGGCCCCGGCGCCTGGGAGCAGACGATCCGCGACGCGCTCAACCACGCCGAGGACCGCGCCGCGACGGTGGGCGCCCACCTGATCATGATCGGGATCCTGCCGACGCTGGCGGAACCGCACGTGGGCGAGGCGTCCCTGTCCGGTGATCCGCGCTACCGGCTGCTGAACGAGCAGATCTTCGCGGCGCGCGGCGAGGACCTCCGGATCAGGCTGGAAGGCGTGGACCGCCTGTCCATGTACGCCGACGCGATCACCCCCGAGGCCGCCTGCACCAGCACCCAGTTCCATCTGCAGGTGGCCCCCAAGGACTTCGCCGACTACTGGAACGCGGCCCAGGCGATCGCGGGCGTGCAGATCGCCCTCGCCGCCAATTCGCCCTTCCTCTTCGGCAGGGAACTGTGGCGCGAGACCCGCATCCCCTTGTTCGAGCAGGCCACCGACACCCGCCCCGAGGAGATCAAGGCCCAGGGGGTACGGCCGCGGGTGTGGTTCGGAGAGCGGTGGATCACCAGCGTCTTCGACCTGTTCGAGGAGAACGTACGTTACTTCCCGGCGCTCCTGCCCCTGTGCGACGACGAGGACCCGCGGCAGGCCCTCGACGCAGGCGGCGTGCCACAGCTCGGGGAACTCACACTGCACAACGGCACGATCTACCGCTGGAACCGCCCCGTCTACGCCGTCACCGACAGCGGGCCGCACCTGCGTATCGAGAACCGCGTCCTGCCCGCCGGCCCCACCGTGGCCGACACCATCGCCAACGGCGCCCTCTACTACGGCCTGACGCGCGCCCTCGTGGACGAGGACCGTCCGGTGTGGTCACGGATGTCCTTCGCGGTCGCCGAGGAGAACCTGCACGCGGCGGCCCGCGACGGCATCGACGCGCGCCTGTACTGGCCGGGGGTGGGCGAGGTACCGGTCACGGAACTGGTGCTCAGACGCCTGCTGCCGCTGGCGCACCGGGGCCTGGAGCTGGCCGGCCTGGACGCCTCCTGGCGCGAGCCCATGCTGGGCATCATCGAGCAGCGCTGCGTGAACGCCCGCAACGGCGCCCTGTGGCAGGCGGAGACGGTCCACCACCTGGAGCGGACCGGTACCTCCGACCGCCGGGAGGCGCTGCGGCGGATGACCACCACGTACATGGACTACATGCACCTGAACGCGGCGGCCCACACGTGGCCCGTGGAGTGAGCGCCGCAACGCGCTGAGAGGGCGGCCCGGAGTTCCCCGCACCCGCCCACACCTCGATCGCGGCCCCTGCTATCGCGTCGGCGTACATGGACAGTCGGTGGCAGGGCCCCACCGTCGACCCGGCCCCGGGGAACGGTCACCGTCATGTCAGGATGCCGGGTGACCGCTGTTGCTCCCGGAGGCTTCCTGACGTGACCGACACCGAGGTGGCCCTCGCGCCGCATCCCTTGCTGCTGGCCGACGGCGCGCCCGCCGCCGACGCGTGGTCGCTGGACCCGGCGCTGAAACACCTGAACCACGGCTCGTTCGGCGCCGTTCCGCTGGTCGCGCAGGCGCGGCAGGCACAGCTGCGTGCCGAGATGGAGCGCGCGCCGGTGGTGTGGTTCCCGGAGCTGCCCGGCCGGCTCGCTGCCACCCGCGTCGAGCTCGCCGACTTCCTGCGCGTCGACGCCGGTGACCTCGCCCTGGTGCCCAACGCCAGCGCCGGCGCCAGCGTGGTCTACAACGCCCTCGCCCGCCGCCGCGGCGGGGAGATCGTCGTCACCGACCACGGCTACGGGGCCGTCACCATGGGAGCCGAAAGGCTGGCACGCCGCTGGGGCGGCCGGGTGCGCACGGCGCGGGTGCCGCTCGGCGCGGACGAGGACGAGGCGTACGAGGCCGTGGCCGCCGAGATCGGCGAGGCCACCGACCTCGTCGTGGTCGACCAGATCACGTCGGCGACCGCACGCCGGCTGCCGGTCGAGCGGATCGGCGCGGCGGCACGCCGGCAGGGCATACCGGTGCTCGTGGACGGCGCCCACGCACCGGGTCTGCTCGGCACACCGCTCGCCGACGCGACGTACGACTTCTGGACCGGCAACCTCCACAAATGGGGCTGCGCTCCGCGCGGCACCGCGGCCCTGGTCGCCCGCGGGCCCCTGCGCGACCTGCTCCACCCACTGATCGACTCGTGGGGCGCCCAGGACCCGTACCCCGACCGCTTCGACCAGCAGGGCACGCTCGACGCCACCTCCTACCTCGCCGCGCCCACGTCCCTGGACTTCGTCGAGCGCACCTGGGGCTGGTCCGCCGCCCGCCGGTACATGGACCGGCTGGCGGACTACGCCGCCCACGTCATCGGCGCCGCGTTCACCCGGCTCACCGGTGCGGACAGCCGGGCCGACGTCGGGATGCCCGTCCCCGGCATGCGCCTGGTGCGGCTGCCCGACGGCCTCGGCCGCAGCCGGATCGAGGCCGACGCGCTGCGCGACCGAGCGGCCCGCGAACTCGCCGTCGAGGCGGCCTTCACCAGTTTCGGCGGCATCGGCTACCTGCGCGTGTCCGCCCACGTCTACAACACCCCGGCCGACTACGAGCACTTCGCCGAGAAGTGTGTCCCCGTACTCGGTAACTGGGCCCGGGAGCAGCACTGTTGAGTGATCAGGTCAAGCGTCCCGGCCTCTTGACTCGGTAGGCGCACCACCGGATCCTCGTCCCACGTATTGCGCGGGTCATGACAACCTCAAAGGTTGGCCAACCGCGCTTTCCGCCGACCGAGGGACGTGGTCCGTGACGCAGACTCGACGCTCGTACCGCAGACGCAGGAACGTCACTGTTCTGTCGTTGCTGCTCCTGGTGCTGACCGTGGTCCTCGGGCCCACCCCGAGTGCGGCGGCCGGCAACGACTGGTGGACCCCGACCGCACGACCCGCCCCGGACGTCGGGATCGACGTCACCGGCGAGCCGTTCACCGGCACCACGGCCACGGGCGAGGTACGCGGGTTCGTCGACGCGCACAACCACCTGTTCGGCAACGAGGCCTTCGGCGGCCGGCTGATCTGCGGCAAGGTCTTCTCCGAGGCCGGAGTCGCCGACGCCCTGAAGGACTGCCCCGAGCACTACCCCGACGGCTCCCTCGCGCTCTTCGACTACATCACCCACGGCGGCGACGGCAAGCACGACCCGGTCGGCTGGCCGACGTTCGAGGACTGGCCGGCGTACGACTCGATGACCCATCAGGCCGACTACTACGCCTGGGTGGAGCGGGCCTGGCGAGGCGGCCAGCGCGTGCTCGTCAACGACCTCGTCACCAACGGCATGATCTGCTCCATCTACCCCTTCAAGGACCGTAGCTGCGACGAGATGACGTCGATCCGGCTGCAGGCGAAGATGACGTACGACCTCCAGGCGTACATCGACAAGATGTACGGCGGCACCGGCAAGGGCTGGTTCCGGATCGTCACCGACAGCGCGCAGGCGCGGCAGGTCATCGAGGAGGGCAAACTCGCCGTCGTCCTCGGGGTCGAGACCTCCGAACCCTTCGGCTGCAAGCAGATCCTCGACATCCCGCAGTGCGGCAAGGCGGACATCGACAGGGGGCTGGACGAGCTGTACGCGCTCGGCGTCCGCTCCATGTTCCTGTGCCACAAGTTCGACAACGCGCTGTGCGGCGTCCGCTTCGACTCCGGCGGCCTCGGAACGGCCATCAACGTCGGCCAGTTCCTGTCCACCGGCACCTTCTGGGGGACCGAGAAGTGCACCGGCCCGCAGCACGACAACCCCATCGGCAGCGCGTCGTCGTCGGCGGAGTCGGACCTGCCGGCGGGTGTGGACGTCCCCTCGTACGACTCGGACGCCCAGTGCAACAAACGCGGTCTCACCGAACTCGGCGAGTACGCCGTGCGCGGCATGATGAAGCGCAAGATGATGCTGGAGATCGACCACATGGGCGTCAAGGCCGTCGGCCAGGCCCTCGACATCCTGGAGTCGGCGTCGTACCCCGGCGTGATCTCCTCGCACAGCTGGATGGACCTGAACTGGACCGAGCGGGTCTACTCCCTCGGCGGCTTCGTCGCCCAGTACATGCACGGCTCCGAGGGCTTCGTCGCGGAGGCGGCGCGGACCAAGGCACTGCGCGACAAGTACGGCGTGGGCTACGGCTACGGCACGGACTTCAACGGCATCGGCGACCACCCCGCCCCGCGCGGCGCGGACGCCGCCGACAAGGTGACGTACCCCTTCAAAAGCGTCGACGGCGGCTCCGTCATCGACCGCCAGACCTCCGGCGAGCGCACCTTCGACATCAACACCGACGGCGCGGCCCACGTGGGCATGATCCCCGACTGGATCGAGGACATCCGGCAGGTCGGCGGCCAGGACGTGGTGAACGACCTGTTCCGGGGCGCCGAGTCCTACCTCGGCACCTGGCGGGCCACGGAACAGCACCAGGCCTCGGTGAACCTCGCCAAGGGGCAGCCGGCGAGCGCCGGTTCGTCCGAGTGGAACCCGTTCACCAGTTACCAGCCGGGCCGTGCCGCCGACGGCGACGACGCCACGCGCTGGGCCAGTGACTGGAGCGACGACCAGTGGTGGCAGGTCGACCTGGGCTCCACCCACCTGGTGTCCCGGGTGACGCTGGACTGGGAGCGCGCCTACGGCAGGTCCTACCGCGTGGAGCTCTCCACCGACGGCACGAACTGGGAGACCGCCTGGTCCACGACCTCGGGCGACGGCGGCCTGGACACGGCCCGGTTCACCGGGACCCCGGCCCGCTACGTCCGTGTCCACGGCCTGGCGCGCGGCACCGAGTGGGGATACTCGCTGTACGAGGTCGGGGTCCACAGCGCCTGAGGCGAGGGCTGCCGGGCGGCACGCATGCCGCCGGTGCTCCGGCACCGGCGGCTGACGGAAGCGGCCACCAGGACGGCGCCCCTGGCCCGTACGGCCGTGACACCTCACCTGGACCGCCGCCACCGACAACGTGGGCGTCACCGGCTACGACGTCGTCCGCGTCAGCGGCACCACCGAGACCACGGTTGCTGCTGTCACCACCAGCACCGTCACCGTGACGGGCCTGACCGCCCAGACCGCGTACACCTTCGCCGTCTACGCCCGTGACGCCGCCGGCAACCGCTCGGCCCGCTCGGCCACGGTGAACGTCACCACCGCCAAGGCCGCCGACCTGTCCTGCTCGGTCGGCTACCGCGTCGTGGGGGAGTGGCCCGGCGGATTCCAGGGCGAGTTGACCATCGGCAACGGTGGCACCACCGCGATCGACGGCTGGCGGCTCGGCTTCGCCTTCGCCGACGGCCAGACCGTCACCACCATGTGGGGCGGCACGCCTCAGCAGACCGGCGGCGCGGTGTCCGTCACGCCCGCCTCCTACACCACCACCATCCCCGTCGGCGGCTCGGTGACCGTCGGGTTCCTGGCGAACAAGGGCGCCACCAACACCGCCCCGACCGCCTTCACCCTCAACGGCTCCGGCTGCGCGACGAGGTGAACACGCCGACCGGCGAGGTGGGGTGGGACGCACACCTCGCCGGCCGGCGCTCCCGCCTCCCCCGGGTGGCCGGGGACCCGCGCCGACCACCGCCCTCGGCGCCGAGCGCGAAGCCACGGCTCCCGGCCGGACACCCCCACGAGAGCCGGCCCCGGTCCGGCCGTCCGCCCCCCGGGTGCGTCGCCAGGAATGCAAGATCACGCAGGAACCCATACCGTCGAAGGCAACGACCAGCAGGCCCCCACAGGCCGCCGGGCGGTCGACGGAGGCCCGTTTATGCGGGCAGAGCCCCTGCGAGACTGCCAGGCCACTCAGGGAGACACGCATGAGTCGCGCCAAGCGCAGGACCCGTAACACCTCCCGCAAGCGGGCCACGCCCCGGCTCGACGGCACTGTCCACACCACGAGGAAGAGCAGGCCCCTCAACGGGCCGGGGCCCACGGCAGACGGCGACGACGCCGACGAAGGGGCCGCCCCCGCACTCACGGCACCCCACGAGGAGCGAGTGCCGCCGGCGGAGCACGTCGACGCCCCCGGCCGCGACGGGACCGCGACGACAGCCGTCGCTCAGGGGGAGCCCGCGCCGGGCCGCCCCACCGCCGACAGGCCCACTCCACAGCCCCCGCCGGCCCTCCACTCCCGGCCCGACACGTCCCGGCCGGAGACGTCCCGGCCCGAGACACCCGGACCCGAGCCATCCCGGCCTGAGACGTCCAGATCCGACACGTCCCGGCCTGAGACGTCCGGATCCGAGCCATCCCGGCCCGAGACGTCCAGCCCCGAGACGTCGCCGCCCAGCACGTCCCCGCCCGTCACGTCCTTGTCCGAAGGCGCAGGCCGCGCGGCCCCGGCGCCACCGACCGCGCGCGACACGCTTCCGAGCCGCCGCCCCGCACGGGGCCCTTCGCTTCGGCCGCGGACGATGCGCATGCGGATATCGGAGGCAGAACCCTGGTCCGTGACGGTGATGAGCTTCCTGCTCCTCGGCGGTCTCGGCATCCTCACCGTCGTCACCTCGACCGCCGCCTGGGGCCTGGCCGCGATCCTCGCGCCGGACGCCCTGCCCCGGCTGAGCACGTTCCTGACCGTCGCGTTCACCGTCATCACCCTCGAAGTCGTCCTGGGCTCGTGTCTGGCAGCCCTGACCACCTTCCTGTACAACCTGACCGCCCCGTACAACGGCGGCCTCGAGATCTCCCTCACCGACGACCTCGGCCCCACCGAGGCGGGCGCCAACGCCCAGTTGGCCATGGACCGCGCCGGCATCCGCGCCCGCCGCTACCTGCGTGCCCACACCCCGGCCTGGGTCACCAGGGCGGTGCGGCACCTGTCGGCCAGGTACGGCCCCCTGCGGGGCAGGAAGCCGACGGCACCGAGCGAGCATGCGGTCCCCGTCAGGCCGGATGCCGGCCAAGGGGAGTGATCTAGGAGGCGCCCAGCGACACCACGGTGGCGTCCGCGGTTCCCTGGGGTGTCTCGAAGCTGACGGTGTCGCCGACCCGGTGTCCCAGCAGCGCGCGTCCGAGCGGGCTGTCCTGCGTCACCAGGTTCTCGTCCGCTGCGGAGGCGATCTCACCGATCTCGACGCTCTGCACCGCGCCGTCCTTGAACCGCACGGTGACGTTGCTGCCGACACCGACCACGCCCGCGGGGGCCGGTCCGGCGACCGCCGCCTGGTGCAGCCGCAGCGTGATCTCCTCGATGCGAACGTCCAGGCGCCTGAGGTCGTCGGCCCGTTGCAACTCGTCGGCCTCGTCCGCGTGGTCGCCCGGGGAATCGTCGCCCCGCAGCGTCACGGCGACGTCCTGCCGCTCGGTGTGGAGATCGGCGAGTTGCTGCTCCAGCGCGCGACGACCCTCGGCGCTGATCGGTTCGGGACCGCCCATGTCCGCTCCTTCGGTGCCGGATCCTTCGGTGGCAGAACGACCGAGGCCGGGATGTGGATGACATGCTGTACCGATATTACCGATATGTCCGTCACCATGTCCGTCACCGTGATGCCGTCAGGGCGGCGGCCCCCGGCGCCCGGGTCAGCGAAGGAAGCCCTCGTAGTTCCGTTGCTGGAGCTGGCTCTCGATCTGCTTCACGGTCTCCAGGCCCACACCCACGATGATCAGGATGCTGGTGCCGCCGAACGGGAAGTTCTGGCTCGCCCCGAACCCGACCAGCGCGATGGTGGGGACGAGGGCGATCACCCCCAGATACAGCGAACCCGGCCAGGTGATCCGGTTGAGCACGTACGACAGGTACGTCGCGGTCGGCCGCCCGGCCCGGATGCCCGGGATGAAGCCGCCGTACTGCTTCATGTTGTCCGCGACATCCTCCGGGTTGAAGGAGATGGAGACGTAGAAGAACGCGAAGAACACGATGAGCAGGAAGTACAGGACGATGTAGATCGGGTGGTCGCCCTTGGTCAGGTTCTGGGTGATCCACCGTTTCCAGACGGAGTCCCCGCCCGAGAACTGCGCGACCAGGGCCGGGATGGACAGCAGCGAGGAGGCGAAGATGACCGGGATCACGCCTGCCTGGTTCACCTTCACGGGGATGTACGTCGCGGTACCGCCGTAGGACCGGCGGCCGATCATGCGCTTGGCGTACTGGACCGGGATCCGGCGCTGGGCCTGCTCGACGAAGACGACCAGGCCGACCATGGCGAGGCCGACGACGATGACGGCCCCGAACTCGATCCAGCCGCCCGCCAGAGTGCCCTGCTTCTTGATGGCCCACAGCGCGGACGGGAAGGAGGCGGCGATCGAGATGAACATCAGGATCGACATGCCGTTGCCGATGCCGCGGTCGGTGATCAGCTCCCCGAGCCACATGACGAGGGCGGTGCCGGAGGTCATGCAGATCACCATCGTGGCGGTGGTGAAGACCGACTGGTTCGGAATGATGGCGGAGGCGACCGAGCAGCCGGAGAAGAGCGCGCCGCTGCGGGCGGTGGCGACCAGGCCGGTGCCCTGCAGGACGGCGAGGGCCACCGTCAGGTAACGGGTGTACTGGGTGATCTTCGTCGTGCCCGCCTGGCCCTCCTTCTTCATGGCTTCCAGACGAGGGATGACCACGGTCAGCAGCTGAAGGATGATGCTGGCCGTGATGTACGGCAGGATGCCCAGCGCGAAGATCGTGATCTGCAGCAGCGCGCCCCCGCTGAAGAGGTTGACCAGGCCGAACAGCCCCTGGTTGCCGGACGCCTCACTCACACACCTCTGGACGGCTCGGTAGTTGACGCCGGGGATCGGGACATGGGTACCGACCCGGTAGAGCACGATCATGGCCAGTGTGAAGAGCAGCTTCTTACGCAGGTCAGGCGTCTTGAAGGCATTGATGAACGCGGTGAGCACGGTGCCTCCTGCACCCCTTCGCGCATGGGCCGTCGGGGTCGGCGAACGGTTCGGGCCACACATGCATGACTCCTCGCGCGTCGCCCGACACCTGTTCAACGGAATTTGCAACTTATGGGCTCACATCACCCCCCGCACTCAGGTACTCACCTCTCGAAGGAGGCGTAAGCGGCCTCCTGCCGCCACTGGACGGCGGCCTTCGGGCTGCCGGCGACGAGCCGGAGGCACTCCGCGCTCGGGGTACGGCCGCTGCCGGGCAACTGGCCGGTGCAGGCGGCCGCGGGGCGGTAGCCGTCCCGAGTGGGGTTGCCCCGCCACAGGCTCCGGCCGGGGAGGAACGCGTACTCGAGGGAGGCGCGGGCCAGGTCCTTCAGCTCGGGGTAGGTCAGGCCGTAGGTCTGGGCGGCGTACTGGTACTCGTGGGTGACGTCGATGCGGGAGACACCGGGGTCGTCGGTCGCCAGGACGACCGGTACGCCGTAGGAACGGTAGGTGTTGAAGGGGTGTTCGGCGCCCCGCACGCCGAGGATCTGGGCGTTGCTGGTGAACGGCACCTCGACGGCGATCTGGCGGGCGGCCATCGTACGGGCCGTCTGCTGCCAGTCGTCCTCGTGGACCAGGTCGACGCCGTGACCGACCCGCTCCGTGCCGGCGACGTTCACGGCCTCCTCGATGTGGAACCTCAGGGCCTCGGGCTTGACCAGCCCGGGCCACAACTCGCCCGCGTGCAGGGTGACATGGGCCTTGGGGTAGACGGTGCGCAGGTAGTTGACCATGCGCATCTGCAGGCTGTAGTTCGCCAGCGAGCTGTCCCAGTCCTCGGGCTGGACGAGGTTGACGGCGACGAACCGGGAGTCACGCTCGGCGAGCCGCATACCGAGGGCCAGCTGTGTGAAGACGCGCTCGGGTGAACTACCGCGGCTGACCTGGGAGATCCAGCGCACGGTCAGCGCACAGCCGGGGCGGGGACGGCTGGTGCCGCAGCGGGCGGCCGTACGGAACTCGGCGTCACCGTCGTCGGTCTCCTTGACCGCGTCGGCCACGACCTTGTCGAGCCTGCCGCCGGCCACGAGCTTGGCGTGCAGGGCGGCCAGGTCGGGGTCCCAGCCGACCTCGGCGGCCAGCTGCCTGGCGCCGTCGGAGGCCGGGGTGATCATGGTTTCCAGGTAGAACTGGTTTTGCGCCGCGTCCGCGTCGGCGACCTCGGCGAGCAGCTTTCCGCGATGGCGCCAGGGCACCTCGCCGAACTTGTTGAAGGTGTCGAAGAAATGGTCGTGACCGTTCTGGTCCGGCGGGAAGTCCTGCATCGACCAGGCGCGCACGATCGCGTCGTGGAGGTCGCGGTCGGTGCGGGCGTCGGCGGCCGGGCGGGTGCCGGGGCCGCACGGCGGTACGGCGGCGGTCAGCGTGGCCGTGCCGATACACAGCCCGTCCTCGGCGGCGAGCTCGATCAGGTACTCGGTCCTGACCGCCCCGGAGAGGTGGTTGTGCAGGTCGCCGCCCTTGGGCAGGTGCCGGAAGAAGCCGTGCAGCAGCCTGGGGTCGTTGCGGATCGACTCCAGGTACGCGGCCGTTCGCGCCTCCGCGGCCGTCATCGGCCGGGGCACGCCTGGGACCGCCCCGGTGTGTGCGGCCGCGGGCGGCGCCGCCGACAGGGACGCGAGGCAGAGCAGGGACAGGGCGCCGAGTCCGGCGGAGAGCGCCGTGCGGCGTGAGGGGTGCGCGGCACGGGGGCCGTGAGGGGTCGTCACACCAGGATGATCATCGCATCATCCTGGTCGGTCCCGGCTGCCGCGCGGTGAGCACGACGGAGTCACCCGCGTGGGCGCAGCCATTGACCGGACCGGCCGCACAGGCCGCATGGGTCTCAGGCGCGGGTGCTCGTGAGTTCCGGTGTCTCCGGGACGTGCTGCCGCTCAGTCCGTCGCCGGCTTCGGTCGACTGACGCCCGCGTGCTCCGCCAGCGCCCGCTGCCGGGCGTAGTCGACGGCCGCCGCCAGGGTCTGGATGTCGTAGGCACCGTGGTGACGCCGGCCGTTGATGAAGAAGCTGGGCGTGCCGGAGACGCTGCTGAGGTCCGCGGAGTCCACGTCCTCCGCCACCCGGGGAGCGCCCCGGTGCCGCTCCAGGTCCTGCCGGAACCGCTCCATGTCCAGCCCGAGTTCTTGGGCGTAGCGCAGCAGGTCGCGTACGTGGAGAGCGTCCTGCCGCTCCAGCAGGAGGTCGTGCATCTCCCAGAACCGCCCTTGGCGAGCGGCGGCCTCCGACGCTTCCGCCGCCAGTTGCGCGTTCGGGTGGACGTCGGTCAGGGGAAGGTGCCGCCACACGTAGCGGACGTCCGCGTCGCTGCCCAGCAACTCCCGCACCACCGGCTCGGCCTGACCGCAGTACGGGCACTCGAAGTCGCCGTACTCCACCAGCGTGACCGCCGCCCGTTCGGGTCCGCGAATGCGGTCATGGCGCGCGTCGACGGCGACCGCGAGGTCGGTCAGCGGATCGGCGTTGCCCAGCAGCGCCCGGGCCCGGCGGGCGGGCGGCAGCAGGTTCATCACCCCGGTGACCGCCCAGCTCACCGCGAAGGCGCCGACCAGGGTGGCGAGGATGCCGATGCGCGCCTGGTCCAGTTCGTCGCCTTTGAAGGCCAGCGAGGCGATCAGCAGGGAGACCGTGAAGGCCGCCCCGGCGATCGCTCCGCCGGCGGTGACCGAGCCCCAGCCGACACCGGGCCGTAGCCTCCCGCCCGACAGCAGCCGTGCGGCTGCCATGGACCCGACGAGCCCGATCATCTTGCCCACCACACAGCCGCACACGATGCCCAGCGTGATCGGCGAGGTGAACGCCGCGGCGAGTTTCCCGCCGCTCAGCTCGATACCGGCGTTGGCCAGCGCGAACAGCGGCACGATGCCGAAGCTCACCCACGGCAGGAACTTCTGCTCCAGCCGCTCGTTGGGGGAGATCGCGGCGGTCAGGCCCAGTACGGCCGAGCGCTGCAACTCGGGTGTGGGCTGTTCCCGGAACAGGCGGAAGAGACGACTGGCCTGCTCCAGATCCTCCCGCGGCGCCGGGTAGGCGACGACCAGCGCGCCGACGGCGAGTCCGGTGACGACCGGGTCCACTCCGGCCTCGTGCAGTGCCACCCAGACGATCACCGACAGGACGGCGCAGTAGCGCCCCTTGCGGACCCGTGCCAGCCGCAGCAGCGTGATGACCAGCAGCGTGCCCACGGCCACCAGCAGCGCGGGCAGGTGGATGTCGTCGCTGTAGAAGACCGCGATCACCAGGAGCGCGACCAGGTCGTCGACGACCGAGATGGACAGGATGAACGCCCGCAGGGAGGCCGGCAGCCGCGACCCGAGGACGGCCAGGATGCCCAGCGCGAAAGCGGTGTCCGTCGACATCGCGGTACCCCAGCCGTGCACCGAGTCCCGGCCCGCGTTGAACGCGAGGTAGATCAGTGCCGGAACGATCATGCTGCCCAGGCCCGCCACCGTACTCAGCAGCACCCAGCGCCGGTCACGCAGTTCCCCCATGTCGAACTCGTGCCGAGCCTCAAGGCCGACGACGAAGAAGAACAGGCTCATCAGACCGGCGTTGATCCACTCGTGCAGGGTCAGCGACAGATTCCTCGTGTCGAAGCCGATCGTGAAGTGCGCCTGCCACACGGCCTCGTACGAGTGCATGTCGATGTTGGCCCACAACAGCGCGACGGCCACCGCGCCGAGGAGCAGGACGGCACTGCCTGTCTCGGTCTGCACGAAGGAACGCCAGCGCGTCTTGCTCTGCGTGGCCAGTCCTTCGGACGCCTCAGTGGACTCATAGCCGCTCACGTGCCGATTATCACCGCAGCCGAACAGCCGCACATGGATCGTGCGACTTTGCTCCGGCCCGTGCCCTCATCGGAGCAGCCGGCCCCCGGCACGGGACGCCACGGGCGGCTGTTTCGACAGCGCCACCCCCTTCGACGACCGCGGGTACCGCCCGTCCGCGTGATGGCGGCCTTCCAGACGGTCTTGTTGACGGCAAGTCAGGTAAGGCCCTCCGGAAGCGGTCCGAGTGCCCTCGCCCCAGAGGTGTGTGACTTGTCACGCCTGCCCAAGGCGGTCTGAGTTGTCTGCATCACAGCGTAAATGTCCATTTGGCGTCCATGCTCGAAGCGGCAACCGACTCCCGAAGTGGTGCCCATCGCCAGCCTCTTGGGTGCGAAGTTCCCAGTGACCCATGACACGGCTTTCGTGCCATTTATCCCTTTTCCTCCGAAAGGTGCTTCACCATGGCCGCTTACCTCTGCCCCCCTGCCGTGATACACGGCGAGCACGCTGTGGAAACCAGCCAGATCGTGGCGGAGGTGCGCGACCGGCATCCGCACGCTGCGTGGACGCCGCGGATCGAAGGCATCGCGGCCAGCACGGGTATCGAGACCCGCGGCTGGATGCTGCCGCTGGAGGCCGCCGTCGCGCCCGGCAAGGGCGGTGGCCTGGGGGCTGTCGGAAGTGCGCCGGCCCAAGTGGCCTTGGCACGCGAAGGGTTCACCCAGCAGGACGTGGATCGCGTGATCGCCGCACTGGAGGCGATACCCGCGCCGCAGACCGTCCAGGAGCGCACCGCGCCGGCCTGGGAGGCGGTGCAGTCCTACGGGGAGCATGCGGCGCGCGGCGCCCTGCAGATCGCCGGGCTGGACGCCGCGGACATCGACTGCCTGATCACCAGTCACTCCACCACCCCCGCGCTGCCGGGGCTGGACATCGCCCTGGCCAACAGGCTTTCGCTCCGCGACGACGTGATGCTGCTGCCGGCCACGCAGTGGGCCTGCATCGCGGGAACCCGCTCCCTGGCGCTGGCGGCGGATCTCGTGGCCGCGGACCCCGACCGGGTGGTCCTGGTCGTGATATCGGAGGCGCTGAGCACCACCTACCAGCCCGCGGACGACACTCTTGAGTCCCTCATCGTCCGGCTCCTGTTCGCGGACACCGCGGTCGCCGCCGTGGTCACGGGCCGCCCGCGCAGCGAATCGGTGCTACGGCTGGACGCCGCCTGGCACCACACCCTGCCGGACACCCAGGACCTGCACCGCCTGGACACGCGGGCGGACGGCACCCACTTCGTGATGGACCGGCGTGGGCCGCGCGCCGTGCAGGAGACGGTCACCGCGATGTGGGAGTGGCTGCGCGTCCGATACGAGGACCACCCCGACTCCTGGCACCCGGACGTGCTGCTGGCGCACCCCGGAGGGACCCGGGTGCTGGAGTACATGGAGCAGACGATGCCCGACGCGTGGCCGTCGGGGCTGCTGGACTACAGCCGGGACAGCTACACCAGCGGCAACCGCGGAGGCGCCGCCGTCTTCGACATCATGCGGCGGGCCTACGACGCCGGGCAGAAGTCGGGCAGCCGCGCCGTCCTGTACGCGGCGGCACCGGGCCTCACCGCCACCGCCCTGGAAGGGGAGTGGCTGTAGCAGGAAGGCGGGACGGAGGGGTGGCGGTGGTATGAGGCCGCGCCGCCCGGCCGTCCTCGCGTCACCTCGCGACCTCCGCCCAGACCACCTTGCCGGTGTCGGTCCACCGCACGCCCCACCGGGTGGTGAGCCGGTGCACGACGTACAGTCCGCGACCCGCGTCGTCGTAGAGGCCGCCCCGCCTCAGGCGTGGCCTGCCGTTGCCGGTGTCGCCCACCTCGCAGAGCAGGCTCGGGCCGGCCCTGATCAGCCGTACCGTGACGGGGCCGGTGGCGAAGCGCACCGCGTTGGTGACCAGCTCGCTGGCCAGCAGCAGCACGTTGTCCCGGGTGTCGTCCCGGGTGTGCCACCGCCGCAACAGCGCGGAGAGCAGTATGCGGGCACGGGCGGGCGCGTCGTCGCGGGCGGGCAGCCGCCAGGTCGCGGTGTCCCCCTTGCGGTAGCCGATCATCCGCGCCAGCAGCAGGGTCACGTCGTCGCGCTGGTGCGGGGGTGCCAGGGCGGCGACCACATGCCGAGCGGCCTGCTGGAGGGCGTCCCAGGGATGCACCGTGGACATGACATCCGCCAGCCTGCCGATGCCGTCGTCGATCGCCACGGTCGGATCCTCCACCAGGCCGTCCGTGTAGAGGGCGAGCAGAGAACCGGGGGGAACGTCGAACGTGTGTACGTCGAACGGCTCTCGCAGTGCGAACTCGGCGCCCAGACCGGGGTGTGGGCGGATCGCGAGCGGGCCCGCGCGCCCGTCCGGGGACACGAGGACCGGGGGGAGGTGGCCGGCGCTGGACAGCGCCATGCTGTGACTGACCGGGTCGTAGAGGGCGATGCAGCAGGTCGAACCGAGGGCGCTGTAGCCGGCCGCCAGCCCGGACTCCGTGTCGTCCAGCAGCGTCACGGTCTCGTCCAGGTGCTCCAGTACCTCGTCGGGCGCGAGCCCCGCGGACAGCAGGGCGCGGGCCTCCATGCTCAGCTGGCCCATGGTCGCCGCGGCTCCCAGGCCGTGTCCGACGACGTCACCCACCACCAGCGCGGTACGGCCGTCCGGCAGCGGAAAGCTGTTCACCCAGTCACCGCCGACCCCCGCGCTGTCGGGCGTGGCGGGCTGGTAGATGCTGGCGATCTCGATGGTGTCGCCGCCCGTGCGGGGCAGCAGCCGGCGCTGCAACGCCAGCACCTGCTTGTGCTCGCGCTGGTGCTGACGGGCCAGGTCGACGTGGTGGACGGTCCTGGCGACCAGTTCCTGCAGGTCGAACAGCTCGCTGTCACGGAACGGGCTGCCGGCCCGCCGCCAGATCTCGGCCAGGCCCAGCACGACGGGCGGCGCGCCGTCCAGGACGAGCGGTATGCATGCCACGCCCGCCGACCGGTCGCCGGGCACCAGGGCACGTATCAGCCGCGGACTGCCGAGGACCCGCTCGACCGCCTTCCGGTCGGGGATGACGATGGCCTGCGGGGCGTCGTCCCGCAGCACCGCCTGCGCCAGCAGGCGACTCGCGTCGCCGGGAAGATCGTCGCCCGGAGTGGCATAGCCCTCCGGCCATGCCCGGTTGGGCACCAGGGCCGCCCGCCGCAGCCGGATGCGCCCCTGCGCCTGCGCGGTGACCCCCTCGCCCGTCCACACGGCGAAGTCGAGGTCGACGGCGGCCACGTCTCCCCAGGCCAGCAGGGACTCCGCCAGTGACTGAGCGGTCTCGCCGATGTCCAGCGAGGTGCCGATCGCGGTCTCGGCGGCGTACAGGTGCAGCCTCTTGGCCATGGCGATCACGGAGACGGTCAGGCCTTCCTGAGGCGCCGCGGCGGGCAGGATGCTCAGCGACACCACCAGTTCCGACCCGTCGCGGCGCCGCAGGCGCTGGATCCGCGCGACGTGCGCCTCACCGGTCTCCAGAACCTGCCGCAACCGACGTGTGACCGTCGGTACGTCCCCCGGGGGCAGGAGATCGACGAAAGGACTCCCGGGCACGGCGTCCAGACCGGCGAACACCGGGGCGTCCAGATTGGCGCGGATCACCCTCAGATCCCTGTCCAGGTTGATCACGCCGAGTATCTGGTCCTGACGGCCGGCTGCCGGGCCGTCGGGTTCGCGGAGACGTGTGCCGTGCCCGGCGGCCGGTTCCCCTTCTCCACGGGGGACATAACGTCCCAGGGCGCGGCTGACCATGTCGAACGGCGAAGACGACGAGGAGGATGGTGTGGAGTCCATGTGGCTCACTCAGCAATCGCCGACGCAGCGCCGGAGCCGTGCTCGGACCCGGCGAGGGGCCCCGAGATCCCTGACCGCACACTTCATTGAATATCACCGGGGCCCGCTTCGCCCACACCGGCGGATCACCCGGCGAACGCGGACAGTGAACGAACAGCGGCCAGGCCGGGCACCCACCGGAGCCGACGGCCGACCGTGTTCAAGCCGGAACCGTGTTCAAGCCAGAACCGTGTTCAAGCCGGCTGTCCTGGGGCGCCGGTCAGCAGCGGCAGGCCCAGGCGGTCGGCGAGTTCGGGTACGTCGATGCCGAAGGTCTGCCGCACCCGGACGCCGTCCGAGGTGATGTCGAAGACGGCCAGATCCGTGTAGACGCGGTCCACGCAGGCCAGGCCGGTGAGCGGGTAGCCGCACTCGGAGACCAGCTTGGGTGCTCCGTCCCGGGTGAAGAGGTTCATCATCACGAAGACCTTCTTCGCCCCGATGGCCAGGTCCATCGCTCCGCCGACCGCCGGAATGGCGTCGGGTGCGCCGGTGTGCCAGTTGGCCAGGTCGCCACGTGCGGAGACCTGGAAGGCACCGAGGACGCAGATGTCCAGATGGCCGCCGCGCATCATCGCGAAGGAGTCCGCGTGGTGGAAGTAGGCGGCGCCCGGCAGTTCGGTGACGGGAACCTTGCCCGCGTTGGTCAGGTCCGGATCGATCTGGTCCTCCGAAGCGGCGGGGCCCATGTTGAGCATGCCGTTCTCGGTGTGCAGGACGACGCCGGAACCCGGGGCGAGGTGGTCGGCCACGAGGGTCGGCTGGCCGATGCCGAGGTTGACGAAGGCTCCCTGCGGGATGTCACGGGCGATGAGGGCGGCGATGTCGTGCTTGCCCAGCGGGCCCTGACCGCCGGTCGTCGCGGAAGTCCGGGTCATGAGTGATCAGCCACCTGTACTACACGGTCGACGAAGATACTGGGCGTCACGACGGTCTCGGGATCGATCTCGCCGGTCTCGACGACCTCGCGGACCTGGGCGACCACGGTGGTGGCCGCGGTGGCCATGACGGGACCGAAGTTCCGCGCGGTCTTGCGGTAGACGAGGTTGCCCATCCGGTCGGCACGATGAGCGCCGATGAGCGCGACGTCTCCGCCGATGGGGTACTCCAGCACATGGAGGCGGCCGTTGATCTCGCGCACCTCCTTGCCCTCCGCGAGCAGCGTGCCGACACCGGTGGGGCAGAAGAAGGCGCCGATACCGGCTCCGGCCGCCCTCAGCCGTTCCGCCAGAGTGCCCTGGGGAACCACCTCCAGTTCGATCCGGCCCGCCCGGTAGAGGTCGTCGAACACCCAGGAGTCCGCCTGGCGGGGGAAGGAACAGATCACCTTGCGGACCCGTCCCTCGGCAAGCAGCGCGGCAAGACCGGTGTCGCCGTTCCCGGCGTTGTTGGAGACGACCGTGAGGTCCGTGGCCCCCTGCCGTATCAGAGCGTCGATCAGCGCCACCGGCATGCCCGCCATGCCGAAGCCTCCGACGAGGACCGTCGAGCCGTCCCGGACGCCGGCGACCGCCTCGTCCGGATCAGCACACAGCTGCGTGGTCACTGGCTGCTCCCGGCGACATTCTCCAGGACCACGGCGAGGGCCTGGCCGACACCGATACAGATCGCCGCGACGCCCCACCGCTTGCCCGACTCCTGCAGCCGGCGGCAGAGGGTGCCCAGCAGGCGGCCGCCGGACGCACCGAGGGGATGGCCGAGCGCGATGGCCCCGCCCTTCGTGTTGACGATCCCGGGGTCGACGTCCCACGCGTCCACGCACGCCAGCGCCTGGACGGCGAACGCCTCGTTCAGTTCGACGGCGTCGACGTCGGCCCAGGAGATGCCCGCGCGCTTCAGCGCCCTGTTCACGGCCTCGACGGGCGCGTACCCGAACATCTGCGGATCCACCGCGGCCACTCCGCGGCCCGCGACGCGCGCGAGGGGATCCACGCCGATGCGGGCGGCGGCCGCGGCCGAACCGAGCAGCACCGCGGAGGCGCCGTCGTTCAGCGGCGAGGCGTTCCCGGCCGTGATGAGGCCGTCGGGCCGGTAGGCGGGTTTGAGCGTGGCGAGCTTCTCCATGGTGGACCCGGGGCGGATGCCCTCGTCGCGTTCCAGAACGGTGTGGCCGCCGTCCGAGACGGGGACGACCAGGTCGTCGTAGAAGCCCGCGTTCCAGGCGTCGTCGGCGAGACGGTGGGAGCGGAGGGCGAACGCGTCCTGGCGCTCGCGGGAGATGGCGAAGCGGTCGCCGAGCTGTTCGTTCGCCTCGCCCAGGGAGACCGTCCACTCCTTGGGCATGCGCTCGTTGACAAGGCGCCAGCCGAGCGTGGTGGACACGGCGGTGACGTCCCCCGCGGGGAAGCCGCGCCCGGGCTTGGGCAGAACCCACGGCGCGCGGGTCATCGACTCGACCCCGCCGGTCAGGACGATGTCCGCGTCGCCGCTCTCGATGCCGCGCGAGGCGATCAGGGCGGCGTCGAGGGACGATCCGCACAGGCGGTTGACGGTGGTCGCGGGCACCGAGGTGGGCAGCCCCGCCAGCAGAACGGCCATCCTGCCGACGTTGCGGTTGTCCTCGCCGGCGCCGTTCGCGTTGCCCCAGACGACGTCGTCGATGCGTCCCGGGTCGAGAGCGGGGGTCTTGGCGAGGACCCCGCCGATGACCTGTGCCGCGAGGTCGTCGGGCCGGACCTCGGAGAGGGCGCCCCTGAAGCGGCCGAAGGGGGTTCGCACCGCCGAGTAGAGATAGCTGTCGGTCATACCGTCACCGTAGGAGCGCGGACTGCGGTGCGTCCAAGACCCAATCTGCATGGATTAATAAGCTGATCTTATAGAATCGGGGTATGGAGCTGCGACAGATCCGGTACTTCCTGGCGCTGGCCGAGGAATGCCACTTCGGACGGGCGGCCACCCGCCTGCACGTGGCTCAGCCGGCCCTCTCCCAGCAGATCAAACAGCTGGAGAAGGAGCTCAGGACCACACTGTTCACCCGCTCCACCCGGCACGTCGCCCTGACCGAGGCCGGACACCACCTCCTGGAGCACGCCCGCACCCTGGTCGCGGAGGAGGAACGGGCCCGCCGGCACCTGACAGAGCTGGCCGACGGCCACGCCGGACGGGTCTCGACCGGCTTCATCGGCACCGCGACCTACGACCTTCTGCCGCAGGTCGCACGCACCGTACGGGCCCGGCTGCCCAGGATCACCATGGACCTGCGCGGCGAACTCCTCACCCCCGACCTGGTCGACGGGCTGCTCGCCGGCACCTACGACCTGGCGGTCCTGCGCGGCCCCGCCGACCACGAGGACATCCGCACCACCCCCCTGCGCTCCGAATCCCTGGTGGCCGTGCTCCCCTCGCACCATCCCCTCGCGGCCCGGCGGCGCGTCTCGCTCAAGGCCCTGGCCGACGAGCCGTTCGTCGTCCACTCCTCGCGGTCCTCCATGTACGGCCGGGTCCTGGCCGCATGCCGGCGCGCCGGATTCCAGCCCACCTCACTGATGGAGGTCGGGGAGACCGCCACCCTGGTCGTCTTCGTGGCCGCCGGACACGGCGTAGCCCTCGTTCCCTCACCGGTACAGAGCCTCCGCCTCGCCAGCGTCGCCTATGTGCCCCTCACCCAGACCGAATCCGTCGATCTGGTCCTCGCGAGCCATGCCCGGCGCGCCACCCCCGCCACCGATCAGGTCGCCTCTGTGATCAAAGAATGCGTGGACGGCCTTGAACACAGGGAAGCCCCGCCCTCTACGCTGGAGGGATGACGAGCGGCACGACCGGTGCTCCGGTGCGCTTCAGTACGACCGGCCTTCCCGAGGCGGAACGCATCGCCCTGTGGGAAGAGCACAATGCCGAGGCCCTGATCGGGCTGCGCTGCCGTTCCCTGCACGACACCGCCCTGGACGCGACGGAGATCAACCTCCAGCTGCCCCGAGCGCATCTCGCCCGGGTCCTGGGCAGCCCCCACGTCGTGGAACGACCCGACGCCGAGATCCGCCGCGTGCCCTCGGACGCCGTGGCCTGCTATCTGACCCTGGCCGGTGACGCCTTCTTCTACTACGACGACGGCGTACGGCTGCTGCATCCGGGACAGCTGCTGGTCTGCGACGCCGACCAGCCCTTCATCCGGGGCTTCTCGCACGGCCTGGAGGAACTCGCGGTCAAGATCCCCCACACGGTGTGGCGCGACCTCGGCGGGCCGCCCGCCCTGCCGCAGCCGCTGGTCATCGACGCCGACGCCGTCCACACCCGCACGCTCGCCGCCCTCGTCGCCCGGGCACTGCCACCGAAATCCTCCGCCGCCGCGACCGTGGACGAGGACGCCGTGCTGGACCTGCTCGTATCCGCCGCGAGCGGCCGCGGCCCCTCCCTCTCCACCGTCCACCTGACCGTCGCGAAGACCTACATCGACGACCACCTGGCCGACCTGGGGCTCTCGGCGGCCCGCATCGCCCGCGGCATCGGGATCAGCGAGCGCCACCTGTCCCGGGTGTTCGCCGCGGGTGGCACGAGCGTGCCGCGGTACCTGCTGCACCGCCGCCTCGAGCGCGCCCGCACGCTGCTGGGCACCGGGGGAGAGGCGACCGTGGCCGAGGTGGCCGCGCGCTGCGGGTTCGCGTCGGCCGCCCACTTCTCCCACCGGTTCAGGGAACGCTACGGTCTGCGCGCCACCGACGTCCTGCGCGAGGCGCGCGCACGGTCGTAGCGGGGTGCGGGATCACGCGCCGTCGGGCGCCAGCACGATGTCGAAGCGGACCCGGGACCAGGACCGCTCCCCGAGGTCGCGGCCGTCCGGCGTGGGCGTACCCGCCGGCTGCGTCACGAAGTCCTTGACGAGCGACTCCTTCACCCCGAACACGGAGTCCCGGTCAAGCAGTTCGTCACCGCCGACGAAGATGTGCGTGACCAGCGTGCGCAGCGCGGGAGAGCTCACCATGAAGTGCAGGTGGGAGGCGCGCATCGGCGAACGTCCGGCCGCCGCCAGCAGCGCTCCCACCGGCCCGTCGTGCGGAATCGGATACGGCGTCGGGGTGAGCCCCCAGAACCGGTAGTGGCCGTCGGCGTCGCTGAACAGGTGCGCCCGCGCCGCCAACCGGTCGTCCCCGTACTGCGTGTCGTAGAAGCCGTCCTCGTCGGCCTCCCACACCTCGATCCGCGCCCCGGCCACGGGGTTTCCGGCGGAGTCGGTGACGGTGCCCTCCACCCAGCAGGGTTCTCCGGCGGCCCCGAAGGCGAGATCGCCGCCCTGGGGGATCTCGGGGCTGTTGTCGACGAAGAACGGGCCGAAGACGGTGGCCTCGGTGGCGTCGCCGTACGCCTCGTTGTTGACGGCGACCGTCTGCATGGAGGCTCCGAGGACGTCCGACAGCAGGATGAACTCCTGGCGGCGTTCGTCGGTGATGTGACCGGTGCGGGTGAGGAACTCGATCCCCTTGCTCCACTCGCCCTCGGTGAGCCGGACCTCCCGGACGAACGCGTGCAGGTGGTGGACCAGCGACCGCATGATCTCGCGCAGCCGTGGATCGGCGCATTCGTCGAAGGACGCCAGCACCTGGCGGGTGATCTGCTCCTCACGCTCCTGCTGCTCGGCCGGGACGGGGGTGCGGGGGGTGGGGGTGTCGTTCATCGGGCTTCCCAGGCGTTCCGGACCAGATCGGTGATCGCGTCGAGTGTGACGGGCCGCGGGTTGCCCGCGGGTGCGGCGGCCACGACGGCCTCGGCCACGGCCGCCACACCGTCCCGGGGCATACCGAGGTCGCGCAGCGAGCGCGGCGCCCCGAGCCGGTCACGGAGGCCGACGAGCCCCTCGACAGCGGACGGGGAACCGAAGGCCGCGGCCAGGCGCCGCTCGGCGTCCGGGGCGAAGGGCACGTTGAAGGCGAGGACATGGGGGAGGACCACCGCGTGGGTCTGGGCGTGCGGCAGGTTGAACATGCCGCCCAGCACATGGCAGATCTTGTGATGCAGTCCCGACCCGGCTGAGGCGAACGCCACGGCGGCCAAGTAGGCGCCGTACAAGGTCTGTTCCCGGCCGTCCAGCGCCTGAGGGTCCTTCACGACCAGCGGCAGCCCCGCCCGCAGCGCCCACACGCCCTCGGCGGCGAGAGCCTGGTCGATCGGATCGGTCCGCGGTGCCCACATGGAGTCCACGCAGTGGGCGAGCGCGTTGAGACCGGAAGCGACACTCATCTCGACCGGAAGGGACAGCGTCAGCGAGGCGTCGTAGACGACGGCACGCGGCAGGACCTTCGCGTCCGTACCGGTGGTCTTCACGGAGTCCTCGGTCAGCCCCCACACGGCGGTGGCCTCCGAGCCGGCGTACGTGGTCGGGACGGCGACGATCGGCAGCCCGGTGGTCAACGCGACCGCCTTGGCCAGGCCCGTGGTGGAGCCGCCGCCGATACTGATCAAGGCGTCGACGTCCCGTTCGGCGGCCGCCGAACGCGCCCGGAGGGCGACCTCGACGGGCACGTGCATGACGACGTCGTCGTGCCGGTGGGCCACGGGCAGGCCGGCGGTGACGCGATCGGCGAGCTCCTGCTCGGCCGCCCCCGCGATGACCATCACCCGCCGGGCGCCGAGCGCGGCGACCTCCGCGGCCAGGCCCTCCCCGGCCGCGCCGGAGGCGAACCGCACCCGCTGCGGCAGCGTGTCGTGGACGAACCGCACGGTCTAGTCCCTTCCCAGGACGGCGAGCAGAGCAGCACGCAGCTGATCTTCGGGGTTCTCGGGCAGCTCCATGGCCCGCCACGCGATGTGCTTGTCGGGCCGCACCAGCAGCACCCCGCTCTCGTCGATCTCGCGCAGCTTGGCCCAGTCGTAGTAGAGGTCGGTCACCTCGCGGCCCGGGCCGATGACGACGGTCTTGAGCGGGACGCCCAACTCCTCGCCGACCTTCTCGGCCGCCTGCTCCCACGCCTCACCCGCGATGCCGGTCAGCAGCGTCCAACGGTCGTACGGCGCCAGGTCCATCAGCGCGTGACGGTGTGCGCTGTCCCCGACCCAGGCGTGCGGTAGATGCGCGCCGGGGACGGTCGACATCTCGTAGTACAGATCGGCATCGCGGGCGGGCGCCGGCAGTTCGCTGCCGTCGGAGACGACGGCCGTCGAGGCGTAGTGCTGGCCGAGCTCCACACCGTGCGCGTTGAACTCGTAGTTCTTCAGCTCCATCGCGCGCACCAGCGCGGCCCTCTTGGCGGCCCCCGCGGGAGTGTTGGCCTTGCGCTCCTCGATGGCGGCCGTCATCGCGGCCTCGTCCGGCGCCCCGAGAACGCCCAGCGCCTCGAAGATGTCGATGAACTCGCGGCTGGACTTGTTGGCGCGCTTCACGATGCGCTCGGCGACGGGAGCCCGCTCGGCCGTGTAGGTCTCCAACAGCCCCGGCCCCGCATGCCCCTTGAGCACGGCAGCGATCTTCCATGCCAGGTTGTACGCGTCCTGGACGGAGGTGTTGGAGCCCAGTCCGTTGCTCGGCGGATGCCGGTGCACGGCGTCGCCCGCACAGAACACGCGTCCCTGGTGCAGCCGCGTCGCGTACATCTCGTTGTTGCCCCACAGGCTGGTGCCGGTGATCTCCACCTCCAGGTCGGGTGCTCCGAGGAGGTTGCGGACGATCTGCACGGCGGCGGCCTCGTCGACGACCGGGGGTTCCCCGGAGATGTCGTAGCCCCACACGATCAGCCACTCGTTCCACGGGCGCACCATGCGCACGAGCCCGGCGCCGATGCCGCCGACGTTCGAGCCGGGCTGGACGACCCAGTACAGGACGGACGGCCGGTGGGCGACGTAGCGGCTGATGTCGGCCTTGAACGTGATGTTCATCGAGCCGGCGATGTCCATCGCGCCCTCGTAGGGCAGGCCGATGTCCGCGGCGACCTTGGAGCGGGCGCCGTCCGCGCCGATCAGGTACTTCGCGCGGATGCTGTACTCGTGCCCGGTGAGCCGGTCCAGCACCCGCACGGTGACTCCGTCGGCGTCCTGGGTGTGGGACAGGTACTCACTGGAGAACCGGGTCTGCGCGCCGCGCTGCGTCGCGTTGCGGACCAGGATCGGCTCGAGATACGTCTGCGGGATGTCCACGGTGAGGCAGGGGGAGGCCAGCCGGTAGTCCGCCTCGCGGTCCGGCCGGGTGCCCCAGGTGTGGATACGGCCGATCTCCTCCCCGGTGATGCTGGTGCAGAACACCGTGTCGCCGACGAGGGCGTGGTCCGTGGCGTCGGCCAGCACCTGCCCTTCGATACCCAGATCGCGGAAGACCTCCATCGCGCGCTGGTTGGTGATGTGCGCGCGGGGGGTGTTCGCCGTCCACCGGTATTTCGTGATCATGATGGTGTCGACGCCCAGCGTCGCCAGCAGCAGCGCCGCGGAGGCGCCCGCGGGACCGGAACCGACGACCACGACGTCGGTCGTGACGGCCGAGTCGGCCGGCAGCTCGGTCTCGGACATCCCGTCGTTGAACGTAGGCATCGTGCTGACCTTTCATCGATCCGGCGGCGTTGCCGGCTGCGCCAGTGTGAAACGGACTCGGACGGTACGGAACAGCGTGGCGGCGAGGTCGGCGGATGCACCAAGAGATGGCGGATCCACGAAAGGCCGGTCGCACCGCGGTGTCCGAACGCGCGGCAGCCGCCGAGCTTCGAGCAGTTCGCCAACTCGTCGCGGTGCATGTCCGCGGTGTGTCCGGCGATGCTGGTCAGACCGAGGGCGAAGTAGCCGTCGTCGAGCGCACGCCGCGGTTGCTGTCCCATGGGGAGCCCGTGAGGCGCCCAGGGGAAAGCCTTCGCTGAAGCCGTACTCGAAGGCGAGGGCGGTGAAGCCGCAGCGTTCGACGAGGAACCGCAGGATGCGCCGGCGCGGAAGTGCGAACTCCTCGATGAAGTGGGGGTGTTCGCCGATCGCGACGACGCGGGCGTCTCCGATGATGCCGCGCAGCGGTGTCAGGTCGTCGGGCGGTGCCTCGGGGCGAGGTGGGTGAGCGGTACGGCGCTTTCGCGAAGCCAGTCGGTGAACGGAGTGCCGGCGGATGAACGGGGCGTGCGGACGGCTCGATTCTCAGTGCGGGCAGGGGCCGGGTGCCGCGGCCTCCAGGTCGTCGACGGTGCCGGACATGATCGTGCGGAGATGGTCGGTGAGGTGCTTCAGGGGCCAGTCCCACCAGGCCAGCGCGAGAAGGCGCTCGATGTCGGCGTCGCTGTAGCGGCGGCGCAGCAGCCGTGCGGGGTTGCCGCCGACGATGCCGTAGTCGGGAACGTCGTCGACGACGACGGAGCCAGCGGCGATGATCGCTCCGTGACCGATGCGGACGCCGGGCATCACCATGGTCCCGTACCCGAACCAGACGTCGTTGCCCACTGTGGTGTCGCCCCGTCCGGGCAGACCGGTGATGAGGTCGAAGTGGTCGGCCCAGGAACCGCCCATGATCGGGAAGGGGAACGTCGAGGGGCCGTCCATCCGGTGGTTGGCGCCGTTCATGATGAACCGCACGCCCTCACCCAGCGCGCAGAACTTCCCGATGACGAGCTTCTCGGGCCCGTAGTGGTACAGGACGTTGCGGTTCTCGAAGGCCGTCGGGTCTTCGGGGTCGTCGTAGTAGGTGAACTCCCCGACCTCGATGAGCGGTGAGGTCACCAGCGGTCTGAGGAGCACGACCCGAGGCTGGTCCGGCATCGGATGCAGCAGGGTCGGGTCGGCGGGAACGGGCGGCATCTGTGCGTGCTTCCTTTCCGGAGGGTGAGGGCGTCAGGCGTGGTTCTCGGGGGCGCCGAACCAGCGGGTGAGCGCTTCGCGCAGCACCGGCACGGCGTCGTCGGGGGAATCGGGGGAAGGCGATCCCCGCCCTGTCGCGGATCCGGCTGCGGGCGCCGTCGCAGCCCGCCAGGTACCAGGCGGTCACCCGGTACGGTCCGTCCGGGCCGAGTACCTCCGCGGTCACCGCTGCCGGCTCCAGCAGGCCCCGGTAGCGCAGCAGCTCCAGGATCTGTCCGCCGAGGCCACCGCGTTCGGGGTGTCCCTGCGTTGCGGCCGGCGTCCCAGCACCAGTGGGCGCACCCCGGCCAAGCGCAGTTCGCACGCCGGCATCGGACCGGTCGGACCGGGCGGACCGGCTCCCACGATGATCACGTCGGCATCCATGCAATCTCCCCCGTGGAGCGGCACGCGCCGTGCCGTTCCGTAAGGGAAGTGCATAAGCCGGTACCTCGTCAAGCACGGCACGTGCCGTGCCGATAAGATGACGGCATGACGGAACCTCCCAGAGGCGTCGGCCGGACCGAGGCCATCATGCGGGCCACGTTGGAACTGGGCCAGGAGATCGGTTACGCCAAGCTGAGCATCGAAGCGATCGCGGCCCGAGCCGGCGCGGGCAAGCACACCATCTACCGCAGATGGCCGTCCAAGGGCGCGCTGTTCCTGGACTCCCTGCTCTCACTGCACAAGTCCGACCTGGACTATCCCGACACGGGCGACATCTTCGCCGATCTGCGCACCCAGGTTCGCGCGGCCATCGACCTTCTGGGCAATCCGCCCTTCGGCCCGCTGTACCGGGCTCTGGTCGGCGAGGCCCAGTACGACCCCCAGATCGCCGCCGCCCTCAACGAGCGCTTCATCGCCCCGCAGGCCGACATCACCGTCGCCCGGCTGAAGAAGGCACAGGACCAAGGCCAGTTGTCGCCCGCCTTCGACGTGAGCCTGGCCATGGCGATCCTCTCCGGCCCGCTCTACTTCCAATTCCTGGTCACCCAGGAACCCCTGACCCACGAGTACGTCGACCGTGTCCTCCACGCCCTCTTCACCGGCATGGGGAAACCCTCCTGAAGCCCGTCGCCCGACCTCCGGTTTCCGTCAGGCCCCACGTCTGAACGACCTCGGGGCGCGGGCGCCCATGCGGATCATGGGATGCTCGCGGTGTCCGAGCAGCAGGTTCGCGAGAGCCTGAGCAGTGGCCCGGTCGCCATCAAGTCGCCGGTGAAGGTGGCAATGTTCAACGTTTCAGGCCCCTCGGCACCCGAAAACTGTTCTGCGCAGACCTGAACTTTCTGGGAGAGTCGTGACAAGTAGGTTTACCGAGTTGACCGTTGACTGCCGTGATCCGGAGAGGCTCGCCGCCTTCTGGTGCGAGGTCCTGGACTTCAAGGTGATCGACCGGAGCGAGGGCAAGGTCGAGATCGGCTCCTGGGTGCCGACCGTCGAGGATGTCCGGGCCCGCCAGATGCCGCCCACCCTGCAGTTCATCCAGGTGCCCGAGGACAAGTCCGTCAAGAACCGGCTTCACCTCGACGTCAGCCCGATCGACGGCAGTACCGAGGACGAGGTGACCAGATTGCTCGGCCTCGGCGCCACCACGACGGATGTGGGCCAGGGCCCAGACCGAAACTGGGTGGTCATGGCCGACCCGGAGGGCAACGAGTTCGACGTCCTGCGCACCCTGGCACCGGGGCAGGACTAGGGCCTGTCTCCGGCGATCTCGCCTGCGCCCCACGGGCCGACGTACGGGCGGACGCCGGCGCGACGCCGACGGACCGGCTCCAGAGGAGGCCCGGCCCCACACCGCTCGTCCGCGCGCTGGTCCTCTGTACGCGGACGTGCGCAACTGCTGTGCTTCATCGGGTAATTGACGTGGCGGTCGGGGGACTGCTTCACTGAGGCAGTGGCTGAGCCACTAGACCAAGAAGTCGCTGAACCAGTGGGCCACTAGACCAGTGAGCCGCTGAACCACTGACCGAAGCCTGGGAGATCCTCCGTGGCCGTCGAAAGCATTCCGCGCCGAACCGTGGTCGACCTGCTTGAAGCACGGCTGCGTGACGACATCCTGAGCGGCACGCACGAACCCGGATCCCTGCTGCCCCCCGAGAGGGAACTGGCCGCCGGGTACGGGGTCACCCGTACGACCTTGAAGCACGCGCTGACCCGGTTAGAGCAGGCGGGACTGCTGAGCACCCGGCACGGCATCGGCACCCGCATCCTGGACTACCTGCGGGTCGGCGGCGCCGACCTGCTTCCGATGCTGGCCGCACAGGACCCCACATGGCTGCGGGAGGTCTTCGAGGTGCGGCGGCAGATCGGCACCCTGATCGCCGGCCGCGCGGCCGACCGGCGCACGGAACGACAGGCCCGGCGGCTGGAACACCTGCTGCGTCAGGTCGCGGACGGCCCGGACGCCGACGCCGTCCAGCTCGCCGACGTGGAAGTGCATCGCGAACTGGCGCGGGCCACGGGGAACCGGGTCTATCTGCTCCTCACGAACACGCTGTTCAACGCCTATCTTCCGGTACGGGCCGCGCTGCGGGCGCCGTTCGAGGACGCGGCGCGGGCGACGGACCGGCTGGCGCCGGTGGTACGGGCCGTGGTCGACCGGGACGGCGAGGAGGCGCGGCGCGCGGCGGAGACGTATCTGGCCGGCACCGAGAAGATCATGCTCGGTTCGCTGAGCAGTCCCCGTGGGCGGCCGACCGCCGACAGCCCCCGCTAGCCGCGCCTCCCGGCGACGACTCCGGGCCCGCCGGCTTCCGGCGAGGCCAGGTGTGCGCGGCGAAGCGGCCCGGTCTCGGCGTGGCCCCGATCATGCGCGGATGCCCGTTCATCCCGCGTTTTCTCGACTGTCATGTTCAGGTCAGCACAGGCGGCCCTGATGAACCCCCGGCGGGGCGGAACCAGGTGCGCGCCCGCGACCCCTCAGGTGCCCGAGGCAATCCGGGCCCCTCACCCCCAGGACGGCCGCCCGTTCACCGTGGGCGCGGCGGCGACCGACAACACAAGGAGCATGGTGAGCAGATCAAGCAAGAGACGCGGCGTCCTCATCGGCGTGATGCTGTGCGCGGCCATCGGCGGCGCCGTCCAGCCGGCGATCGCCGCGCCGGTGCGGGACGCGGGGGACCAGGCCACACCGTTCCGGAAGTCTCCGGTGCGGTCGACCGAGCAGGAGATCGCACGGGCGTTGTCCGCCTCGCTGCGCGACCCGCAGTGGCGCGCGCAGGTCCGTGCGGCCGCGCTCGGCACCGAGGAGGTGGACCTCCAGGCGCTGGCGGGCAGGACCGCCGCTCCGGAGGGCAGGAACCTGCTCGCTTCCGTCGCTGCCGCGGACCGTCGCATCGCGGGCCTGAAGGGCCTGCCCGCGTCGACAGGATCGCTGCTGCGCGTCCGGCTGGGCGCGCCGTCCATGCGGTCGCACCTGAACGCCGAAGCCACTCCCTGGATCGCCGTGGCCGCGGCCGCCGACGACGCCAAGACCATCACGGCGTACGACAGCCGGGGCCACACCCATGCCGTCGACACCGCGCGCGTCCCGGACCGCCCGCTGTTCGTCCTGGACATCGACGTCACCAAGGCCCACCGGGCCGGCCTGAAGGTGCTGCGGAACGCCTTCGCCGACAAGGGGCTGACCTCCCTCCCGTCCAAGACCGCGAACAGCGCCCACGCCGCCGCGGCGGGCTGGTGGGCGACCAAGGTCACGGCCGTCGAGGTGAACGACGACCAGGAGCCCTGGTTCAAGGGCTCCGCCGAGATGTTCTCGCTGGTGACCGGCTTCGGCCAGGACGGCAAGGCGCGCGTCGACTCGGTGGACATGCCCTACCTGGACTACGACGGCACCGTGTACTACCCGAACCAGATCCTGGTCAACTGGTCGAACTACAAGTACAACCTGGCCGACGTCGTGATGATGGAGGACGACGACGGCACCAACTACCGTGCGCTGGCGGAGGCGATCACCACGGCGCTGCTCACCGTGACCGACCAGGGCACCTACATCCCGTTGGTGAACGCGGTCCTGAGCGCGATCCCCGACAGCTGGTTCACCGACGACCCCGACTACGTGGAGTCCTGGTACACCCTCGCCCAGAACTCCTCGGGCCGCCTGAACGGCGCCTCGGGCAACGGCTGGATGACCGTCGAGCCCTACTTCGTCGAGGAGTTCTAGACCTCGCACGCAAGCGCGGACCGGCCGCCGCACCTCGACGAACGCGCCGGTCCGCGCCCAGGGCACGGCCGTCCGAGCGCATGCTCGGACGGCGCGGGCAGGCCTGGGCGAGTCACGGGGTGCCTTCTCCACCGCCGGTGTTCTGGTCGTGGGCCAGGGCGTGGGTGACCGCGGTGGTGCTCTCGTACAGGACCCGGTACTGGGTGAACCGGCGGTCATAGACGCCCGCGGTGGCGGGATCGGGCCGGACCACCGATTCCGCCGGGTTCCAGGCCGCGATGTCCGGTCGGCCGATCAGCCCGGCGGCGAGGAAGGCCGCACCGTAGCTGGCACCGATGGTCGTGCGGGCGACGATCTGTTCGAGACCGGTGACATCGCTGACGATCCGAGGCCACAGTCCGCCCCGGGTGCCGCCGCCGACCGCGACGATCCGCCGGATGTCGGCGCCGGCCGCCAGCATCGTCTCGATGTTGTGCCGCACCCCGTAGGCGGTGGCCTCCAGTGCCGCCCGCATCAGGTCGCCCCGGGTGTGACCCAGCGTCAGGCCCGCGATCACGCCCCGGGCGTCGGGGTCCAGGACGGGTGTGCGTTCCCCGGCGAAGTACGGCAGCATCACCAGGCCGTTCGCGCCCGGGGGCGAGGCGGCGGCCTCCTCGAAGAGCACGCCGGGGCCGACGCCGCCGAAGAGGTGCCCCAGCCAGTCGGTGACGGCTCCGGAGGTGGCCATACCGCCGGCCAGGCAACGGGTGCCGGGCAGGGCGCCGACCGTGGACCACATCGACGGGCTGGTCACGAGCCGGTCGACGGTGTTCACCAGGAACATCGTGGTGCCGTACATCAGCATCAGGTCACCGACGCCGTGGCCGCCGACGCTGACGGCCTCGCTCCAGGCGTCGATCGTCCCCACGATGACCGGCGTTCCGGCCGGGACACCCGCGACGGGCGTGCTCACCCGGCCGGCCTCTTCGCCCGGCCAGCGCAGCGGGGGGAGTTCGACGCCGGGCGCGATGTGCTCGGCCCACTCCGGGATCCAGCACTGCTGGTGGATGTCGAACAGCGGGGTGCACTGGCTGGCGGAATGCAGGTCCAGCACGTAGGCGCCGGTGAGCCGGTGGGCGAGCCACGAGGCGGGCATGAAGAGGCGGCGGGCGCGTGCCCACACCTCGGGCTCCCGCTCGCGGATCCAGGCGAGTTTCGGCCCGACGGCCTGGGAGGACAGCGCCGAACCGCACCTGCGAAAGACCGTGTCCGACCCCAACTCCCGGTTCAGCCGGGTGATCTGTTCGTCGGCGCGGGTGTCCACCCCGTACAGCACCGCCGGCCGCACCGGCTCCCCCGCGTCGTCGACCAGAAGGGTGCACGGGCCCATGCCGCTGACTCCGACGGCCCGGACGGTGATGTCGTCGCGATCGAGCAACTCGGCCGCGAGCGAGACGAACTCGTCCCACCACACCTGTGCGTCCATCTCGACGTGCCCCGGCCGGGGACGGTCGACCACGTGAGTGCGTACGGCCTCGCCCAGGATGCGGCCGGCGGTGTCGACCACCACGCCCTTGGTGCTGGAGGTACCAACGTCAACTCCGAACACGACGTCGATCATGTACTGCCTCCCTCGGCGCCGGGTGCGCCACCGTAGGTTGCCGCTGGATCCGGCGGGCGGCCGTGGTTCAGCCGGACGGCTGCCGGAGATGTCGTCACATCTTTACCTCGGTCGAGCTCGGGGGCGTACCCAAGGGACCGGCTCGCAGCAGTCGTTGACATGGCCCTGCCTTGTGGCTAGCTTCACGAAAAAGCTCCCGCGGTGCTCCTCGGGCGCCCGCAGCCCGGGGGTCCCATCGAAGCGTTCGCATGTCAGGCACCTCGCCTCCAACAGTTGGACAACGTTGTCACCCTTGTTTCGGCGCTACGACAACGTTGTCCGACCTCCACTCCCGAGTAGAGGAGCAAACCCCGTGATCACACGACTGTCGAGACCTCCCGGAACCACGGCGATCGGTCTCCTCGCCGCCGCCGCGCTTGCCGCGGCCGGGCTGTGCACGCCCGCGTGGGCGGCCGGGAAGGCCGCACTCGTCACCTCGCCGGCGACTCTGGTCAATCCGTTCATCGGAACGTCGAACCAGGCCGACGACTTCCCGGGAGCCGACGTCCCGTTCGGCATGGTGCAGTGGAGCCCGGACACTCCGTCGCGTCCCGACGGTGGGGGCTACGAGTACAACGACGCGTCGATCACGGGTTTCAGCCTGACCCACATCGCAGGGCCCGGTTGCGGCGCGGCGGGTGACATACCGGTGCTGCCGACGACGGGGGCCGTGAACACCGGTGCGACGGACGCGTTCTCGCACGCCAACGAGTCGGCGTCCGCCGGTTCGTACAAGGTCGCGCTCAACAACCAGGTGACCACCGAGCTGACCACCACGACGCGCAGCGGTATGGCGCGCTTCACCTTTCCCTCGACCAGTCAGGCCAACCTGATCTTCAAGTTGACGGGCAGTCAGAACGGTGGCACCTCGACACAGTTCACCAGGGTGTCGAGCACCGAGGTGAGCGGGCAGGTGACCAGCGGCCACTTCTGCGGTGCGGGAAACACGTACAACGTGTACTTCGACATGGTCTTCGACCAGCCGTTCGCCTCGCAGGGAAGCTCGGTCGCCAAGGCGTCGACCGCCACGCCCTCGGCGCCGGCCGAGGCGTCGAAGAACGCCGCCGAGAAGCCCAACAAGCCGGTCCTGCACGGCAAGAACCCCCACACGGACAGCGCCGCCCCGACCGTCGCCGCTTCGAACGGCTACGTCACCTTCAACACGACGTCCAACCCGGTGGTGCAGGCCAAGGTCGGCATCTCCTACGTGTCGGTCGCGGGCGCGGTCGCCAACCGGACCGCGGAGAACACCGGTTGGGACTTCGACGCGACCCGCAGCGCGGCGCAGAACGCGTGGAACGGCGTGCTCGGCAAGGTGCAGATCGGCGGCGGAACAGCCGCGCAGCAACAGAGTTTCTACACCGCGCTCTACCACTCGCTGCTGCACCCGAACGTGATCAGTGACGCCAACGGCCAGTACTACGGCTTCGACGGGAAGACGCACACCGTGGACGCCGGCCACAGCGCGGTGTACGCGAACTACTCCGGCTGGGACATCTACCGCTCGCAGGCCCAGCTCGAAGCCCTGGTCGCTCCCCAGGCCGCCTCGGACACCGCGCAGTCGATGGTCGACGACTACACGCAGACCGGGATCTTCCCCAAGTGGTCGGAGAACAACGGCGAGTCGTACGTCATGGTCGGTGACCCGGCGGACGCCATCCTCGCCGACTACTACGCCTTCGGCGCCCGGAACTTCGACACCACGACCGCCCTGGCCGACATGGTCAGGCAGGCGAGCACCACCAACAACGACCGTCCTGGTCTCGCCTACCTGAACTCGCCGGGATACCTGCCGCACGACGGCAGCTACGGGTGCTGCAACTTCTACGGCCCGGTGGCCACCACCCTGGAGTACGACACCGCCGACTTCGCGATCTCCGCGATGGCGGGAGCACTCGGCGACACCGCGAGCCAGAAGACGTACGCCAACCGCGCGCAGGACTGGCGCAACGTCCTCAACCCCGCCTCCGGTTTCGTGGAACCCCGGAACGCGGGCGGCGCGTGGACCGGTGGCTTCGACCCCACCAGCGGCACCGACATGGTCGAGGCCGACTCGTGGATCTACACCGGGATGGTGCCCTTCAACATCGGCGGCCTGGCGCGCGCCAAGGGCGGCAACACGGCGATGAACCACTACCTGGACACCGTGCTGCGCAGTTACACCGGCGCCAACGGCTACGCCTGGGTCGGCAACGAGCCGAGCATCGAACTTCCGTGGGAGTACGACTACACCGGCCGGCCCTACAAGACGCAGGGCACGGTACGGGCGATCCAGGACCAGATCTGGTCGAACACCCCGGGCGGCCTGGCCGACGGCAACGACGATCTCGGCGCGATGAGCGCCTGGTACGTGTGGTCGGCGCTCGGCATGTTCCCCGAGACACCCGGAACCTCCGACCTCGCCCTCGGCTCACCGCTGTTCACGCAGGCCGTGGTCACCCTTCCGTCGGGCAGGACGCTGACGGTCAACGGCAACGGCGCTGCCGACAACGCCCCCTACGTCCAGTCCGCGGCCTGGAACGGCACAGCGTGGAACAACGCCTACGCTCCCACCACGGCGATCACGGCCGGTGGCACGCTGGACTTCACGCTGGGCACCAGCGCCAACACGGCGTGGGCGACCGCGGCCACCGCGGCTCCGCCGTCGTACGCGGGTGACACCACCGCACCCACCTCGCCGCGGATCGGTCCGCTCACCTCGGCGGTGGCCTCCAGCCTGTGTGTGGACGACGCGTCCTCCGGCACCTCCGACGGCACCCACGTCCAGATCTGGGGCTGCGACGACACCTACGCCCAGGACTGGATCATCGCCGGCGACGGAACGATCCGGGCCCTCGGCAAGTGTCTGGACGCCGATCACAGCGGGACCACCAACGGCACGTTGATCCAGCTGTGGACCTGCAACGGCAGCGGCGCCCAGCAGTGGACCGCCGGCACGAACGGGTCGCTGGTCAACCCCGAGTCCAAGCTGTGCCTGGACGACCCCAACTCCTCGACGACGAACGGCACCCAGCTTCAGCTGTACACCTGCAACGGCACGGCGGCCCAGAACTGGAAACTGCCGGGCTGAGGCGTGGCGCGTTCCCGTGGGGTCCAGGGCGATCGGCCTGGACCCCACGGGAACGCGTTCGGCCGGTACGAAGGGCTGCGCCGGTCAGGTCCTACCCACGGTGAGCGGCGTACGTTGGGAGAAAATCCGACGCCGGGGCTCCTGGGGCGAGACGCCGCCGAACTGTACGTCCCAGCGGCCGCCTCGCCAGGTGAGGAAGACTGTGCACAGGGGTGGCACGGTGAGATGCCAAAAGGCTCTGGCCGGTACGGCCAGAGCATCGATGAGCACGGCCCGGATGACGGCCGCCTCCGTGATGGCCACCGCCTGGCCCGTGTGCGGCGCCACGCTGCTCAGCCAGTCCGCCGACCGGCGGCAGAGCTGTCGTACGGACTCCCCGTCGTGCGGCGTGGCATCCGGATCCGTGAGCCAGGCGGTGAACCCGGCGGGGTCGGTCGCGGCGACCTCGCCGACGGTGCGACCGCACCACCTGCCCACATTGAGATCGCGCAGCATGGGCTCGGACGTTGCCACGAGACCGATGGCGTCAGCCGTCTCCGAGCAACGGATCGAAGGCGCCCGTACGGCCGGCTCGCAGGGAGAGAGCGCTGCTCTCGCGGCGCCTGCCCTGTGCATGCTGTCCTCGCTCAGATGGGCGTCGCCGAGCAGCGGATCCACCGTGGGGTCACCGCCGGGCGCGCACAGAAGTGTCAGGTGGATCGACATGGGACCTACCTCTTTCCTGGCCGGGCGTGGCTTCAGACGGTGCGGACGGCTGCCGGTACGTCGTGTCTCACGTGCTCCACAGTCGGTCCAGGCCCCCCTGCGGCACCATCCGCCAGGTGTCCGAAACCACCCCGCCGACCGGCCGGCCACCCCTGCCGCCCGACCTGGCGGAACCAGGCAGCGGCCACCGGTCGCGCTTCCGCCCGGCGTCGCCCTTCACCGGTCGGGCTCGTGGGGGAGTTCCAGCCGGAGCTCGTAGCCACCCTGATCCGTGGGGCCGGATGTGACGGTGCCGCCGAGGAGCTCCGCCCGCTGGGCCAGACCCGCCAGGCCGTGATGGGCGCTGGGCAGGGCGAGCGGGCTTCGGGTGGGTGCGGTGTTGGTGACCGTGGCGCAGAGGACACCCTCCCTGAGCCCGATACGGACGGTCACGGCGGCGCCCGGGGCGTGTTTGCGGACGTTGGTCAGCGCTTCCTGGACGGTCCGGTAGACGGCCCGCTGCACCGTGGGCGGCAGCTCCTCGGGCACATCGGTCTCCAGCTTCGCTTCGATGCCGCCTGCCTCCAGCAGGTGCTCCAGGTCGGCGAGCGAAGGCTGCGGGGTGAGCTCTGTCGGCCTGCTGCCGGAGGCCCGCAGCACGCCCACCATGTGCCGCAGCTCTTCCAGGGTCTGCACGCTCAGGCGGCGGATCGTGGCCGCGGCCTGTCTCGTCTCGGCGTCCCGGCCGCCCACCTGGAGCGCTCCGGCCTGTACGGCGATGAGACTGACCTGGTGGGAGACCACGTCGTGCATCTCCCGGGCAAGCTGGGCGCGCTCCTTGGCCAGCACGCTCTGAGCGGTCAGCAGCCGTTCCTGCCTGCGGGCCTCGGAGATGTCGGCGAGCCGCAGCGAAAGCTCACGCCGGGCCTGGACGAGCTGGCCCAGGAAAACGGGAGCGGCAGCGGTGGCCAGCGTGTAGCTGAGGTGGAACAGGCTGTTCGTCTGGGACAGCTCGGTGGCGTCGAGGGACGACCACGGCCAGGGCAGGAAGTCGATGATCGCGTAGAGCAGCGCGCAGCCGCCCAACAGGAAACGGTGGCGGTTGAGGGAGGACAACGTGTACAGCGCGACCGTGGGGGCGACCACCGCGTCGGTGACCAGGCCGGTGGGAAGCGTGAGGACGAAGGTCGTCAGGGGCAGCCGGTGGCGCAGGACCAGGGCGAGGGCGCCGAGCAACGCGCAGGCCGTGGTCGGCCGGTCCTCGATGTCGACGTGTACCCATGCGTCCGCCAGCGCCATCCCGACGAGTGCGATGTCCATGAGCGCGGTCCGCGGCTGTCGGAGGCTCATCGGGCGCCCTCGTCCTGTGCGTGGGTGAGCAGGCCCGCACGCTCGGCGATCAGAGCCGCCTGGACACGGCTGCTCACCCGCAGTTTGCCGAGCACGCTGGTGACATGGCCCTTGATGGTGCCGGTGCTCAGATGCAGCCGCTCGCCGATCTCGTTGTTGGCGAGTCCTTCGGCCATGAGAACCAGCACGGCCCGCTCACGCTCGGTGAGGCGAGCGGTCAGACGGACGGCGGTGGGCTCACGAACGTTGTTGTCGAGGTAGCCGCCCACCACCAGTCGGGTGACCTTGGACGACAGCACGGTCCCTTCCTCGGCCAGGGTACGCACCAGGTACGGAAGCTGCTCGGGATCGGTGTCCTTGAGCAGGAATCCGGCGGCGCCCGAACGCAGGGCGGTCGTCACGTACTCGTCGGTGTCGAAGGTGGTGAGCATGGCGACCACCGGGGCCTTCGGCATACGGCGGAGTTCGGCCAGGATCGTCAGCCCGTCCACGTCCGGCATCCGGATGTCGAGCAGGACCACATCGGGACCCAGCTCCCGCACCGTCTGCACGGCCTGGCCACCGGGTACCGCCGCGACGACCTCGATGTCGTCCGCCGCTTCGAGGATGTGCGTGAAACCCGTACGGATCAACGCTTCGTCGTCGACCACCAGGACCCGGATCATGTGCGCTCCGCTCGTCGCATGCCCGGGTCGATGCCTACCCCCGCGGGAGCGGGCCTCCGGGCGACCGGCACGCAGAACCCGCCGGTTGGCGGCGCGACCTCAGCCGGTCGGCGGGCGGCGCCCGCCCGCCGGTCCGGTGGCAGGCGCAAAACCTCGGCGAACAGCGCGGCCGGTTCGCCGTGGCGCAGCCAGGACCTCCCCGCACGCGTCACTACGCTGAGCGACGGGAGACCACACGGCCCAGGACAGATCGGGAGACCATGGCCTTCGACCTCGACATCGACCGCATCCACCATGTCGTCGGCGAAGGTGCCCGCGACAAGGTCTACCCGGGTGCCGTCTGGGCCGTCGGCGACCGTTCCGGAAACATGACCATCGGCACCCCGGGGGTCCTGGATCCCGACCGGCCCGACGAACCGATGCGGCACGACATCGTCTTCGACGTCGAAGGACTCACGGAGATCCTCGCGGTCTGGTCGTCCATCGGATCCCTGGTCGAAGTCGGCAAGCTGCACCTGGACGAGCGACTGGGTGACTTCTGGTCCGAGGTGCGCGGCCGTCCGCTGGGCCGGGTGAGCACACGCCACCTGCTCACCCATACGGCAGGCATCCCGATCCGGACCGACGCGCTGAACCGGTACGGCACCGACCTCCGGGACCTTCGCGACACCGTCCTCCACGGCGCCGTGCGCCGCCCGCCGGGGGAGGCCGCGGAGTACACCGACCGTGCCGGCCTCGTCCTCGGCTACCTCGCCGAAGAGCTCTCCGGCCGGCGCCTCGACGTCCTCGCGGCCACCGAGGTGTGGCAGCCCCTCGGCATGACACGCACCCGCTACGGCCCCTTGCCCGCCGAGGCGACCGCCCGGTGCGCGCCGACCGAACTCGACGACGTCACCGGGGCCCGCCTGAGGGGCACCGCCCACGGCTGGCCGGCGCGGCTGCTCGGGGGAGTCTGCGGCACGTCAGGAGTGTTCACCGTCCTCCCCGACCTCGCGGCCTTCCTTCGCCACCTGCTCCGGCCGAGACCTGACGGCGGCCAGGCGGGCTTCGGCACCGCCTGGATCCAGGAGTCGCTGCGCATCCAGACGGGCGAACTCAAGCCCGCCGGCGGGCTGTTCTGGCGCCCGGCCCCGGGAACGGACCCCGGGACCGACGACATCTGGGAGCCCTGCGGCTCCGGCGCGGCAGGCGCATGGCTGTCCCCCGAACAGGGCCGCTGGGCGGTGCTGCTGACCAACACGCGTTACTTCACCAGGGACTACGGATCCCTCATCCATATCCGCGACACGTTCCGCTCGCTCGCCTTCGCCTGACCGTGCACCGACGAGGCCTGGAAGGCGCGCTCCTGTCGGCCGCCGGAGCCAAGGTCGCGTCGGCCGCCGCGCAGGCCGTCGGCCGTTGCGGGTACGGCCTCAGTTCATCTTTCCGGTCCGGGCGTCGTGCCACAGGTCGACGCCGCCGTCGACAGCGTACGTGTCGATTTCGGCCAGCTCCTCCGCGGTGAACTCCAGGTTCTCCAGCGCGGCGACGTTCTGCTCGAGCTGTTCGGTGCGCGACGCGCCGATGACCAGCGAGGTGACCCGCTCGTCGCGCAGTGCCCAGGCGAGCGCCATCTGCGCGAGGGTCTGCCCACGGCGCTGGGCGATGGCGTTGAGCGCGCGAAGCCTGTCCACCATGTCGTCCGACAGCCAGTCCGTGTCGAACGACGTGCCGGCCGCGGCCCGCGAGTCCTCCGGGATGCCGTCGAGGTAGCGCCCCGTGAGCAGGCCCTGCGCCAGCGCCGTGAACCCGATGACGCCGAAGCCCTCCTCCTGCGCCGCGTCGAGCAGCCCGTCCGTCTCGATCCAGCGGTTCACCATGCTGTACGACGGCTGGTGGATGAGCAGGGGCGTCCCCAGGTCCCGCAGGATCGCGGCGGCCTGCCGGGTGCGCTCGGCGTCGTAGGAGGAGATTCCGACGTACAGGGCCTTGCCCTGGCGGACGGCGGTGTCCAGCGCGCCCATCGTCTCCTCCAGGGGCGTGCTCGCGTCGAGGCGGTGGGAGTAGAAGATGTCGACGTAGTCGAGGCCGGTGCGCCGCAGGGACTGGTCGAGGGAGGCCAGCAGGTACTTGCGGGAGCCACCGCCCTGGCCGTAGGGGCCGGGCCACATGTCCCAGCCGGCCTTCGTGGAGACGACCAGCTCGTCCCGGTACGGTGCGAGGTCCTGCTTGAGGAGTCGCCCGAAGTTGACTTCCGCGGAGCCGTAGGGCGGGCCGTAGTTGTTGGCCAGGTCGTGGTGGGTGATTCCGAGGTCGAAGGCGCGCAGCGCGATGTCCCGCTGGCTCTCGAACGACCGGTCGTCGCCGAAGTTGTGCCAGTAGCCCAGGGACAGGACGGGCAGGTCGAGGCCCGAGCGCCCGGTGCGCCGGTAGCGCATCGTGCCGTTGTACCGCTCGGGGTCCGCGACGTGGTTCATGGGGGTCTCCGCAGGTGACAGTGGGTTTCATGGCGTTCGGGGGGACGAACGTGCCTACTGTGCCCTGGCTCGATTCCCGAGTCCAACAGCTCACGCACATGGCATTCATCGGTGTCACTTCTCAAAGGGAGCCTCGCGGACCGAGCCGTGGCCGCCGCCGGGTGGACCCGGTGAGAAAGCCGGTCAGCACACGGTGGCGTGATCACCGCTCGATGGCCGACCCGCCAACAGGCGGCGGGCCGTACCTCTTGATCGCTCAGGTCTGGCGGTCGGGCCGCGACGAGGCCGACAGCCGGTACGACCTCTGCGGCGGCCGTGGAGGCCGTGGCGGTGGTGCGGGGACGGCGCGTGTGCCCGCCCCCGCATACGTTCCGCGCGGTCAGACGACCGCCGTGAAGGTGTAGTGCCCGGCCGGCAGGTGGTAGGTCGCCGGGCCCGTCGGGACGGCCTGCGCCGGGGCGACCACCGACTCCGGCCGCGAGGTGGGCACGATGACGGCGGCGAAGGTGTTGACGGGCACGGTGACGTGCAGCCTCAACCGGCCGCCGGAGACGGCCCAGTTGCTCGCCGCGCTGCCGTACGGGGTGTCGTACGTGCTGACGGCGGAGGTCAGGCCGCCGCCCGGCCGCGGCGCGATGCGCAGCGAGGCGTAACCAGGGCTCGCCGGGCCGAGGCCGCCGACCTGGCGGTAGAGGAAGTCGCCGACCGAGCCGAGGCCGTAGTGGTTGAAGGAGTTCATGCCCGGGTCGTTGAACGAGCCGTCGGTGCGGATGCCGTCCCAGCGCTCCCAGATCGTGGTGGCCCCGTGGTCGATCATGTAACCCCAGCCGGGGAAGTCACGCTGGAGCAGAATCCGGTACGCGGTGTCGACATGACCGTGGTCCGCCAGCACGGGCAGGAGGTTCTCCACGCCGAGGAAGCCGACGCTGAGGTGTCCGTCCGTGGCCGCGACCTTTGCGGCGAGCTGGTCCGCGGCGGCCGGGACCAGGGACGCGGGCAGCAGCTCGAAGGCCAGGGCCAGCACATAGCCGGTCTGGGTGTTGCCGCGGACCGTGCCGTCGGCCGAGACGAAGCGGGCGCGGAAGGCGGCCGCGACCTGGTCGGCGAGCTGCCCGTAGGCGGTGGCCTCGGGGCTACGGCCGGTGGCGGCCGCCATGCGCGACACCAGGCGGGCCGACCAGGCGAAGTAGGCCGTGCAGACGAGGTCCTGGGCCGTGTTGTCGTTGACGTTGAGCCAGTCGCCGAAGGTCTGCTGATCGCGTATCAGGTCGCTGCCGGACGTGGCGCGCAGATAGTCGACCCACTGGGCCATCGCCGTGAAGTGCCGGTCCGCGACGCCGAGGTCGCCGAAGCGCTGCCACACCGTATAGGGAATGACCACTCCCGCGTCTCCCCACCCGGCCGTGCCGGAGCCGCCGATCACCGCGGGCGCGACGTCCGTGAAGGCACCGTTCGCCTGCTGGGCGTCCGCCAGGTCGTCGACGAACTTGGTGAGGAGGGCGTGCGTGTCCAGGTTGAAGGTGGAGGTCGCGCAGAAGGCGGCGATGTCGCCCGTCCAGCCCAGCCGCTCGTCCCGTTGGGGGCAGTCGGTCGGGATCGAGAGCATGTTGCTGCGCTCGCCCCACACGATGTTGTGCTGGAGCTTGTTGAGCAGCGTGTCGGACGCGCTGAACGTGCCCGGCTGCCGGGCGTCCGTCCACACCGCGCGACCGGTGACGGTGGTGGCGTCGGGCCGGAAACCGGGCGGCAGGCCGGTGAGTTCGACGTAACGGTAGCCGTGCACGGTGAACCGGGGTTCGTAGGTCTCCACGCTGCCGGTGCCGGCGAGCGTGAAGGAGTCGGTGGCCTGGGCGGCGCGCAGGTTGGTGGTGTAGAGCGTGCCGTCGGGGTTGAGGACCTCGCCGTGGCGGACGGTGACCGTGGTGCCGGCGTCGCCGCGGACCGCGACGCGGTTCCAGCCGGCGAAGTTCTGCCCCAGGTCGAAGATCCACACCCCTGGCTGCGGCTCGGCCACCGACACCGGGCGGAGTTCCTGTTGCACGGTGACGCCATTGTCGACCTGCGCCACCAGTCGCGGGACGGGCCCGTCGTGGACGGCGACGGCCGACCAGCCGCTGTCGTCGAAGCCCGGCGAGTCCCAGCCCTCGACGTGCAGGCGCGCGTCGTAGCTCTCGCCCTGGTACAGATCGTCCGCGGTGATCGCGCCGGTCGCCGTCTTCCAGCTGCGGTCCGTCGTCACCAGCTGGGTGGACCCGTCGGTGTAGGTGATGAGCAGGTGTGCGCCGTAGAACGGCCGGGTGCCGTAGTGCCGGCTGCCGGCGAAGCCCAGGTTGCCGGAGTACCAGCCGTTGCCGAGCCACGCCCCGAGCACGTTGGCGCCCCGCCGGATGTGCGCGGTGACGTCGAACACCTTGTACTGAAGGCGTTGCGCGTAGTCGGTCCACCCGGGGGCCAGCACGTCCTCGCCGACCTTCGCTCCGTTGAGCCGCGTCTCGTGAAGTCCGAGTGCGGTGGTCAGCAGCCGTGCCGAGGCGACCCGCCCCCGCACGCTGAAGCTCTTGCGCAGCATCGGGGCCGGCCCCACGACCTGGACGTTCGATCCCCACGGACCGCTGCCGTACGGGGCGATCGCGCGTGCGGCGGGCCAGGCGCTGTCGTCGTATCCGGGGCTCTGCCAGTCCGTGGGCGGATCCTGGTGCGACGTCCACGCATCGTCGGTGACCACCGTCGGGCCGCCCGTCACCGTGAGTTTGGCGATGAGTCCGGCCGGGGAGAGGGTCGTGTTCCGGCTCGCGACCGCGAGGGTGTTGGCGCCGCCCTTGAGATACGCGGTGACATCGACCGTCGCGGCGCTCTTCCACGAGTCGGTCACGCGTCGTGAGGTGCTCACCTGGGTTCCGTTGACCCAGACGTCCGCGGTGTCGTCCCCGGTGACGATCAGGCTTGCCGCGGCGGGTGCGTCCGGCAGCGTGAAAGTACGCCGGAAACAGCGGGTCGCGACGGGCGCCTGGGACGCGGGGTCGCCCTCCGGGTACCAGATCCAGGTGGCGCCCGAGAGATCCGGTCCCGGCGGTCGCCCGATGAACGCGGCGGACCACTCCTGCGCGGGCGCCAGCAGCCCGGTCTCGAACCACTTCGGCTTGCTCCAGGCGGCCGCCCGGCCCTGCGTGTCCCAGACGCGCACCCTCCAGAAGTAGCGGGTCAGGCTCTTCAGGGGCCCGCCGGCGTAGGCGATGTCGATCTGCCGGTCGGACGCGACACGCCCGCTGTCCCACAGCTCACCGGAGCCGTCGGCCGTGGCCGAGACCTGGATCCGGTATCCGCCCTGGCGCTGCTGCCGCTCCGTCGAGTCGAGGACCCAGCCGAAGCGCGGGTGTGCCGCGTCCACGCCCAGGGGAAGGGCGCGATGCTCCACGGTGCCGGAGGCCACGCTCAGCGGCGAGGGGGACGAGAGGTCGGGAGCGGCGACCCGGGTGTACCAGGGGGCCGCACCGTAGGCGCCGAGATCCCGGGCGGCCGGCCAGCCGTCGTCGGCGAAGCCGGGCTGCTCCCATCCCGGGGACACGTCCTTGCCCGCCGACCAGCGGCCGTCGGTGACGACATCGGTCGTACCACCGGCGGTCAGCACGCGGATCCGTCCTATGACGCCGGCCGCGCCGCCCTCGTTCCGGCTCGCCAGCGCGATGGTGTTGGTCCCCGCGGTCACGGCGGGCCGCAGGTCCACGTACAGGGCGTCGCGCCAGGACCGGGCGACTCTGGGGGAGCCGGCGAGGGGTATCCCGTTGAGCCACACGTCGACGGAGTCGTCACCGGTGACCACGAGCTGCGCGTCGGTCACCTCGCCCTCGGCGACGGTGAAGCTCGTGCGGAAGTAGCGGTGTCCGGCGGGGGCGTCGGAGCCAGGATCGCCTTCCGGGTACCAGATCCAGTGGGCCGGGGACAGCCCGACGGGCCCGGCCGCGGGAGTTCCGGTGGCCCCCTGCGCGTGGCCGGCGAACGTGCCGACGGCTCCCGCGGCGAGAGCACCCGCCGCCAGCGCCGACGCCGTGCCGAGGAAACCGCGTCGGCTGACCGGAGCTTCCTCGTGAGGCGTGCGCGAGCCGGAGTCGGGCGAACCGGGGGAGCCAGGGGCGGGGGGTGTGGTCTGACTGGCCAACGAAGTACTCCTTCACGCGCGTCGGGCGAAGCAGAACGGCTCGGTGAGCGGCGGACGCGGACGGGAGCTCCCGTCCGGTCACGATTGCGGGCGAGTCATTGAATCGTTTCAAACCGTTAATGCGGGGGAAATGTATGAAAGTTGGTGAGCGGCGTCAATAGAGTGGCGCAACGTTTCATCGGTGAGAGCGCAACGTTTCATCGGAGCTCGTACGCCGCCGTGCGAGCCGACCGTGCCCGCCCGAGGCGCCGGTCAAGGGGGAGTTCGGGCCATCGTCGGTGCGCCCATGTCTCGTACGCGATCAGGCCGTTCGCCGAAGAACTCGCTGCGCCGACACCGCCCTCGGCCGGCACACACCGAGGCCACATGATCAAGGACGGTGGCGAAAGCCGGAGCGGCCGCGCCTGCTCCGGGACATGTCCACGGGGCCGCTCTCACGTACCTGAGCACGGGCGCCGTACAGGCGGTGAACCGGTTGTGGCACGCGTTCGACACCCGCCGCCCTCCCGGCCGCAGGCCGACCCGGCTTCACGTCGAGGTGTGGGGGCCGTCTCGTCGCAGGCGGCGCGATGCGCGCAGATACCGTCGTGAAATCTTCTCGGCAGCACGCTGCCGACGCCCTCCTGCGCCCCATCGGGCCGGAACGTGGGTGGACCGGTGCCGGCGGGAAGCCGGTGTCCGACCACTACCCACCCCGGAACCCACCCGGCGGGCACACATCCGTCCGGCACCGGGCGGTCGCTGTCCAGCCTGCCCGCGCTGCTCGGGCACCGGTCGTCCCAGGGCGGGCTCCAGCTGCGGTTTCCCGCCGCAAGCATCGGCCGCGGAAGCACCGACGGACCGGTGGGGGAATCCACCGGTCCGCCGTGCGGGGAAGCTCCGAGGTGATCAGCAGTACAGGTTGCTGCCGGGGCTGACCCCCAGGATCGAGGTGATGCGGTTGTAGGCGTCGACGCGGCTCTGGACCTGGGCCGGGTTGCGGCCGTCGCACTCGAGGGAGCCGTTGATGGAGCGGATGGTCTGGCCGAAGCCGGCGCCGTTGACCATGGCGTTGTGCGGGGTCATCGTGCCCGGGCCGGTCTGGGTGTTCCAGTACCACAGGCCGGTCTTCCAGGCCACGGCCGAGTCGTTCTGCACCAGCCAGGGGTTGTTGAGGAGATCGATGCCCAGGGCGTCGCCGGCGGCCTTGTAGTTGAAGTTCCAGGACAGCTGGATGGGGCCGCGCCCGTAGTAGGCGGCCTGTCCGGCCGGGCAGCCGTAGGACTGGCTCCAGTCGCAGTACGTCGGGTAGTTGGCGGTGTTCTGCTCGACCACGTACACCAGCCCGCCGGTCTCATGACTGACGTTGGCGAGGAAGGCGGCGGCTTCCTGCTTCTTGACGGTGTCGGAGCCGGTGTTCGCGAAGCCCGGGTAGGCCGACAGGGCGGCGGTCAGGCCGCTGTAGCTGTAGAACGAGTTCCGGCTCGGGAAGATCTGGTTGAACTGGGCCTCACTCACCACGAACCCCGAAGGATTGCCGCCGCCACCGCCGCTCGCGGGGGCGCTCCACTTCTGGTTCGCGCCGCCCGAGCAGGTCCAGATCTGCAGCCGGGTGGCGTTGGCCGAGTTGTTGCCGGTCACGTCCAGGCACTTGTTGGCCTGCGGGTTGACGATGTCGTTGGCCGAGCTGACGGCCCACTGCTGGGCGGCGGAGCCGTTGCAGTCGTAGAGCTGGACCGTCGTGCCGTCCGCGGTGCCGCCACTGGTCACGTCCAGACACTTGCCGAGCGCGCGCAGGGTGCCGTCGCCGGTATTGGACCAGCTCTGGGCGGCGGTGCCGTTGCAGTCGTAGAGCTGTACGGCGGTCCCGTTGGCGCTGTTGGCGCCCGCCACGTCGACGCACTTGCCGGCCAGGCCGGTGATCTGGCCGGTCGCCGCCTGGGCCGGGGCGACGGTGAACAGGGCGGACAGGACGGCGGCGAGGACGACGCCCAGCGTCAGCCGGCCGAGGGCGGTCCGCCCGCGGAGGCGGGACATGAGGAGAGGAAGGCGCATGGAGAGCTGCTCCTGACGTGAAACGAGGGGGTGAGAGTGCGTGACCGGCCTGCGGAGGCAGACGTCTCAGCCGAGGACCTGCTGGGTCACGACGATGTGTCCGGCATCGGGGTCGAGGACACCGCCGAGCCGGCTGAACGCGCCGTCGGTCAGATCAAGGCACTTGGGTTCCTGCGGGGTCTGGGCGAACGTGCCGCGGTCGTTGACCCGTACGGTCAGGGACCGGCCGTTGGCGACATTGGTGACCTGGACGCGCGTACCGAAGGGCAGTTGAGGCTGGCGGGAGAGGGACGTGGCGGCCGTGTCGGCGTTGTTGTCGAAGACCTCACCGCTCGCCGTCAGGGCGCCGGGCGGCTGGGGGCCGTAGTGGGTGGCCCAGCACTGTTCGCCGGTCTGTTCCGCGGGCGCGTTCCACTTCTGGTTGTCGGCGCCGGTGCAGGTCCAGATCTGTATCCGCGCACCGTTCGCGGAGGAGCGGTCGGTGACGTCGAGGCACTTGTTCGCCGCGGGGTTGACGATGTCGTGGGCGGCGGTGACGGTCCATTGCTGGTTGGCGGCGCCGGTGCAGGACCACAGCTGGACCTTGGCGCCGTCGGCGGTGGAGTTGGCGGTGACGTCGAGGCATTTGCCCAGGGCGCGCAGGGTGTTGTCGGCGCCCGTGGTCCACTGCTGGGCGCTGGTGCCGTTGCAGTCGTAGAGCTGTACCGGGGTGCCGTCGGCCGTGCCGGCGCCGGCGACATCGAGGCACTTGCCGGCGAGTCCCGTGACCGTACCGGTCGCCGCGGCCGCCGGTGCCGCGGTCAACGGGCTGAGCGACAAGGCCAGCAGGGCTATGAGAGGAGTACCGCGTAACGCGGTGGCGAGGAAGGAAGAGCGAGCAGCCATGGGGGGTGGGAAAGCCTTTCCGAAGTGGCACGTAGGTGTGGCGGACACCGACAGGACGCACGTCGGGACGACCTGACACGGGGAAAGCTAAAGGTCTATACCAAGGCCGTCAAGGTGTGAACATGACAGATGTGGCCGGTGCCTCCACAGCCGCTCGTTCGGCATCCGGGTGGGGCTGAACCGGCGCTAGGGCCTGTCTGACAATTCCCGTCTGCCTCGCGACGCCATGCACGCACTCTCGCCGCACCGGGCGCAGACCCAAGTACGTCCAGTACGAGGGCCTACGCCCGGCACGCCGAGAGCACGCACCTGACGCCGCGAGGCCGCCCTCCGGGCGACGACGGGAATTGTCAGACAGGCCCTAGTAGCGTCGGCCCGGCCGTCGGTGCCGTGCGGCAGGGGGCTGTGGTCAACTCGACCTGGGCGACCTGACTTTCAGGGCCGCTGAGGTGAGATCGACTCTGTTCGGCCCTGCCGATCGTCGATTCCGGCGGAGCGTTGTCCACGACGTCACGTCACGTCATCGGCCGAGCCGAGGGTGGCGGCTGGACATGTCCGGATGCCCGGCGAGCCCGAGACGCGTGTATTGACTCCTGGGATCGGAGGGATGGTTCAACTCGCGCGAGGGCATGGGGTTTTGAACGCAATCGCTCGATCGGGCGGCCGGTTCCCCGCGCCCGGGGCGAAGGCCAGTAGGCGTTGCGGCCGCCGCACACGGCCTCGCCGTGTACCTCCGCCAGGGCCTGTCCGGGATCGACGGTGAAGCCCTCTCTGATCCGTGACACCGTCCCCCCTGTCGCGGCGGCCCTCTTCGACCATCCAGGTATGGACCTCCGGTCGCGGGGCAGACGGAGGTTCACTCGGCGCGGTCCCGCGTCGAAGGGCGGCGCCGAATGCCGCCTGTGCAACCTGTGCCTCGCGGCGGCGCCGACGCACCCGCGAGCCGAGTCTGGGGGAGTGGGAATCGCCATGATTCTTCCGGCGGAGAAGGAACTGCGTGCCGCACTGGCCCGGTTCGCCGACGCGCGCATCGAGCACGACGTACGCCCCACCGGCCGCACCAGCCGCCTGCTGGAGGACGCCACCTACACGCTGTGCGTGATGACCGGAGCGACCGACGCGGAGCAGGCCCTGCACGCGGCGGACACCCTGTTGCAGGGGTACCGCTCCGGCGGCGGGGGCAGCGATCGCGAGGACGAGGCCCTGGCCGCCTAGGCACTGTCCGGCGGATCTTGTGACTGCCGCAGCCTTGGTTCGTTGGCATGCTCATGGGGCGCGGAGATCTCACAAATGAAGAATGGGCCCGGCTGAAGCCGCATCTACCGAAGTCCGGTCAACGCGGGGGCCGTTGGGAGAGCCATCGCAGGGTGATCAACGGGATTCTGTTCCGGCAGCGCACCGGGGTACCGTGGCGGGATCTGCCTGCGCGTTTCGGTCGGTGGAAGACCGTGTACGAGCGGCATCGGCGCTGGTCAGCGGATGGCACATGGGACAAGCTCTTCGCGGCTGTCCTCGCCGATGCTGACGCGGAAGGCCGCATCGACTGGTCCATGGTGAGCGTGGACTCCACCTCCTGCCGGGCCCACCAACACGCTGCGGGAGCACGTAAGAAACCCCCGCGACTTCCGGGAAAAGATACGCGCCCCTGCAGCACCGCCCCGATGAGGGCCTGGGACGCTCACGGGGCGGCCTGACCTGCAAGATCCACCTTGCCGGTGAGGGCGGACGCCGCCCACTCGCCTTGCTGATCACCCCGGGGCAGTGGGGCGACGCTCCGCAGCTCATCCCGGTCATGGAGCGTGTCCGTGTCGCCCGCCGGGATGGCGGGCGACCGCGGACTCGGCCTGGCCACCTCGGCGGAGACAAGGCTTACTCCTCCCGCCGTAGCCGCCTCTACCTGCGGCGACGCCAGATCAAACATACGATCCCCGAACCGAAGAACCAGCGGACCAACCGACAGCACAAAGGCAGCAAGGGCGGTCGGCCCGCTGGCTTCGACAGGACGATCTACAAACGCAGGAACGAGGTGGAGCGGACGATCAATGCCCTCAAGAGCTTCCGGGCTGTGGCAACGAGGTTCGACAAACGCGCCTACGTCTTCTACGGCACCGTCACCGTTGCCTCGATCCGACTTTGGCTCCGGTCGTGACCCACCGGAGAGACCTAGTAGTACCCCTTCGCCCCGTCAAGCAGTTCCCTCATGATGTCCGCGTGCCGTCCGGTCTCCTCGACGAGATGGATGAGCAACCAGCGGAGGTCGGCGTTGCCGGACCGGCAGTCGGCGTGGCGGCCGACGTCATCCAAGAGCCCGCGGCCACGATCTCGTTGCTTCGAGCGCACTGGGCCTCGTACGACGCACACGCGCGGCCGGGAGTGCACCCCGTCGCTTCGAGGGAACCGGATGCGCACCACCGGCCGGCGTTCAGGCCCGGGTGTAGCCGCCATCGGCGAAGAGTTCGGCGCCGGTGACGAACGACGAGGCGTCCGAAGCCAGGAAGAGGGCGGCCTCGGCAATTTCCTCGGCGTCGGCCAGCCGCCCCAGTGGCACGACGGCCTCGGCGAACCGGTCGACGTCCGGCCCCGCGGCGCGCAGCAGGGCAGGGGTCCGCGTGGGTCCCGGGCTGAGGACATTGACCCGGAATCGACGCTCTCGCGATTGCCGGGCCCAGTTGTGCACGAGGTTGCTCAACGCTGCCTTCGAGGCGCTGTAGACCTCGAGATGCTCATTGGGGCGCACGCTGTTGCTTGAGCCGATGACCAGGATGGAGGCGTTCTCCGCCAGCAGCGGAAGCGCCTTCTGGACGGTGAATAGTGGGCCCTTGACGTTGACGGCGAGTGTCAGGTCGACGTTCGCCTCGGTGTGGGCGCCGAGCGCGGCGTCCGCGACGATTCCCGCGTTGGCCACCAGCACGTCGATGCGTCCGGCCTCCTCGCGGACTCGCGCGTAGAGCGCGTCCAGGTCGGCCAGGACCGAGACGTCGGATCGTACGCCGGTGGCCGCAGGGCCCATCTCCTTGACTGCCGCTTCGAGGCGGTCGATGTCCCGGCCGGTCACGAAGACCCGTGCGCCCTCTCGGACGAAGCGGTGGGCGATGGCCAGCCCGATCCCGCTGGTCCCTCCGGTGATCACGGCCACCTTCTCATGCAGCACGCCTGGCATGTCGAACCCCTTCAGTTGTGGAATGGATCGTCCATAACGTAGGCAGTAATGGACGATCGAGTCAAGAATGGTTAGGCTGAGATCATGCCGAGACCACGCGCATTCGACGAACACCAAGTCCTGGAGCGGGCCAGGGAACAGTTCTGGGCGACCGGCTATGCAGGAACCCGGATGGACGACATCGCCCAGGCGACCGGCCTGGGCAAGGGCAGCCTGTACGGCGCATTCGGCGACAAGGGCAAGCTGTTCCACCGTGTGTTTGGCGACTGGTGCACCGCAGTCGTTGAGGTGGCCGAAGAGCGGCTGGCAGGTGGCCCGGACGCAGAGGCCCTGGCCCGGCTGTCGGGATACGTGCACCTAATGGCGGAGAACACCGCCTCAGACACCGAGCGCCGCGGGTGCCTGTTGGCCAAGGGCGCGGCGGAACTGGCCCAGCACGATCCGACGGTCGCCGGACGGTCGGCCGAGACCATGACGGCACTGCTGACTCTGCTGCGGACGGAGATCAGCGCCGCCCAGCGCCACGGCGACATCGATAGCGCTGCGGATCCGGAGCGGTTGGCGGCACTGCTGTTGACGGTGGTCCGCGGTATCGAGGCGGTAGGCAAGGCCGGCCTGGACCCGGAGGCGCTGCGGAAGATTGCAGACACCGCACTGGCGGTCCTGCCCATGCCCGAGGGGCAGAAACGCCTCGCAACCGTGCGCAGTCCGGCCCGCGAGAACTAACTTGGTGCCATCACGGCCACATGATCTGCCGGACAGTGCCTAGGCGCGACCCTCCTGCTCCGCCGCGCCGCCGAAGGCCTACCGCTTCGGGCGAGCAGACCGCAGGATCGTGGCGATGAGCGTGCGGGCCAGCCACTCCTCGTACGTGTCGGCCGACCAGCCCCGCCCCGCTGTGAGCTGCGTGTACAGCTGCGGTCCGGCCAGGGCCCAGAGGCCGTCCGCCAGGTGCGCCGGATCCGCTTCCGGATCCAGCGCACCGGTCTCGTCGAGGTGGGTGACGAACGCGGTGACGCCGGTGAGCCGTTCCCGTTCGGCCATCTCCAGCACCTCCGCGACGTCCGGCCCCGCCTGGGTCAGCAGGGTGAACAGCGCGGCGATCCGCTCATGGATCCCGCGCACGAACGCGGCGTAGAGCCGGAGCTTGGCGTCCGGCTCGCTCGTCCGCAGGATCGCCCGCGTCTCGGGGCGGTCCGCCATGGGCACCGGCTCGTCGTCACCGGCCAGCGTGCTGTCCCACAGGGCCTTCACCAGGCCCGGCTTGCCACCGAACGTCTTGTACACGGTCTCGGGCGAGACGCCCGCCCCCTCGGCCACGGCCCGCACGGTCGTGGCGTGGTAGCCGTCCCGGAAGAGCAGTTCACCGCAGGCCGCCAACACCGCTGCCCGATTGCGGCGGGCGGTCTCCCGACGGCGATCGGAGTTGTAGGGCCGGCGTGGTGTCTCGCCTGGCATCGGCGCACCCTCCAAATTTGATACAGTCGACTGTATTGAATTCTGGCAGGTTGCTGGAGGTCCGTATGTCCCGTCCCGCGCCCACGCAGGTGTCGCCCGGCGTCCACCGCCTCGGCGATCACGGCATCAACTTCTACCTGATCGAGGGCCCCGACGGTCTCACTCTGATCGACGCGGGAGTGCCCGCGCATCTGGGCCAGCTGCGCGGGCTGCTGGCCGGCCTCGGCCGTTCCGTCGCCGACATCCGTGCCGTGCTCCTGACCCACGGCCACCTCGACCACACCGGCCTGGCTCACACCCTTCAGGAGGCCGGAGCCGACATCTGGGTCCACGACCGGGACGCCGCGATCCTGCACGACGGCCCGCGCAGCGTGAACCGCCATGCCAAGCCCGAGCGCTCGATGCTCCCCTACCTCCTGCGCAGGCCGGCCGCGTTCGCCATGCCTCTCCGGTTGGCCCGCGCGGGAGCCTTCACCGCTCCCGCCGTCCGGAACACGCGGGTCTTCCACGGCGACCAGGTGCTGGAGGACGTCCCCGGTGCCCCGCAGGCCGTCGTGTTGTCCGGTCACACCCCCGGCAGCACCGCCTACCACTTCGCCGACCGCGGGCTGCTCTTCACCGGCGACGCCCTGGTCACCGATGACGGGCTGTCGGGTCACACCGGACCCTCGATCGTGAGCCGCTGTTTCACCCACGACAGCAGGGCCGCGCTCGCCGCCCTCGACCGTCTCGACCAGCTGCCGGCGGATCTGCTGCTGCCCGGCCACGGCGAACCCTTCACCGACGGCGTCCGGGCCGCCACCCAGCAGGCACGCGACTTCGGAGTGCGCTGACCCGCGCCGCACCCCGGTTCCCCAGGCGGCGACCCGCCTGGAAGCCCGAGTTCTGGCCGCCGGAGCGCGGCCTGGCCCTGGGCCCGCTCCTCGGCCGGAAGGAGATCGACATGGTGATCCTCCCCGAGGAAGCCGACATCGAGGGACTCGCCGACAAGCCCTGAGCCAGGACCGCACAGCGCAGCACTGACGCTCGGGCCGACGTCCCCTCCGTGACGGTCAGCGGCGACCAGCCGTGCGAGGAGCCACGCGCGCGTACCCGCCGGCCGTTGCTTCCGAACACCACGCACCACGCGGGCCCGGTGATGGCCCGGCCGCCGCGGGCGCTCCGGTTCCGTGGCTTCGGTACGACGTCCCGGACCGCGCCGGAGCGGACCGGCTCCTCCGGGACAGCAGCCCCCTCCAGCGGAGTTCCCCGTCGGATCGTCAGGAGGGCGAACGACGAAGGAGGCGCCCATGGGCGGCAGGAAACGCAGGCCCGTCGCCGAGGGGCCACAGCCGAGGGTGGGGACGGCATGAACGTCCCCGGATCCCGCACAACCACGCGGCTCCGGCCCGCAACACACCTCCCCGCCCCGGCCTCACTCGGCGCTAGGCTGACCCCGGAGGTGCCAAGTGGCCCAGGATGAACGGAAGTTGGACGAGGTTCCGGAATCCACCACCGTCGTGGTGATCGGCGCGGGCCCGGCCGGGCTGACCGTCGCCCAGCTGCTGCGCAGATCCGGCATCGACAGCATCGTCCTCGAGCGCCGCAGCCGCCACTACGTGGCACAGCGGCAGCGGGCCGGCATCGTGGAGAGCCGCGCGGTGCGGATGTTCGTGTCCTGGGGGCTGGCCGACCTGGTGCTGGGCAGCCCACCCCACGACGGCATCCTGGAGTTCCGGGTGGACGGCAAGAGCCACCTCGTCGACGACAGCGACGGATCCGAGGGCCCCGGTGCACGTCTGTGCCCCCAGCAGGTCCTGGTCCAAAAACTCACCGCCACCCACCTCGCCGAGGGCGGCGACGTGCGCTACGAGACGGCCGATATCACCCTGCACGACCTGACCGGCGACCGCCCCACCGTCCGTTACCGCTCCGCTGACGGCACGGTGCACACGATCACCTGCGCCTTCGTCGCCGGCTGCGACGGCGAGCACGGCGTCACCCGCACCGCCGTCCCCGACGGGCACCTCACCACCCACACCTTCGACCACGGCATCGGCTGGCTCACCGTTCTCGCCGACGCCCCGCCCCCCGCCCACCCCCTGCTCGCCGTCAGCCCACAGGGCTTCGCCGCGCACTTCCCCCGCGGACCGCACAGCAGCCGTTACTACCTCCAGTGCCCGCCCGACGACCACCCCGACGCCTGGCCCGACACCCGCGTCTGGGACGCGCTGCGCACCCGGCTCGCCGACCCCGCCCTGACCGCGGGCCCGATCACCGACCGCGAGACCTTCCGGCTGCGCAGCCTCGTCCACGACCCCATGCAGTACGGCCGCCTGTACCTCGTCGGAGACGCCGCCCACATCGTGTCGCCCATGGGCGGAAAGGGCATGAACCTCGCCCTGTACGACGCCGATCTCCTCGTCCGCGCCATCCGCGACCACGTCCGCGACCACGACGACACCGGCCTGCGCACCTACTCCGAACGGTGCCTGCGGCGAGTCTGGAGCGACCAGGAGTTCTCCCACTGGCTGACCCGCACGGTCCACGACGCCGGCGACGACACCCGCTGCGGCCCCTTCCTGCGCCGGCTGGCCCGCGCCCGCCTCGACCGCCTCTTCACCTCCCCGACCGCCGCACAGGCCTTCGCGGAACTCATGACCGGCCTTGACCCGGCCCAGCACCACCCCGCCTCCACGAGCCGCTGACCACGACGGCCGTCCGCGGACCGCGAAGAGCCCACGCGCCGGACGATCCTCGCCTGCCCCATGCCACCACTCGGACACTGGCTGGCAGGCTCGCAGGTCGGTCCGCCGTCGGGACGCGCCTTGGCCGGCGGAACCACCCACACGTCAAACCTGGGGCAATGCTCGTCCAGGTCCTCCAGAACGGCTGCCCTGAGCCGCATCTGACGGCCCACCCGCGGCTGCGGCGAGGCTCTGCCGTAAGTAGGTGAGGCGAGCGATCTCCGCGTCCAGGGTTGCCAGGCGATCGGCCACGACATCGCTGAACTCGCCTGGAGGGCCGCCACAAGATGCAGGTGCGGTCTGGACGAGGAGGTCCAGGCGGTGGGCTCGGCGGCGGAGGTCTTCCAGGGTGAGGCCCAGAGCCAGCAGCTCACGGATCACGCGGACGCGGGCCACCTCGGCAGAACTGTACTCACGTTGGCCGGACGGAGTACGTGGCAGGGGCCGGAGCAGGCCACGGGCCTCGTACAGGCGCAGAGCGCGTGGTGTGGTGCCGGCTGCCGCCGCTGCCTCGCCGATCCGCATGTGCTCCCCCGCCCTACAGCTCCACGATTGCCGCACCGAAGGCGCGGCCTGCGATCAGTTCGGGCAACGCCTCCGGAGCGCGCTCGATTCCATCGAGCGGGGTGTAAGGGAACTGGATATCGCCCGTCCGTAGCCAGTCCCCGAAGCGGGCCTCCCACTCAGCCTCGACATCCGGGTGGTCCGTGCCGCTGTAGCCGGCGATCGTGATGCCCCTGTTCAGCAGCCGGTAGGTGTCGAGCACGGTGGGCGCGCTCCCGCCCGCTCGGTCCGGGGACAGCTGACCGTCCAGTGCGCCCACCAGGGCGAACCTGGCGCCCCGGTTCGCCGCGTGGACGGCGGCAGTCAGCTGTTCGCCGCCCACGGTGTCCAGGACGATGTCGATGCCGTCCGGCGCCGCCTCGGCGAGCTGTTCGTCGAGCGGCCCCGCTCCGCGCAGCACGGTGGCGTCGTAACCGAGTTCCCGTTTCAGCCTTCGAGCCTTGTCCGGTGAGCCGGTGCTGCCGACCACCCGGGCGGCACCCAGCAACTGGGCCATCTGGCCCGCCATGGTGCCCACCGCTCCGGCGGCGCCGGTCACGAACACGGTGTCGCCCTCGTGGACCTCGGCCAGCCGGGTCAGCGCGCCGTACGCTGCGGAGCCCTGGGCGAGGTGCGCCACCGGGTCGGGCAGCGTGCCCTCGAGCGGCCTGCACTGGGCAGCGTCGGGTGTCGCGTATTCCCGCCAGCCCTGAAGGTGCAGTACCAACTGCCCTTTCTCCAGCGGCCCATCGACCACCTCGCCGATCGCGGGGCCGAACAAGGTGTCACCGGGGTACAGCGGCGGCAGCGGGACATCGCGGGTCTCGCCTCCGATGAGGGTGCGCAGGCCGGGGAAGACCAGGAAATGGGTGTTGCGGACGAGTACCTGGCCGGCCTCGGGACGGGGGACGGGGACCCGCGCCAGGGTGAAGTCGTCCGCAGTCGGCAATCCAGCGGGGCGGCGGACCAGGCGCACGAGTCGATGAGTCGCATTCATGTCGGGACGCTAAGCCTTGACCCGTGGGTGAGGGGCAAGACCCGGTTGAGCATTGCCCTGCGACCGAGTCGCGGGCTGCGACGAGCACCGGCCGACCGGCGCACGGGCTTTCGTCGGGTCTCCTAGCTGGCGGAAAGAGATCCGTGTTTGATGTCACTGCGGGCGGAGCCCGTACTCGGCCAGCCACCCGAGCAGCTCTTGACGAGAGGTCTCGACAAGTCTTCCCCCGGTGAAGCGGGCGTCGTCCGTCACCTCTGCCACGCACTCTGAAGGAGGGACGAAGGACCGGGCCTCCTCGTCGGTGGTGAATTCGGCCTCAGCCAGGACCAGACCCCGCAGGGGACCCTCGAAGACGTCGACGCCCAAGGGAGGCACGCTGAAACGAGTCTTGGACAGCACCGCGGCCGGCAACGACGCGAGCAGGTCGTACTCCGCCGGGGACAAGTAGGTGTTGGTGATCAGGCCCTGAACGCCGCCGGGACGAGAGATCGGAACTTTCTGAGTGAGTTTGCGTTCGCAGCGGCCGTCAGAGGAATCTGCACGCCGCAGCCGCAGACGTGTTCCCACCAGATACCGATCGGTGATCAGACGGGTGACTGTTATCGTCGACGGATTCGGCGGTTCGGACAGCAGGAACCGTCTCTCACGCTCGACGCGTGCGTATTTTCCCGGGCAAACCGACTGACCTTGAACCCCACCGGCCTTGTCCATCATGAGCACAGCTTCTCAGGTGTTCTTCATGGTCTGAGTAGATTTCGTCCGGTGATGCTCTCGGGTCGTGTCACGGTTCAGCCGACGCCGTAGCGGGTGACGGGCCGCTTGCGTTGCGAGCCAAGTAGCCGTCGGGAAACGGGCGTTGAGGGTTTCGGCCGTCGAGTACGGTGCCCCTCGCGGCATTGACGTGCTCACCCTCACCCACCCCCGCACCGGCCACCCCAGAGCCAACTCGCCGTAAAGTCCTATGTACCGCCGTGAAAGGCCCGATCGAGGAGAGTCCCCGTCTCCGGCGGTGGGCAGCTCGGCGTGCGGATCACGATAGGGTCCGCCCATGTCAGACGCGATAGCGAGTGCGATCACCGCGGCGGCGGGCCTCGGCGGGGCTCTCCTCGGCGCGGTGCTCCCGCAACGCTTCAACGCCCGCGCACGCGCCGGCGAGGCCGAACTCGCCGACCGCAGAAGGTCGTTCGAGGAGCGCCGAGAGGCGTATACGGCCATGAACCGTGCCTCCGAGCAGTTCCACACGCTCCTCAAGGACGCCCTGCACCGCATTCGCGACGGCGTCTACATCGAGGAGGACCGCACCCGTCTCGAGGATTCCCGCAGGGAGTACCGCGACCGCTACGCGGCAGCGCAGATGATCGTCCCGCTGCGGATCATGGAGGCGTCACGGGAACTCAACAAGGTCCTCGCGGGGGTGGACGCGGCGGCCAAGCGCATCGACCGCGGCCTCGCGCGTGAGGGGGAGAGTGTCGAGCGCCTGCTCGTCGAGGTCAAGCAGGCGGAGCCTCGGCTGGTGGCAATGCGGACATTGATGCGGGAGGACCTGGGGATCCGGGACTAGCCACCTGAGGCACGGTCGGCGCAACGAAGGAGGCTGACGTCAGCACCCGTGGGGGAGTTGGGGACAGCGCCTCCTCACCAGGTTCGCTCACGCGTTCCCTGACTCAGTTTGAGATCCGGCTCACCACCGCAGAACACCCACTCGCACCTACCGCTCAGACTTCTCTGACAGAGCACGGTTGTTTGCGAGTGACCGCAAGGAGATCGCTTGCCCGCGGTGGTCGCGGCTCAGGCCGAGGTAGCCGTCGTCCAGGAGGACCTGGACGTCGGGGAAGCGCTGGAAGCAGACGTCGATGCCTTCGTTGCGGGCGGCCGTGGCATCGTGCATACGACCGGGCCGCAGGGTGTCGGTCCATAAGGTGCGGCCCCGCCAGTCAGCGATGACGGTGGCCTTCATGGTGTTCTGTCGACGTGGCGTAGCTGACTCGACGGGGGTGAGGGGTGGGCGAGGGCGCCGTCTGCGGAGCCCCCGCCCGGTACTCGATCAGCTCCAGGTCATGTTGATTTCACGCTCGAAATTGATGTATCCGGCGCGCCGGAAGGCGTTCGCCATCGGGATGTTGCCGAGGTCCGTGGACGCACGGATTCGGGGGACGCGCTGCTCTGCGAGGACTCGGGTGCCCTCGGCGAGGATGTCGTCGATGTAGCCGTTGCCGCGGTGTGAGGGAAGGACCGCGATGTAGGCGATGATCGCGTTGTAGTCGTTGCGGGCCGGGATGACGAACCCCACTGGCTCTCCGTGGGGCAGTGTCGCGATGCGCCACCAGTCCCGCGGGCTCGTGTAACGCGCCAGCTCGTGCTCGTAGTGCCGAACGGCAGCTTCGTGCACTGACATCCGGGTCAGGTCGTCACGGCCATGTGCGTCCAGCGTTCCGTCAAGAACCGAGGCCATCAGAGCCACGAGTTCCTCGCCATCGTGGACCGGCCGGAAGACGAGGCGCCCGTTGTGCTCGGGAACTGGTGATTCCGGACGCCATTCCAGGCGCAGTCGTTCAACGAAGAGCCGGGCACCGGTCCGTTCGAGTACCGTCATGCGGTCTTCGACGGCTTGGCTCGTCACCGGGTTGTCACGCCAGTCCGGCGGGACGAAACGGCTGTACTCAGGGCGAGTCGAGCCGTTCGGGAGGGTAGCGGCCATTGCGGTCTGCAGAAGTCGCACCCCGATGTCCACGTGATCGGAGCCCGAGGTGCTGTCTTCGATGTCGAGGACGTCAAGGATGAGTGGTGCATCGTCGGCTGCTCTGCTCCACCAGGCCGCCCTGGCCAGCAGGCGGTCACCGCGCAGGGCCACCCACATCCACTGCGGACGTCGACGGCCGGCAACGAGGTCGTCCGCCAATTCATTGTTGAGGACGTAAGGCAGTTGGGAGAAGAGGTCGAGTTCTTCGCGGCCGGTGATCGGACGCATGGTCAGGTCGTTCGTTTTCACGGTCAAGGCACGCTCCGGTGAAGGCGCCCGTCCGCTCCGGGGTCAGACGTGGTCCGCGCCCCGGGAGGACACAAGCGCGGTGATCATGGGGATCATGGGCTTATCCCTCCTCTCGCTGTCGTGGCCCCTCAGCCCTCGTGGTGGGGATCCAGCGATTACGTCTATCCAACCGCAGCCCTCGTCCGCAAACCCTTTTCGATCAACCTGCTTCCGACGGTGCCGAACAGCGAGTCCCGGGCTGTCAGCTACAGGTTCCGATCACTGTGGTTCGCGGTGCGGGAAGGTGGCTCACTCGGGGTGTCCGTGGGGCGATCTCGCGGAGCCGGACGATCCCTTCGCGCTGGGCGGCGAGCCGGGCCAGGGCCTGGCTGCGGAAGTCACTGAGCTTGCCCCGTACACGAGCCGGCTGAACTGACCGTGATCCCGGTGCGGGTCACCCAGCCGCACCCGTCGGTCCACGTCCGAACGACCCAGGTCGGAGAGATGGGGCACCCGACTGAGGACTGACCCACGTCCTGCCTGCATCGCCGCACCGGATCAGACATGGACCGTCGGCGTCACGGAATTACGGTCACCCGCCCGCAGTTGGCCCGTGCGGCCAGTTCACGCTCAGGGGAATGCGCCGTCTTGAGGGCGGGTCAGGTGTGAACCGGGAAGGCCGCTTGGAAAGCCAGGCGAGGGGCAGCGTCCGCCCCGAGCCGAGTGAACAGGTCATCGAGCGCGAGGTACTCCTCCCAGGGTTCCCGCTGTGTCGTACCTGCCAGCGCCGTGACGAGCCTGTCCTCAATGCCGGAGACGCGTTTGTCCTTCCACACCTTGTCGGCTGCGCTGACCAGGAGGTCCTCCATCGTCACATCCGGGGCGTCCCAGCTGGCATGGGTGGCGGCGAACCGAGCCAGTGCAGGAGGGAAGCCGCGGCTCAGCAGCAGGTCACGACCAGCTTCCTCGTGTGCCGAGCCGGGCCCGGCGAGCTCCTCGGGGTGCAGGACCTTGCCCACGTCGTGGGTGGCCGCACCGAAGAGAACATCGTCGCCGTCCACGGCCAGATCCGGGTAGCGGTCCTCCACCCATTCCACCAACTGGACCGCAACGTCATGGACCGCACGCAGGTGCGCCGCCAGCCGAGGCGGGGCGCTCAGAGAACGCAGCAGTTCCGCCACCACGGGTGGTAGCGGCCGCAGACGGGGCTCGCCCGGGGCGTCCAGGGCACGTGCCAAGAAGTCCGTTGGCGTCGCGGTCATTCCGCAGACATTACTCCCGCGGGGCACCCCAAGGCAGACCGCATCGGTGCTGAAGTCCTGGGCGAGCACCGCTGCGTCGCGCCAGGATCAGCGGTCCTCGCGGGCCGCCGCGCGCCAACTGAGACACAGCCCAATGCCAATGTTCCAGTGGCAGTGGCAGTGGCAGTGGCAGTGGCAGTGGCAAGCGAGGTCCCAGCCACGGCAAGGGAGCGTCCACTGGCCGAAGTCTCCTGGGATTTTCGGCCGGTTCACGGAAGGGTACGGGGGTGCCTCGACCGGCGGGCGACGGCGCGATTGGCGGGAGTCCCATCCAGCGGCGGCACTCCGTCTTCTACTGGACGAACTCCAGTACCTGGACGACCTCGACGCGGTGCTCATCACCGATGACGTTGCCGACGACGGTTCCCGCGAGGCGTACACGCGGGGCGGCGAGCTCGTGTCCGCCTACGCAGGCCGACGCGGGGCGGCGGTCTTTTACCCAACGGGGCACCACGACGACCGCCGCGCGTTCCGTGAGGTGCTCGGCAGCGGCCGCAGGCAGCCCGAGGCTGCGTACCAGGGGGCGGCAGGTGAGCGGGCTGCGGTAAGCACCGTAGGCGGCTGGCGGTTGATCACGTTGGACACGTTCGTTCCGGGCAAGGGCTACGGCCGCCGGGACAGCGGATCGCGGCCGAAGCGCTCAAGGAGGTGTGGGGGTGTACCTCCAGGACAGCGGACGCCGGGCCGGCCGGTTGAAGGAGGTCCGCCTCGCCGACATCGAGCACCTGGAGTTGGACCTCTGACCCACCGTCGCCTGGAAGGTCCGGGGCAGGTTGCGTCAGCCGGTGCCCGGTAGTTGTCGCGAAAGCGGGGGCGGGGTTGTCGTCGTCGATGCCGGCAGTGGTCGGTTCGGCTGTTGGTGAACGGTGTCTCTGCGGCGTGGGCGCCCCGGTATTTTCCCGGCATGGCTGATCATCACGCGGTTGACGTTGGAGGCGTCCGGCTGGCCTATCAGGTGTCGGGACCGCTGGACGCTCCGCCGCTCGTCATGTTGCATGCGCTGGGCGAGGATGCCACGGACTGGGACATCGTGACACCTGCCTTCGCACGCAGTTGGCGTGTCCATGCTCTCGATCTTCGCGGTCACGGCCGCAGTGACTGGCCGGGGGAGTACTCGCTGCAGCTCATGCGGGACGACGTGCTCGGTTTTCTGGATGCACTGGCACTTGACCGGGTGGATCTGGTGGGGCACTCGATGGGAGGGATCGTTGCCTACCTGCTTGCTGAGGATTATCCGCAGCGTGTGAACCGGCTCGTCCTGGAGGACGTTTCGATCCCACGCCCTCGGGACCCGACCACTCCGAGCAGGCCGGACGGGGAGCTGACGTTCGACTGGGAAATGGTGCTGGCCGTCAGGCGGCAGGTCGACACGCCGGATGCGCGATGGCTGGAACGCCTCGGCAGGATCACCGCCAAGACCCTTGTCGTGGCCGGCGGGCCACGCAGTCACGTGCCCCAGGAGGGCATCGTCGAGTTGGCCCGTCGTGTTCCTGACGGGCGGGTCGTCACCATTCCGGCCGGGCACTTGATCCACAAATCCGAGCCGGTGGAGTTCACGAGGGCCGTTCTGGCGTTCCTTCGGCCGGGGGAAGAACCCTGACCTGCACGGGTGAGCTGAATTGCATCAGTCGTCACCTACGGGTTGTCCCACCGATGGGGCGCAGGGCGGGGTGCCTGAAGCATCTTGGTACGGTTGTTCACATTTGGGCGGCCGGGACGTGTGTTGGGCCCCAGATCCTGTGGAGGCGGGGCAATGAGGTTGGCCTGTCGAAACTTTGGACTGTCGGATCTGCCACGGCGGGGTCTCACCCCGCAGGAGGCACCCCTGGCGGTGCTGCTCCTCGATATCGAGGCTGAGCTGTCCATCTGGGAACAGGGACGGGCGGTGTGGTCCGCAGAACAGTTCCCCGTCGCCGAGCTGGCGTACCACCTGGCGCTCTGGCTCCAGAGTCCTGATGCTGGGCATGAGGACTTCGAGCTCGACTCGATGCAGGCGGAGGAGGGGGCGATACGCATCGTGAACTCCGGTCAGGGCTGGCAGATCGGCTCCATCCTCATGCCGGCCTTCTGGACCACGCCCGTCAGCTGGGATGTCCTCGTGTCAGAGATCAAGAACTTCGACCGCGCCGTGCGCGAGGGCGTGACCGCGATGGGCATCGACCCCGCCTTCATCCCGGAACCTTGAATGAGATCCGGTCCGGAACCTTGACAGAGATCCGGTCCAGCCGGCCCGAGTGCGATGATCACGGTGTGGCTGGTGTGATCATGGCGTCACAGATGTCTCGGACAGGCCCGTTCACCGGGCCGAGTCCGCGCTGCTTCCGCAAGTTCGTGACCGCTCAACGCCGTGAGGAAGCGGCCGCCGTCCGGCGCGGCCGGTCCTTGCCCGGAAACCGCAGCGGCTGCAAGGCATGTGAGCTGTCCGGCGCGAAGGCCGCCGTCGGCAACACGACGGTGATATCGCCGATGGCGGCTACTGAGTCACCGGCCTGGTCATCCCGCACCGCCGCGAGCGGGACCAACGCGAACGGGGCCAGGCCGAACTCCCCGCATGGAAGGAGGAACACAACACCTCCCACCGCAAGGTCCGCGCCCGAGTCGAGCACACTTCCGCCCGGATGAAGAGCTGGAAGATCCCGCGACTGCCACCTGAGAGGCGACGGAGTCCCTCACGCCATGCTCGGCGTCGCCCGCCTGCACAACGTCACTCGCACCGGATAGCCGAGTGGCCGACGCGGAGGAGGGCCGCGCTCGGACAAACTCAAGGATCAAGAGAAGGACATCCCTCAGGCGGGGTTGTTGTCATCGGGATCGTCTTTTCAGCCCAATGTGATCCGGGCGGTGACCGGCAGGTGGTCGCTGCCGGTGGGCGGCAAGGTGCGGATCTGGTGGACGGTTGCAGAGCGGGCCATGACCTGGTCGATGCGGGCGGTGGGGAAGGTGGCGGGGAAGCTGAAGGCGAATCCTCGCTGCGCTGTGTTCATCCGTGAGGTCAGCGGGGTCAGCCCACGGTCGTCGACGGTGCCGTTGAGGTCGCCGAGCAGGAGGACCGTTTTCAGGTTCTCGGCGGCGATGGCCTTGCCCAGCAGGCCGGCGCTCTCGTCCCGCTGGGAGGAGGCAAGGCCGCTCGCCCGGACGCGGACCGAGGGCAGGTGCGCGACGTACGCCGCGACATTGCCGTGCGTTGTGTGGACCACGGTCCGCAGCCCGCGACTCCAGATCTCCGCGATCCCCTGGGGTTTGATGTCCACCGGCCGGGCACCGGTCAGCGGGTGCTTCGACCAGAGTCCGACGGTGCCCCGGACGGCGTGGTACGGGTAGTCCGGGGCGAGGGTCTGCGCGTACACCGCCAGCGCCGGGGGCACCAGCTCCTCCAGCGCGATGAGATCGGGCGCGGCGCCGGCCAGGGCGCGGGCCGTGCCCGCCGGGTCGGCGTTCTCGTCGCTGACGTTGTGCTGCACCACGACCAGATCGTGCGGGCCAGGCTCCGCCCCGGGCAGGAGCATCGCGCCGAAGAGGTACGTCCAGGCGGCCACCGGCAGCAGCAGCGCCACCAGCGCGATAGCTGAGCGGCGCAGCAGTGCCAGGACGAGCAGTACCACGACCACCAGACCGAGCCACGGAAGGAACGCTTCCAGCAGACTGCCCAGGTGGCCCGCAAAGTTGGGAACCGCCCGGTGGAAGGCCATGAGCCCGGCCGTCAGCACCGCGAGCACGGCGGGCACCCGTCCCCGTCTCCAGGCCGGCCGGCACCGTGGACCCCGCTTCGTGCTCTGGCCCGCAGCTCGCGGCCCAGCTTGCCGTCGCGTCCATCGGGGCACTGTCACCTTCTGCTGCACCATGGTTTCCCGTGGGTGTCGAGGCCCTACGCATTGCCGGTGGGGCCGATGCGGCGGGCGGTGAGCAGGACACCTGTGCCGCCGCCGGAGCCGAGGTCCAGGACGCGCTCGCCTTCGCGCAGGTCGGCGACGGCGGTGGGATGGCCGCAGCCCAGCGAGGCGGCGACCGCCTCGGCGGGCACGGTGTCGCGCTCGCCGGCCGCGAAGAGGGCGGATCCGAAGTTGTCGTGGATCTCGATGGCCTCAGGGCCGCAGCAGGCGGTGCCGCTCTCAGAGCCGGACTCTCCCGGCGTCCTCATGGCAGCACCGGCGTTCTGAAGTGTGGCGGCGCGAGCCGGCGCGGACCCTGGACACCGACCCCGGCCTCGCTCACATTCGGCAAGAGTCTGAGTGTCACGCCGGGGGCCGGGTGAGTTTGGCGGCCACGGCGTCGAGGACCCAGTCCAGGCCGGTCGCGAAGGATGCCTCGGCGTCCACGTCCGTGCCGTCGTACACGGCCTTGGCCAGCGCCGGGAAGCGGCCGGTGGCCAGCATTCTCGTCACATGCGGTCCGGAGGCGCGCTGCCAGTCGCGCTTGGACAGGCCCGTGGCGCGCTCGGCCCGCAGGTTCGCGATCTCACGCCTGATCGCGCCGATGAAGTAGGCGCTGACGGTCTCCACGGCGCGCATGACGGTGTCGATGTCGGCGAGTCCGTCGAGGGCGGCCAGCTTGGCCTCGGTCACGGCGAGGCCGTTCGGACCCAGGGTGGGGCGGCCGCCGAGCAGGTCGGCCAGCCATTCGTGACGGAGAGCGGCCTGCCTGGTGCGGTGGGCGAGGACGCGCAACGCCTCCCGCCAGTCACCGGGCTGCTCCTCGGGGCGGATCTCGGCGTGGACCTCGTCCACCATGAGGTCGAACAGCTCCTCCTTGGTGGAGACGTATCTGTACAGCCGCATCGGGCCGGCATCCAGGCGGGCGGCGACCTTGCGCACGGACACCGCCTCCAACCCGCCCTCGTCGGCCAGCGCGATGGCAGCGGCGACGATCCGCTCCCGGTCGAGCGGCACGGGTTGAGTAGGCGGCTCCGGCCGGTCCCACACGGTCATGATCCCAGCGTACCCTTGCGATGCGCCGTAACGAGGAAATACAGTGTATTGGCATGAGACAACGCATCGCAGTGGTCGGGAGCGGCCCTGCCGGCCTTACCTTCGCCCGCGTCCTGCACCGCCATGATCACCCCGTCACCGTCCTCGAACGCGATCCCGCCCCCGACGTCCGCCCCCCGGGCGGCACGCTGGACCTGCAAGAGGGGCTGGGGCAACTCGCGCTGGACAAGGCGGGGCTGCTGGCGGAGTTCCAGGCGCTGTCTCGACCCGAGGGGCAGGCCATGCGCATCCTGGACACGGACGGGACCGTCCTGCGCGACTGGCGACCCCGTCCAGATGACCGGGCCAATCCCGAGATCGACCGCGGGCAACTCCGTGACCTGTTGCTCGGCCCTCTCGACGTCCAGTGGGGCCGGGGCGTGACAAAGGTGGTGCCGGGGACCCGGGATGGCGTACAGGTCCATTTCGCGGACGGGCGCCAGGAGATGTTCGACCTCGTGGTCGGCGCGGACGGCGCCTGGTCCCGGGTCCGCCCGGCAGTGTCGTCTGTGACGCCGCACTACACCGGCGTCACCTCGATCGAGACCTCCCTCGACGACATCGACACCCGCCACCCTGACCTCGCCCGGTTGATCGGTGACGGTTCCATCGCTGTGTACGGCGTGAACCGAAGCCTTGTCGCACAGCGCAACAGCGGCGGCCACGTGAAGGTGTACACCAAATTCCGCGCGCCGCTGGACTGGCACACGAACCTGGACCTGGCCGACGTCGAGGCCGTGCGATCGAGCCTGTTGGCTCTGTTCGACGGCTGGGCCGCTCCCGTCCTCGACCTCCTCCGTAACGGCACCGCTTTCGTCCACCGCCCCTTCTACGCTCTGCCCGTGTCCCACACCTGGACCCACGTCTTCGGGGTGACGCTACTGGGCGACGCCGCCCATCTGATGCCCCCGTTGGGGGCGGGCGCGAACCTCGCGATGCTGGAAGGCGCCGAGCTCGCCGAGTCCATCGCCACCGGTCAGGGAGATCTGGACGAGGCCGTCCGCGCCTTCGAGGAACAGATGTGGGCACGGGCGGGCAGGTGGGCGAAGATCACGACGGCCGGTCTGGAACGCCTCGTGAGTCCGGACCCCGCCGAAGCCCTCGCCGTCTTCGACCAGGTTGAGCCATCCTGACCGCCAGGTACGAAAGCACCGGCACTCCCAGCTCTCGCTGGAGGAGAACGTCAGCTCCACGCCCCCGACCGTACGAACCGGACACAGCTCACCACACGCAGCAAATGCGTTCGAGTACTGGCCCGACCCCCTTCGTCTCAGGGCATCCACCGCACCCGTCCCGCGGACGGCCTGGCCGCCGCGTGCTTCCGCCACCACGAGGCGAGGTCGGGTATGCCGCTGCTGCACGATCACCTGCTTCTGTGCCTTCGGGTCCTGCGCCCGGACGGTGTCTGGCGCGCGGCGCACTCCGTGACCCTGCTGGAGTCGGCCGTCGCCGCTTCCGTGCTCTCCGACGAAGTCGTCGTGGCTGAGGCGTGCGGGAGGCTGGGACCGGCATCCGAGCCACGCACCGGACGAAGTCGCAGCAGCTGGTCCTGGTGAGCGACCGAGGGAAGCGGCCCCTCGGCGGCAGGCAGGCAGGCCAGTCGAGGGAACGTCAAGGACGTGACCTTCGGCTGGTCAGCCGTCGGAGCCGTCCATCGAGGCCGTGTTCTCTGAGCTTATTGCCGAGCCCTGCTCGTGGTCACGATGTCGATGGCGACTTGAAGCGGTGTCTCCGCATTCCCAAGTAGTGCCCGGGTGATGGCGATCGCCTGGACGACACTCATGCCGCGTTCTGCCAGAAGGTTCTGGACAGCCTCCATTCCGTCGCGCTCAAGGACCGGTCGGGACTCCTCGACCAGCGCCGCCAACCGCGCGGCCTCCTCTGGGCTTAACCCTATGACGTGGTCAAACACGAATTCTTCCTCCCGTGATGAGCCGATGGGTCGTACTCACTTCTCGTCAGAACCCACTGCTGCACTCAGGACCTTCACGGCGTCAGCGTATTGAAGGCGGTCGAACCGGGACGGGCCGAACCCCGAATAGTGACGTGTCCAGCGGCGGGGTCGTTCGAAGGAGGCCCAGGTCACGTGGCCAGGAGCCACGGTGAATGTGGCTATCGGTGGCCGGCATTCCCATTCACCGCGTTCACAGCCGAGCAAGGGTGTCTTTGGCCCCATCGCTCCGGTGGATCGGCCATGGAAACGGCCCTTCATCGGGCCGAACCGGAAGAACTGCGGGACAGGGCCCCGTCGGCGTCTTCGGCTGGTTGTATCCCAGCGTTGGTGTCGAACTGGTCGATCGAGTCGGTGGGTGGTACTCGGCCCGTGTGCTCATGCGGGTCGTAGGGGAGAACGAGGGGTACTCTCCCGTACCCGTCATGGACCCTGCGGATGCTTGTCGAGGGCACGTCGGCGAGTTCGGGACTGACGGCCAGGAGCCGCTCGGTGTCCGTCTTGGACGGCGCAATCCGCGGCAGCGGGATCAGCTGATCGGGGGTGGGCGGCCGGTATGGGACCAGACCGTGGTGGGAGAGGTCGCTGAGTTCCTCGATGCGGATGCCCGTCGGGTGGGCGACTGGGCAGTCCGTGTCCGTGGCGGCTGCCGGCGGCGGTGTCGCGGTTGAGGCCGGCGGATCGGCCACGATCAGCACCGTTTCGTGTGTGGCCTGCGGCTTGGTGAGCAGTTCGCGGAGCTTGGGCTCGGTGTCGCGCAGGCGTTGTCGAAGGCTTTCTTCCCGGCCGGGTGACGGTGATGGCGTGGTGTTCACTCTTGCCGGCGTCCGAGCCGGGGGGACGCCAACGGCGCCGGTGCCGATCACGTGAAGCCTCCTCCGTCACGCTTTCGTCCGGCCTTGCCAGGGCACCGAGGTGCCGCGTCCACGCTATGGAGTGCCGTTCCAGCTCGGGTGAAACCGGTGTTCCAGCCCCTTATCAGCGGTCCGTCGATGGCTGCGGGCCCGGTGGCGTCACGCCCCGCGGATCATGGACAACAGGGGGGAGGTCATGCCGGACCCGAAGGCCGGAGGCTCCGTTGCGCAGCCACGAAAACGGTGACGGGGGCGGGTCTACCGGGACGTGGGATGTCCGGGGGCTTGGGTGTGGTCGCTTGCGATCCGGGTGTCGTCGGCTTGGGCGGGGGCGTTCATGCTGGCGAGCAGGCGCAGGCGTTCTTCGGAGGCGCTGCCCGGCTGCGCGTGGTAGGTGATCAAGGTTTGCCCGTCGGTGCCCGGGACCAGCAGTTTTTCGTAGTGCAGTTCCAGTGGGCCGACCTGGGGGTGACGGAGCAGGGTGATGCCGCTGGTCTTGTGCTTGACGTCCTGCCGGGCCCAGAGGGTGCGGAAGCGTTCGCTGCGCAGGGAGAGTTCGCCGACGATCTCGACAAGGCGCGGGTCCTCGATGTCGGCGCCGACGACCGAGCGCAGGTAGGGGACGACCCGGGCGGTCATGTCCTCCCAGTCCTGGTGGAGTTCGCGCATCTCCGGTTCCAGGAACGCGGCCAGGATGCCGTTGCGTCCCGGCGCGTTGAACGGTGAGAGGGCGATGGCGAGGCTGTTGGCGGCCAGGACGTCCATGTACATGCCGTGGACGTACGCCGGGGTCAGCGGCCAGGAGTCGATGAGCGTGCGGAGGCCGTCGCTGACCTTCTCCGGCTTGCGGGACCTTCTGCGGCGCGGGCTCCTGCGGGTGGCGATCTCCAGCAGGTAGGCCGTCGCCTCCTCGTCCAGTCGCAGGGCGCGGGCGATGCTGCGCAGGACCTGCTCCGAGGGGTTCCTGTCGCGGCCCTGCTCCAGGCGGTTGTAGTAGTCGGAACTGATCCCGGCGAGGAAGGCGACCTCCTCGCGGCGCAGGCCCGGGACACGCCGGTTGCCCGTGTCCCGGGCGTCATCGGGCTGGACCAGTTCCCTGCGGGCGCGCAGGTACTGGCCCAGTGCGTTCGTGTCTCCGGCGGGTGTCATGTTGCCAGCGTACGGACGTGTTCCGCCCTTGTGGGTGGCCCTGCCAGTCCCAGTCCCGACCGGTCCTGGTGCGCCCCACCGCGCTCGGCGCAGTCTGGCAGCGCCATACGAACGACCGAAGGAATGCTCCATATGTCCAATGTCTTCACCACTCCGTACGACCGCGCCAGCACCGCCTCGGAGGTGGCCGAGGGCGTCGACCTGTCCGGCAGGCGAGCGATCGTCACGGGGGCCAACTCCGGCATCGGCGTCGAGACTGCCCGCGCCCTGGCGGCCCGCGGCGCCGAGGTCACTCTCGCCGTCCGCCGCCCGGAAGCGGGCGAGCAGGTCGCGGCCGACCTGCGCAAGGCCACCGGGAACGACGCGATCCACGTCGGCCGCCTGGACGTGGCCGACCTGGACTCGGTGCGGGCGTTCACCACCGCCTGGCAGGGCCCGCTGCACATCCTGATCAACAACGCCGGCATCATGATGCCGCCGGAGCTCGAGCGGGGCAGCGCCGGTCATGAGCAGCAGTTCGCCACCAACTACCTGGGGCACTTCGCCCTGGCCCTGGGGCTGCACCGCGCTCTCGCCGACGTCGACGGGGCGCGCCTGGTCTCCGTGTCCTCCGCGGGCCATCTCTACTCGCCCGTGGTCTTCGGCGACATCGACTTCCGATTCCGCCCGTACGACGCGCTCGCCGCGTACGGGCAGTCCAAGACCGCCGGGGTCCTCCTCGCCGTCGAGGCGCAGCGCCGCTGGTCCGGCGACGGAATCACGGCCAACGCCCTGCACCCCGGTGCCATCGCCACCAACCTCCAGCGCCACACCGGAGGGCTGCGCACCCCCGAGCCCTACCGCAAGACGGTCGAGCAGGGCGCCGCGACCACCGTGTTCCTCGCCGCTTCCCCGCTGGTCGAGGGGGTCGGGGGCCGTTACTTCGAGGACGTCAACGAGGCGCCGCTCGTCCAGGCCCGGCCCACCGGACTGGGCGTTCCCGGCGTGGCCCCCTACGCGCTGGACCCGGAGAACGCCGAGCGCCTGTGGGAGCTGGCAAGCGACATCGTCCGCTGAACGGCCCAAGGGCGCCGGTCTGCCGTTTTCCACCCGAAGCATCAGGATCAACGAAAGAACATCGCAATGACGACGACGATACGCAGGGTCGGTTTCATCGGTCTCGGTGACCAGGGCGGCCCCATGGCGGTAGCCATCGGCGAGCGCGGCTTCGCGCTGCACGTGTGGGCACGGCGCCCGGCATCGCTCTCGGCGGTGGAGAGCGTCCCGCACACCGTGCACGGCACCGTGGCGGAGCTGGGGGCGTCCGCCGAGCTGATCGGGCTGTGTCTACGCGACGACGCGGACATCTGGGACGTGCTGGACGGGCAGGGGCTGCTGGCCGCGATCGCCCCCGGGACCATCATCGTCAACCATGGCACGGGTGACCCCGCCGAGGCGGTCCGGCTCGGCGAGCACGTGGCACGGTCCGGAGGTGTCTACCTCGACGCACCCGTCAGTGGCGGCAGCCCCGGCGCCCGTGCCCGCACCCTCACGACCTTCGCCGGGGGATCCGAGGACGCGTTCGAGACGGCCCGCCCGGTGTTCGACACGTTCAGCGACACCGTCACGCTGATGGGACCGGTCGGCGCAGGTCAGTTCGCCAAGCTGTTCAACAACGCGCTGACCATCACCAACATGAAGAACGCCGAGGACGTCCTGGGTCTGGCGGCGCAGGTCGGCCTGGACCTCCCGGCGCTGATCGACGTGATCAACGCCAGCAGTGGCGGCAGCGCCGCGCTGCGCTCCCTGGGCCGGGATGTCACCCCGGAGCTCGCCGAGCACGTGCACCTGCTCATGGAGAAGGACATGCACCACTTCGCCGACGCCGTACGCGCCGGCGGAGGAGGCGACCCCTCCGCGGTGCTCCGACGCGGTCTGGCCGGCGCCGCCGGCCTGGTCGGCACGGCTCGCATGGTCGCCCGCGCCCGGCGGGCGGCGGGGCGCGAGGGGGACGCCGCGTGAGCGGCGCGTTCCCGGCGACCAGCCGCGCCGCTGCTCTGATCGCCCCCGGCCGGCCGCTGGAACTGCTCGACGTGGAGACCCCGGCGGTCATCGAGCGGGACGCGCTGCTGGTCCGCATGACCTCGGCAACCCTGTGCGGCACCGACGTACATGTCGCGGACGGCGCCGCTCTGCCTCTCATCCTGGGGCACAAGATGGTCGGCCGGATCGTCGCCTTCGGTGACGGTCCGCGCCGGCCGTACCGAACCGCTTCACGACGACGATCCGCCGGTTCGCACACCGCCGGGGCTGGCCATGGTCACCCTCGGAGGCCTGGACGGGCGTACCGTTCGCACAACTGGTGACCGTCCCCGCAGCGGTCGCGGTCGCGAGCTTCACCGTCGCCCCCTACGTGATCAGCCTGTACGCGCTGACCGAACGCCTCGCCCCCGCCGAACGGGCCGCAGTCGCCATGACCATCCTGTGCGCCGGCGGCCCCCTTGGCACAGCCGCCGGACAGGCCATCTCCGGCAGCCTCGCAGACACCCACGGCGTCGACGGCGCACTCCTGGTCGCTCTCATCGTCGCAGCGGGAGCACTCGCCCTCGCACTCTCGGCATTCCTGGCCGACCGACAGCGCAACATCTGGATCATCGACGCCGCACCCGCGACGTGTCCGATGGTCCAGGAGCGCTCCGAACATCCGCAGAGAATCCATTGAGCGTTGACTGAGCGTTCGGCCCGGCGGCTGGTGGGTTTGGTCGCCGGGCCAGGTGTTGCGCCAGTTCGAAGCGGCTTCGCCAGTGAGTCTGTGGGCCATCAGGTCGGTCACCGTTCAGTGCCTGTCCTGAGCCGGTCATGACATGGCGCGGTTCGTTAGCCTTCGGTGACTCCGGTTAGCGTCCACCAGAGTGATCAAGATGGTGAAGGAGCAGGGCAAGTGAGTGTTGCGGGTCTTGTCCGGCTGTGTCGATGACGAGGTGTTCCCGGCTCCACGGCTCGTAGTCGCGGTTGAGGACCTGCTGCCAGTCGGGCAGGGGCAGGTCGGGGATGTCGATCGATCGTGTGGTCACGCGCTCGCGGTGCTCGACCGGGTCTGAGCAGATGACTTCCACTTCGACGACGGGGACGGCCGCCTGGGTCCCCACGCTCTGCCAGCTGTCGCGGGTGACCGTCAGGGGGTTCACGGATTCCGCGATCACGGTCAGTCCTTGCCGGAGATGTTCCTCGGCCAGGGCGTATCCGATGACGTAGCCGGCCGGTCCGACGGGGTGCTGTGCCAGGCCGGAGCGGACGATGGCCTGTTCGATGGTGTCGATGCGCAGGTGGACCGCGCCGGTGCGCGCGGCCATCAGCCGGGCCAGGGTGGTCTTGCCGGTGCCGGGCAGTCCACCGATCGCGATGAGCATGTACTCATCCTGCCGGAGCCGGAAGGAGACGAAGCAGGTGGTGCCGTGGGAGAGTCGGTGCCGGCCCGGTATGCGGGCCGGTCCAGGTGGAGTCGCCGACGGTGAACTTGAGAACGATCAGTCCCGGCTGGCCATGCGGGAGGCGGGCTGTGTGCTCCAGCGGGAGGACCGGCGGGTGATGCGCCTGGTCGCCAGCGGGATCGCAGCCAAGGTGATCAAAGATTCCGAGTGCTGGACGAGTCGTTCGTAGTCCCGGGCATGACGGCGGGCGTGCATGATCCAGGCCAGGCTCCGCTCGACCACCCAGCGGCGGGGCAGGATGACGAACCCGACAGCGTCCTTCGGACGGCTGATGGTCTTGAGCGTCAGGTTCAGGTGCTTCTTCGCCCAAGTCACGAGCTGTCCGGCATAGCCGGAGTCGGCCCAGACGATGGTGATCTCGGGGTGCATCAGCCGCAGCAGGAACAGCACTTCCTTCGCGGCGTCGCGATCGGTCATGTCGGCCGGGGTGACCATGCTGGAAGCCGGAACGGTCCGCCGCAGCTCGCGACGATCACGGCCAGGGCTCCGTCGCAGTAAATCCGGTATTTACTGCGGCAGTTGTGCATACGTCTCCGCAATCGAGCGTCTGCCCGAATGCGGTTCTGCTGTGAGGGCTTGAGGGGAGGAGACTGTCAGTGCGCGACGCTGACCAGTCCTGGCGCCAGCATGTTTGCCTGGGCCATGCCCCCAGGTCCTCCGTCACGGCAGGCACTCGGCGAGCAGGTCGACGACGTCGCGCCAGGCTCGCTGCGCGTGCTGTGGGTGGTAGCCGACGCCGGGGACCACGGGGTGGTCGACCGGCGGGTGGTGGAAGGCGTGCAAGGCTCCGCCATAGACCACGAGGCGCCAGTCGACGCCCGCGGCCTGCATCTCAGCGGTGAACGCGTTTCGTTGCGCGGGCGGCATGATCGGGTCTTCCGATCCGACCCCGGCCCACACCGGGCAGCGGATGCGCGCTGCCTCGCCCGGTCGGCCCGTGGTAGTTGCGTTGACTGTCCCGATCGCGCGCAGGTTGACGCCGCCTCGCCCGAGTTCCAGCGCGATGGCGCCCCCGGTGCCGTAGCCGATGGCGGCGATCCGGTCGGGGTCGGTCCGGGGCTCGGTGCGCAACTCGTCGAGTGCCGCCTGGCCGATGCGCCGCATCCGGTCGGGGTCAGCGAGCAGTGGCATGCAACGGGCCAGCATCTCCTCGGGGTCACCCAAATAGCGCCCGCCGTGAAGGTCGAAGGCCAGCGCTACATATCCCAGCTCGGCGAGAGCATCGGCCCGGCGGCGCTCGACGTCGCTGAGCCCCATGCCCTCTGGTCCGAGCAGCACCGCGGGCCGCCGGTCGACACCGGCCGGGAGCGCGAGGTGCCCGACCATCGTCAATCCGTCGGCCGGGTACTCGACCGTACGCGTCGTAATCGTCGTCATGAGACTGGACTGTAGTGATCGTCGAGCCCGGTCCGGCCGGTGTTCTGCCGCTGGCAGAGCAGCGTAGGCGTCCCTCTGAAATACGGGACGGGCCCGGCGCTCAGGGCTTCAAGATCATCCCGTTGCCCCTTTGGCGCGTATCTCGGTACCGACGCCAATTGCATCGGATGAGAATGCGCGACACCCGTCCTGGATGCCGAGGCGAGGCTGAGAACGGGCCTTCCCAACAGCACAGTTGAGCCCTGCATCGTACGGAGCCGCGGTAGCCGCCGAGGCTGGGCTCGTGCAACCCCGCGAGCCGCAAGAAGTCCTTGACCATGCCCGCCTCCAGCAGGCCGACGAGCAGTGGCGAGCCAAGTACGGAGCCTGCGCGGGCGTCGAGGGAAACATCCACCAGGCCGTCGCGGTCACCGGGATGAGACGTGCCCGATACCTCGACCTCCAGAAGACCCACCTGGATCATGTCTTCTCCGCCGTTGCGCTCAACCTCATTCGCCTCGATGCCTGGTGGAACGGCCACCCGCTCGACCGCCCCCGCGTCAGCCACCTTGCCCGCCTCGGCCTCTCCCTCGCCGCATGACCGAATCAGCCAGCAGGATCGGTACGGCAAGGGCGAGGAATAACCGCTGTGCTTTTGCCGCCTTCGGTGGTCTGCCGGATGGCGGCGGCCGCATCTTCGGCGGTCGAACCTGTACCGGGTGCCGAAGGCGCTGTTGCCGAGAGCGGTGAGGTGCAGGTGGCGACGAGGTCGCCTAGGCACTGTCCGGCGGATCACGCTTCGGAGGCGAGCGGCCGGAGGTCGTAGAGGTAGGAGCGATCGTTTTTGAAGCTGCGCCAGACGGTGACCGGGGGTTCGGGCTCGTCAGCATGGCTGTTGAGGGGATGGGCGGTCACGAGGCCGTCAGCGATCTCGCAGTGCCAGCCGTCGGTCGGCGACCAGACACACCACACCTTCCCGTCCGCTCGGCGGTACGCGGGGCGGCCGTGGTGCTCGCCGTCGCGTTCGAAGTGGTAGCGGAGCCCATCGATGTGGCGCACGAAGGTGAAGGATGCGAGTGCCGTCATACCTTCGGAACTGTATGGGACGACGCCGCTACGGCTGAGGAGTTCTGTGCGTAACAGGTGCAGGGCACATCACACGGGTGGAGCCAGAGCCGGATTGTGGCCACGGTGACGGTGCCGTGGAAGATGTAGGCCCTCTTGTCGTAGCGGGTGGCAACGGCCCGTGAGTTCTTGAGGCGGTTGATGGTCCGCTCGACCTCGTTGCGGCGTTTGTAGGTCTCGCTGTCGAAGCCGGCGGGCCGGCCGCCCTTGCTTTCGCGTCTTGTGCGGTGGGCCCGCTGGTCCTTCGGTTCGGGGATGGTGTGCTTGATCTGGCGTCTTCGCAGGTAGTGGCGGTTGCGGCGTGAGCTGTATGCCTTGTCGCCGCCGAGTTGGTCCGGCCTGGTGCGCGGTCGTCCGCCCTGCGGTCGGGGAACGGCGATGCGCTCGAGGACCTCAATCATCTGCGGCGCGTCGCCCCCACTGGCCGGGCGTGATCAGGAAGGCCATGGGCCGGCATCCCCCCTCGCCGGCGAGGTGGATCTTGCAGGTCAGACCGCCCCGGGACCGTCCGAGTCCTTCGCCGGGGCGGTGGTGCCGGGGCGTTCTCCTTTTTCGGGATGCGTGGCCTTTTCTTGCGAGCCCCGGCCGCGTGCTGATGAGCGCGGCAGGACGTTGAATCGACGCTGACCATGCTCCAGTCGATCCGGCCAGTGCGGTCGGCGTCCGCCTGGACGGCGCGCAGAATCCGGTCCCACGTGCCGTCCGCCGACCGACGCCGGTGCCGCTCGTAGACGGTTTTCCAGCTGCCGAAACGCTCCGGAAGGTCCCGCCACGGTATGCCCGTTCGCACCCGGAACAAGAGCCCGTTGATCAACCTGCGGTGATCGCTCCACCGGCCTCCACGCTGCCCCGACGCCGGCAAGTGCGGCTCCAACCGGCCCCACTCGGCTTTCGTCAGATCGCCCCGCCCCATGCCGGGAACAACGAGTCAGCAGTCCGACAGTCGCTTGATCCGCCGGACAGTGCCTGGGCCAGCCAGTCCGGCCACGACACGAGGGTTCGCTGCCGGGCGGCTCACCCTTCGGTACCCAGGTCGCTGTTGAATACTGGCTCGCGGGCCTGTTCCCCGGAAGGGCGCACGATCTACCCCCTGGGTGAGCCGAGTTCCGCATCAACTGGCCGGCTCGAAGTCATCGACCAGCCTCCCCCTGAGGTTCGGCCATCCGGGAGGTCCCGTTGTCAGTGGTGGGCGGCAGGATGCCGGTCATGACAATACGGGTACCAGAGATCGCGGACGCGGCCGCCTACACACAGGCCGTCAAGGAGGCTGTCGGGGCGGCGGCCGGGTATTACGCAGGCGGCACATCGCCACTGGACGACGACGGCTACGACCGGCTGGTGCGCGGGATTGCCGCGTACGAGGCCGGACACCCCGAGCAGGTGCTGCCCGACTCGCCCACCGGGAAGGTGGCCGGCGGCGCCGCGGACGGTGATGTCCCGCACACGGTGGCGATGCTGAGCCTGGACAACGTGTTCTCCCCGGAGGAGTTCACCGCCTGGACCGAGTCCCTGGCCCGCCGTGTCGGGCACAAGGTCACCCGCTTTCACGTCGGACCGAAGCTGGACGGCCTCGCGATCGCCGCCCGCTACACCGGTGGCAGGCTCACCCGGCTGGTCACCCGCGGGGACGGGGCGGCCGGGGAGGACGTCTCGCACGCGATCGGCACCATCGACGGCCTGCCCGAGCAGTTGGCCGAGCCGGTCACCGCGGAAGTGCGCGGCGAAGTCCTCATGACCAGCGCCCAGTTCGAGTACGCGAACACCGTGCGCACCGAGCACGGCGGCCTTCCGTTCGCCAACCCGCGCAACGCAGCGGCGGGCACCCTGCGGGCCCGCGAGCGCCTCTACACAGTGCCGACGACGTTCTTCGGCTACGGACTCCTCCCTTTGCCGGGCACCGACCCGACGTTGGCCGAGCGGCTGACCGCGTCCGCGCACAGCGACCTGATGCACCTGGTCGCCGAGCTCGGCGTGCACACCAGCGCCCGCACCCCGGCCCCGGACACCGTCGCCGAATCAGTGGAACAGGTCCTCGCCCGGGTGCAGGAGATCGCCGCGGCCCGGGCCGGGCTGATGTTCGGGATCGACGGGATCGTCGTCAAGGCCGACCTCGCCGCCGACCAGCAGGCCGCCGGATCCGGCTCCCACGCCCCGAGATGGGCGATCGCCTACAAGCTCCCGGCCGTGGAGAAGATCACGCGGCTGCTGGCGGTGGAGTGGAACGTCGGCCGCACCGGGATCATCGCCCCGCGGGGCGTCCTGGAGCCGGTCGTCATCGACGGATCCACCATCACCTACGCCACCCTGCACAACCCGGCCGACATCACCCGCCGCGACCTGCGTCTGGGCGACCACGTCATGGTCCACCGTGCCGGCGATGTCATCCCTCGCATCGAGGCGCCCGTGGCCCACCTGCGCACCGGCGCCGAGCAGCCGATCGTGTTCCCGCAGCTGTGCCCACGGTGCGGGTCCGGCATCGACACCGGCCAGGAACGCTGGCGCTGCGAGCAAGGCCGCAACTGCCACCTGGTTGCCTCCCTCTCCTACGCCGCCGGCCGCGACCAGCTCGACGTCGAAGGCCTGGGCGCCACCCGCGTCATCCAGCTCGTCGAGGCCGGCCTGGTCACCGATCTCGCCGACCTGTTCACCCTCACCCACGACCAGCTCCTCGCCCTGGAACGGATGGGCGACACCAGCACCGACAACCTTCTAGCCGCCTTGGCCGCGGCCAGGACGCAGCCTTTGTCGCGGGTGCTGTGCGCACTCGGCGTCCGCGGCACGGGCCGGTCCATGTCCCGGCGGATCGCCCGGCACTTCGCGACCATGGACAACATCCGAGCCGCGGACGCCGAGGCTCTCCAGCAGGTCGAGGGCATCGGCCCCGAGAAGGCGCCGTCCATCGTCGCTGAACTCGCCGAACTCGCCCCGCTGATCGACAAACTCGCCGCGGCCGGGGTGAACATGACCGAGCCCGGCGCCATGTTCACGCCGGCCGCCACAGAGACCGCCACCGAGGGCACGACCGCAGCCTCCACCCCGGCAGCCGGCCCCCTCACCGGGATGACCGTCGTGGTCACCGGCGCGATGGCCGGGCCTCTGGAACAGCTCAGCCGCAACCAGATGAACGAACTCATCGAGCGGGCCGGCGGCCGCTCCTCCTCCAGCGTGTCCAAGAAGACCACCCTGGTGGTCGCGGGTGACAACGCCGGGTCCAAGCGCGCCAAAGCCGAAGACCTCGGCATCCGGCTCGCCACACCCGACGAGTTCGCCGCCCTCGTCGCCGACTACCTCGTCTGACACCGCCGCAGGAGAGACATGTCCTTTCCCGAGCTTCCTCAGCCGGCGCCCGGTGAGGTGCTGTTGGTCTGCACGTGCTACGAGGACGGCAGGGCCCTGTGGGGCGAGCTCCTCGACGAGATCGGGGCCCGCCGGGAAGGCGACGGGCTCGTCCTCGGGGGCAGGGGGGTTCGGCTGCGCATGGTCGAGGACAGCAGGTGGGACTACCTGCACGGGGGAAACATCCCGGCGCTTGTTCCCGACAGCAGTCCCGTGCCGCCGGTCGTCGTCCTGGCGGACATCCCGGTGGTGTACGGCGGGGACGGGCCGCTGCTGGTGGACCTGGCGGCGATACCCGGGCGTGGCGTCCGGATCCCGTCGGCCCGCCTCTGCGAGCTCCTCGCCGGCCTGCTGGGCGGCACACTCGCCTTCGACGACCTGGTGCGCGACATGGACCGGTGCGGGATGTACCAGGGCGATGGCGGTCGGCCGGCTTTCCCCACGCCGACGCTGCCGCGCCGGTCCTTCCCGTCGCTTCCCTCCACCGCCGCGGCCCTACTGGTCCGCACTTGCTTCGACGACGAGGCGGGTTGGCAGGCCCTGCTCGGCGAACTGGGCGGGACAGACGCGGACGGCTGGGTCGGCACGGACCTGGACCCGGACGAGATCGACGTGGAGCACTACCCGTTGACAGCGCTGGTCGTCGGCAACCCTGCCTTCGAAGGCCTCCAGCCGGGCCAGGTCCCGGCGCTCGCCCCGCCCGAGGAGCACACCACGCTCGTCGCGCTCGCCGACACCCGGACCTTTACCGAGCCCGGACGACCGCTGACCGTCGTCGACCTGTACGACAGCCCAGGACGGCAGGCCGTCCTTCCATGCCGCGAGGTCGGATCGATGGCGTGCAACCTGGAGATCGCCAACATGGACTTCTCGGAGTATGTAGCCACGGCCTCGCCGCGGGCTCAACGGGCCGCCAGGCACCCCCTGACGCGCGCGACGCTGGCCGAGCGCGGCTTCGTCGGCTTCGTGCCGTTTGCCGACCTCCCGCACAACACCGTTCCCTCAGGGGAGGGCATCTACGTGGTGCTGCGCCCTGCCAGCTCGCCCCCCGCCTTCCTCGCACGCAGCCCTGCCGGCCACCGCACGGGCCACGACCCCACCAAGACGGCCGCCACCCTGAACAGCGTCTGGGTGCCCGGTGCCACAGTTGTCTACGTCGGCAAGGCCGCCGGCCGCCAAGGGCTGAGCAAACGGCTAAACGCCTACCGCCGTCAGGGCCAGGGGCGCAACGCCGGGCACAGCGGCGGCGAGTACATCTGGCAGCTCGCCGACTCCGACACGCTCCTGGTTGCCTGGCGCACCGTGGCTGAGTCGACCGCCGGCCAAGCCGAAGCAGAGCTGATCGCGGAGTTCACCGCGCTCCACGGAGCGCTCCCCTTCGCCAACCGTAACCGGGGCTCCTTGACCTAGGGGTTTCCGGTCGATCACGTAAGTCGCTAAGCTGCCACTTCTTCTCGAAGGAGGCGGTGATGGGACTCGAAACCGCCGTCGCAATGGTGCAGAAGATCACGGACGTGGACTACGCCGACGATGCCGAGGCCAGCGGCATATTGGAGGCGCTTGACCGGGCCCTTGCCTGTCCCAGCGGATATGTGAGCGACTTGATCTTCTGGCCCAAGAGCCGGAATCCGGCAGCGGCAGAGGTGGTCGATCAGGCTCTGGCCTACCGTCCCCTTGCGTTGTGAGATGACCTCCAGTCCAAAGCCAGATGGTCAAGGCAACGGCGGTAACGGGTCTTAGCTTGTCTTTTGACCTTTGAGGCTGTCGCGCTTAATGATGCTCTCGGGTTGTCTGGTGGTTTTGCTGACGTTGTTGCGGGTGGTGGGGCGGCGTTTCTTGGACCCGTGTGGTCTTTCTGGTGCGGGTTTTGAGGGTTTTGGTGTATGGGCTGGTCGGTGCTGGTGTGGGTGGAAGTTCCGGAATTCTCGATGTCAGGGGTTGCTGGCCTTGGGGTTGCGGAGTTCCGGTCTGCTGTTGTTGGTCCTTTTCCCAGGTGCTCACCATGTTTTTGGTGGTGTCCTGGATTACGTTGTCTCTGAAGGGCGAGAGGTGTCGCGGGTCAGCCTGGCATGCTGGTCGTCGGCGCTTTGCGGAGCCTTGTCACATCGCGGATGGGTGGGGCGCCGAACAGGCGTTTGTACTCGCGGTTGAACTGGGATGGGCTCTCGTAGCCCACCGCGAAGCTGGCGGTGGTGGCGTCGGCGGTGCCGTCGAGGATCAGTTTCCGTGCTTCGTTCAAGCGTAGTTGTTTCTGGAATTGCAGCGGGCTCATTGCCGTGACCTGTTTGAAGTGCTCGTAGAATGACGAGAGGCTCATGGAGGCGGATTCGGCGAGGGCTGGCATGCGCAGCGGTTTGGTGAAGTTGGCGCGGATGAAATCGACGGCGTGCTTGATCTGTGACAGTCGGCTGTCCTGGGTGGCGATCTGGCGCAGGAGGTTGGCGTGCGGTCCGCGCAGAAGCCGGTAGGAGATCTCGCGCCGTGTGGCTGCACCGAGTGCGGCCAGTTCGTGCGGGTCGTCGAGGTGATGGAGCAGGCGGATGAGCGGGTCGAGGAGTTCGGGGGCGAGCGGCGCTGCGGTCAGCCCGAGCTCGGGGACCCCGGCGGAGACGATGGGCGGCAGATCGAGCAAGAGCTCGGCCAGCACGGCGGGGTCGAGGGTGAGTCTCAAGCCCAGGAACGGATCGGTGTCGCTCGGCTCGAGTGTTCTTGTTGTTAGCGGGAAGCTGGATGGTCTCCTCGTGGTCCGTCCAGTTGTAGACCCACTGCTTGCCAACGGCCACCGACCCAGCCCAGGGGAAAAGATTCCGCGTCGATTCGCCGTTGAAAAACCTGCCCCGGGCCCTTCAACAGCTTCCGACCTCAGGGACGTCTAAGGCAGATCCTCGCCCCGACCGGCCACATTCTGCGTACGCCGACGATGGAGTACAGCGGGCTTACGGCTGGTTGGCAGGCTGACAGGGCGGCGTTCGGTGACGCTGGCTTCCCGGCCCGGAGCAGTGGTGGCTGATCGGGCGTGTTCGGAGTCGGCTGCGCTGAACTTGGTGTGTTGGCTGTGGGGGATGCGGGTGCGCGTCGGGAGGGTGTTGCGGGTGCGGCGGTGGAAGGTGGCGAGGCTGATGAGTGCGGCGGCGGTGAACCAGAGCAGCTGGATGCCGAGGTAGCTGGGTAGGGCGGTGGTGGAGAAGCCGGCGGCGGTGCTGGCCTGCATGGCCCCGTAGGAGGGCAATAGGCGTACGACGGGGCTGTCGGAGCCGGAGTTGGCGATCGGGTTCTGCAGGGCGAGGTCGATGACGCTGATCATGACGATGGTGAACATGCCCTCGACTTCCTTCCTCAGAAGTGAGCCCAGGGCGACCCCGATGGCGCCGTAGGTCATGGCGGCGCTGAACAGGGCGGTGGCGAGGTAGACGGGCTGCTCGGGGGTCCAGAGCAGGTAGGTGAGGGCGGTGGCGTAGCCGGCGACGGCACCGGAGGCGAGGGCGAGGGAGGTGATTTTGGCGAGGAGAAGGTGGGTGCGGGGGTAGCCGGCCAGTGCGAGGCGTCGGTCGAAGTTGCCGCCGGCGAAGGCGGAGGCGAACATCATGAAGCCGATGATCAGGGTGACGGCGTTCAGGGCACCGGTGATTTCGGTGAGCTGGTTGCCGGCCGGGGTCAGGATCTCCTTGGTGGCGCTGAGCTGGAATCTGGTCCGGGTGCTGGGGATCGAAAGGTAGGCGAGGGTGGTCCACAGCGGGATGAAGCCGGCGATGAGAACCATCGCGAAGCGGTTGCGTAGGTGTTCGGCCAGCGCGTACCGGGTCGCGGTGACGAACAGCCCAGCGTGGCCGTGACTTTTCATGAGACCAATGCCTCCTGTACAGGCCGCAGAAGGCCGTCTTCCAAGCGCCACAGCTCGTCCAGGCGGGCGGTGTCGTAGGCAAGGTGGGAGACGACCAGGACGGAGCGGCCTTCCTGGCGCAGCAGCGCGGCCAGGTCCCAGAAGCGTTGGTAGGTCTCCCAGTCGAAGCCCTGGTAGGGCTCGTCCAGCAGCAGCACTTGCGGGTCGTGCATCAGAGCGAGGGTGAGGTTGAGTTTCTGGCGGGTGCCGCCGCTGAGCGTTTTGGCCTGCTGCTGGTCGTACTTGCGAAAGTGCAGCCGGTCCATCACTTCTTCGGCGCGGTGCAGGTCGGGGAGTGCGTAGGCGGCCCTGAAGAACTCCAAGTGCTGACGGACGGTGAGTGCGTCGTTGAGGACGGCTGCCTGCGGACAGTAGCCGAACCTGCCCTCGTGGCGGACCGTGCCGCGGTCCGCGCGCAGTTCACCGGAGAGGATCTTCAGCAGAGTGGTCTTGCCTGCCCCGTTCTCCCCGACGATCCCGGCCAGTACCCCGCCGCGCAGCCGCAGGTCCACCCCGCGCAGGACCTCGCGCCGACGGCGGTAGGCGTGGTGCACACCGCTGACCTCCACCGGGCCCCCCTCCCAAGTTTTCGCTGTTGCCGGCCGGGGGCTCAACGCCGCGGCGGCGGCGGGGTCACGGGTTATGCGGCAGGCCGGCCCATGAACCATCCGTACCGGTGAGAACCCTGGTTGTAGGCCAGCCGCTGATCACGAGCGCCCTAGTTTTTGTCCGTGACCCACGACACCCGCTCCGCTCCCGCGCCTGCGGCGCCGCTGCCCGCACCTCGCGCCGAAGCTGCCACCGCACCGTTCGGCACACCGCACCCTGAGGCCGACATGGAGGCATGGTGTCTCAGCGGTGATCTTCACAGTGAGAGCGGCGGTGCTTACCGTTGGGCAGCCGCCCTCTTCCGGGAGGGCCACGGCTGCAGGTCGGGCACCGGCCCCGGTTATGGGCTGCTCTTCACGTGCAGCGGCCCGGAGGGATCGGTGTGCGGCAGCTGGTTGAGTCCTGATCTTGTGGAAACCATCCGCGCCTCGGTCCGCGGCGACGAGGCGATGGATCCGCGGGTTCGCAGTGCCCTGACGGACGTTCTGGCCGAGGGAGTTCCCCTGCCCGACCGCCTGCTCGAGGGTGAGGTCGCCGACTGCGCCGAACGGCTGGATCTTGTGCTGGGCGAACAGGCCGCGCTACGTGCCGAGGACGACGGCAGTTTCCTCTTCACCGTCCGGGGCGGGGTGGAACTGGAACTGCGTCTGACGCCACAGAAGTCGGCCGTCCCGCAGTTCGACGTCCATGGCCACTACCCCGGGCCTCGCCCCGACGGGAGCGATGCGACGACTTCGTACTTCATCCCCCGCCTACGTACCAGCGGTCGCGTGCGCGCCCAAGGCAGCGCCTGGGAATGCGTGGAGGGGCGCTCCTGGTTGGAAAACGACTGGGGCGGTAGGGTCCGCCGCTCCAGTCGGGCGCAGGGTATTGCCGACCGCGCCTGGCTGTGGAGTGGTATGCAGTTCGACAACGGCTGGGACATCGCCGTCATCCGAGCCCAGCACACCGATCCCGTCACCGCAGAAAGCACGTCGTTGTTCACCAGGGCGACCGCCGTCGCCCCCGACGGCTCGGTCAGCTATCACCACGACCTCACCTGGCAGGCCACCCAGCACTGGACTTCCCTGGCCAGCCTGGAGAGTTACCCCACCACCGCCGTGCTCAGCATTCCCGGCCTCGGCCTGGACGTTGTGGTCGCGGGCCCTGCTGCCGGTCATGAGACCCGCACCGTTCTGACCGGCCGCGCCTTCTGCGAGTCCCCCGCCACCGTCAGCGGCACCATGAACGGCACGCGCGTCTCTGGAAACGCTTTCATGGAAACCCTGCCCTCCGGCACGGTCGGCGACGTGGAAGGCTACATGCGCCGGATCTCCCAAATCTCCATCTCCGAGGCCGCCGCCGTCTATCCGGCGAGCCCCGACGTCGCTTCTCTGCACGCGCTCACCGGCGCCGACACCAGCCCCTCGCTGGACGATGACACCCTCGACCGCATCCACCAGTCCCTCATCGCCCCGCTGCGCCATCTCCTGGACAACCCGGGACGCTCCTGGCGCCCCTACATCACCGGCGCCGTCTTCTGCCTCCTGGGCGTCGACCCAGAGCCCTACCGACCACTGACCGCCGTGTCCGAACTCCTCCACACCGCCTCCGCCGTCATCGACGACATCGAAGACGCCTCCCTGCTGCGCCGCGGGCGGCCCGCCGTCCACCACCGCTTCGGCATCCCCACCGCCATCAATGCCGGCACACTCGCCTACCTCACCTTCGACCCCATCCTGGAGCGCATCCCTCAGCACAATGGGGCCACGATGCTGCGCGTTCACCGCCTCTGCCTCCAGGCCCTGCGCACCGGACACACCGGGCAGGCCCTGGACCTGACCGGGCCCCACAGCGCCTTCGAAGACGCTGTGGCCACCGGCAGCCACCACCAGCTCCTCTCCCAGGTCCACACCGCCCACCGGCTGAAGACCGGCGTCCCTGTCCGGTGCATGGCCGAAGCCGCCGCGGTACTGGCCGGTGCCAGCGAGGAACAGATCACGGCGCTGGGCTGGTACTTCGAAGCCGTCGGCACCGCCTACCAGATCAGCGACGACGTCGCAGACCTCGATGGTGTCACCAGCGCGGAAGACCGAAAGCAGGGTCGATCTTCCAAGACACCCGCCGAGGACCTCCTCAACGGCCGCATCACCTACCCCGTCGCACACGCCACCGGCCTCCTCGATCACGACGACCGTCACCGTCTGCGCGACAGCCTCTACCAACAAAGTCCCGACGGCGCCGCCCGCGCCGCCGAACTCCTCACCCGCAGCGGCGCCTTGCACGCTTGCCTGGACGACGGCCGGACACTCGTCGACGAGGCGTGGAAGCCCCTCAACGGCCTTCTCCCGCCCAGTCAGCACAAAGCCCTCGTCCGGGCCCTGGGCTGGTATGCAGCCCAACGCCAAACCGACCCCGCCGCCAAGTGACCGGGCACGGTGGCTGTCACAGCCGCACACCAAAACTAGGCAGCCGGTCGGCGAAGGCCGGTGTGGATGGATCCTGGGAGCGAGGCGGCTAGCTCGCGGACGTGGTGCTGCCCCCGCAGGTGGATGGGGGAGCGCACGTTCGCGTGGCTGATGCGTTCACGCCGTCTGGCCTGCGACTACGAAGCCCTGACAGTCACCAGCGAGGCAATGATCCAGTGGCCCATGAAGACGCGGATGAACCGCCGCCTGGGCCGACACGGACCCGCGGCGCCCCTGAACATCCCCGACGACTCTGGAGTACCCACGCATGCTCCGCCAGGCGCCTCGCCCTTGACCGCACGCCCGTCACCTTCATCGGCGTCGGATCGGGCGGCTACGAAGAATCCGGGTGAGTGCAGCACTGGCCCATCAGTGGTGAATTGCGAGCCGGCCACCACATGTTCCCGTGCATCGGGAACGTGCTCAGCGAGGGGAGCACGAACAGGTTCATCATTTTCATCGAAGCGGCTTACAACATGCCGGTACACGAGGCACAGTCGACCTGACAGGAACTGCTCGTCCTGATGTCGGGAGGCAGTCGCGGCATCGGACTCGCCATCGCCCTGCGCGCGGCCCGCGACGGTGCGAACGTGGTGATGCTTGCCAAGACCGCCGTACCGCACCCGAAGCTCGAAGGCACGGTCCACACCGCGGTCGAGGAGATCGAGCGCACGGGGGGCAAGGGGCTGGCCGTCGTCGGTGACGTCCGCAACGAGGACGACGTACGCACCGCCGTCAACGCCGCGGTCACTGCCTTCGGCGGCATCGACATCGTGGTCAACAGCGCCAGCGCGATCGACCTGTCGTCGACGGAGCAGCTGGAGATGAAGCGGTACGACCTGATGCAGGACATCAACACGCGTGGCACGTTCCTGCTGAGCAGGGCCGCGATCCCGCACCTGCGCGCGGCGGACAACCCGCACATCCTCACCCTCTCGCCGCCGTTGAACCTCGCGCCGCACTGGGTGGGCAGGCATCTCGGTTACACGCTCTCGAAGTACGGGATGAGTCTCTGCACCATCGGGCTCGCCGAGGAACTCGCCGCCGACGGCATCGCCGCCAACTCGCTGTGGCCGCGAACCCTGATCGACACCGCCGCCGTACGCAACGTGGTCGGCGGCGCCGGACAGGCCCGTAGTCCGCAGATCATGGCTGACGCCGCGTACGCCGTCCTCACGCGTGACGCGCGCACGTGCACCGCCAACCTGTTCATCGACGACGAGGTCCTGCTCGACGAAGGCGTCACCGACCTGTCCGTCTACAGCCCTGTCGGATTCGAGGGTGATCTCGCGCTCGACATATTCGTCGACGCTGCCTGATCCTGCTCGGTTTCGAGGCGGGGCGGGCCTCACCCCGCTCGCGCAGCGACGATCCATGCCGCCGGTGCGCAAGGCGTGCGCAACCGACCCGGGCGGCCCCGCACAAATCTCGCGGCGCTCATCGGGCTCTGGGCATACCGGCGGGGCGCTAAAACAGCGTCCCGCGGCGTGGATCTCAGGAGCTTCGGTCGCCGGAAGCGGCCCGCTCGCTCGCCACCTTCCCGGCTCAGCCGAACCACCCCAGGCCACCGATGGTAAGTGGATCGACTTGCCTTCGGGGTGTGCGGGAGCTACCTTCGAGTGGTGAGTCCATCGACTTACCTTTCGACTCGGCAAGGAACAATCACCATGAATCGTCTTGCGGGCAAGCGCGCCCTCATCACCGGCGGAACGAGCGGGATCGGCCTGGAGACCGCCCAGCGATTTGTCGCAGAGGGGGCCGACGTGCTGGTCACGGGCGTCACCCCGGCCAGCATCGACAAGGCGCGGCAGATCCTCGGGGACAAGGTGCCGGTGGTGCAGGCCGATGCACGCGATCTCGACGCGCAGCGCGGCCTGGCGAAGCAGGTGCGTGAGCACTTCGGAAAGCTGGACGTGGTGTTCCTGAACGCCGGTGTCTCGGACTGGCGGCCGTTCGAGGACCACACGGAGGACAGTTTCGACCGGCTCTTCGACATCAACGTCAAGAGCGTCTTCTTCCTCACCCAGGCCCTGGTGCCGTTGCTGGCCAACCCGTCCTCGGTCATCCTCAACGCGTCCAGCAGCGCGCACGGCGGCTACGGGCACTCGAACGCCTACGCCGCGACCAAGGCGGCTGTCTCTTCTCTGATGCGGTCGTGGAACGCGGACCTGCTCAGGTCGCACGGCATCCGGTTCAACGCGGTCAGCCCCGGCCCGGTGGACACCCCGCTGTACTCCAAGCTCGGGATCGAGGACCCCGCGCAGCAGACGGCGGTGCTGGAGGGGATCAGCGCCGGCATCCCGCTGGGCCGCATGGGTCTGCCCGAGGAGGTCGCAGAGGCCGTCGTGTACCTGGCCTCCGATGCCTCCGCCTTCGCGGTGGGCCAGGACCTTATCCTGGACGGCGGCCAGACCGTCCTCTGACAGCGGGGAGGCGGCCGGGAGACGGGCGAGGGGCGTGAGTATGTCGGTGGCGGGCCGAGCGGAGGCCGGTGGCGATACGTGCCAGGCCGGGTCTGACGCGCAGACCAAAGCCGGGTATCACGCGCAGATCAAAGCGGAGAACCGTGCGCGCATCATCCGTGCCGCCCGCGACCTCTTCCTCGCCCGGGGATACGACAAGACCTCCCTGGCTCAGATCGCCAAGGAGGCCCGCGTCTCCACCGGCACCCTCTTCAAGCGGTACCCCTCCAAGGCTGCGCTGTTCGCGGCCGTCACCGCCGAACAGTGGCAGCTGGATGTGGAGTATGCCGAACCGCCCCCGCCCGGTGATCCCCGGTACGGTCTGGACCACATCGGACGTGACTACGCCTGCCTGGTCGCGCGGCCGGGCACGGCGGCGCTGTGCCGCCTCATCATCACCGAGCTGCCCCAGATGCCGGAACTCGCCGACATCGTCGGCACCGGCTTCGCCATCGATCGCGGACCCTTCTTCGACCGGCTCCGCGACTACCTCGACGCCGAGGCACGGGCCGGCACACTCGACTTCCGTTCGGCCGACGGACAGCCACAGTCGGCGGCCGAAGTCGCCGAACAGTTCCTCGGCATGATCTGCAGCCAGTTCCTGTGGCCCCAACTCGTACGGACCGACTTCGTCCCGCCCAACCCCACCGACGCCGCGATCGTGGACGAAGCCGTCGCCCTCATGCTCAGCCGCTACGGCACCGGATCCTGACCCTCGGACCACCTGTTCACGCTGCCACAACGCCAAGACGTCATCCCTGCCATGACAGCCGCGGGTAGGGGTGACTCGACCGGCAACGAACACGGGCGAGCGCGACCGGTCCTTCCAGCAACCAACAGCGGCAGTCGGCCGAGCCGGGTCGGCACTCCGCACCGTCGAGTCCGTCGGCCGCGTGCCCCTCGGGCTCCAGCCTGCCCCCGTTACTCCGCGAGCAGTCGGCGCAGCCACTCCATCTGGGCCGTCTGGCAGGCCTGGGAGAGGGTTGCCTGGGGGACGAGACCGTCAAAGCCGTGGAAGCCGCCGGGCGCATACGTGGAGCTCGGCGACTCCGCCGGCCTGCCACAGGCGGGTGGCGTAGGTGACGACCTCGTCGCGGAACGTCTCGGCCGAGCCGACGTCGAGGAAGGCCGGAGGCAGCCCGGACAGATCCTCCGCCGCGCGGGCCGGGGCGGCGTACGGGGAGACGTCCGGGCCGCCGCGCCGCTCGCCGAGCAACGCGGTCCACCCGGTCTCGTTGGCCGTGCGGTCCCACACACCGAGGCCCGCCATCGCGTGGCGTACACCTCGCTGGACCTGACGGTGAAGTTCCTGCGGCGGATCAACGTGGACACGGGCACGGTGCGGGCGATCGGCACGGTTGTCAGCGAGGTCGTCAAACCGCCCTTGCCCAGGCGCAGTTGGTCGACGTCAAAGACCGTCTGCTCGCCCACGCCACCAGTAGCTGCATGCTCTTCCCGGTGCCTTCCTCTCCAGGGTGACCCTCAACGGCGACCGGTGAATCGGGCCCTGCCCCACACGCGCCGACGCCTCCGGCGGTGTGGATGCCGGGGGTCGCCGGGTAGCCCTGGCCATCTGCTGAGGGCTACTCGGTGCTCAGCTCGGTCGGTGCGCCTCACGCCCAAGGACGTCAGAGGCGGCGCCATGATCGGTCGTCATGAGCCTGGCATCGCCAGGTTTCCCGCCGGCACCGGCGCGAGCCATCGCCGTCGGCATCCCCGTGGGTCTCGCGGTATCTCGCGGTATCTCGCGCAGAGCCTAACGCCGGAGCGGATGAATTTTCGGCAAGTGAGGCTGGAATCTGCTGCTCCGCCCAGATGACCTTGCCTTCGCGGTGGTGTCGTGTGCCCCAGTGTTCGGTGAGCTGGGCGACGAGGAGCAGGCCGCGGCCGCCCTCGTCGAAGGCCCGGGCGCGGCGCAGGTGCGGGGCGGTGCTGCTGGCGTCGGATACTTCGCACGTCAGGGCGGATTGAAGGATCATCCGCAGTTGGATGGGGCTCTTGCCGTAGCGGATGGCGTTCGTCACCAGTTCGCTGACCACGAGTTCGGTGGTGAAGGCCAGTTCTTCCAGACCCCAGGCGGTTAGCTTTTCGGATGCGTGGACGCGGGCCTTGGAGACGACTGCCGGGTCGCTGGGAAGGTCCCATGTGGCGACGTGATCGGCGTCAAGAGCTGCGGTTTGTGCCACAAGGAGGGCGACGTCGTCCGCGGGGCGGCTGGGCAGCAGTGCGGAGAGCAGTTCGTCGCAGGTCTCCTCGAGCGACGCCGGTGCTCGGGCGAGAACGTCGCGCAGCAGTGCGAGGGCGGTCTCGACGTCACGAGAGCGGCTCTGGACGAGGCCGTCGGTGTACAGAACCAGTCGACTGCCTGGTGGCAGTTCGAACTGTGCGGTTTCGAAAGGGAGTCCGCCCAGGCCCAGGGGCGGGCCGATCGGCAGCTCCGGAAAGCCGACCGCGCGGGAGGCGGGGCCGTTGTCGCTGGCTGTCGGGGGAGTCACCACGGCTGGCGGAAGGTGTCCGTCACTGGCCAGGGAACAGGTGCGGGAGACGGGGTCGTAGACCGCGTACAGGCAGGTGGCGCTGATCTCGTCCGTGCCGTGCTGCTCCTCACGCTGCAGGCGGATGACCACGTCGTCGAGGTGGGTCAGCAGTTCGTCGGGAGTGAGGTCGATGTCCGCCAGCGTGCGGACGGCTGTCCGTAGTCGGCCCATGGTGGCCGCGGCATGCAGGCCGTGACCGATCACGTCGCCCACGACGAGTGCGACCCGGGCGCCGGAGAGCGGGATCACGTCGAACCAGTCGCCGCCCACGCCCGCTCTTGATCCGCTGGGCAGGTAGCGCGAGGCGGTTTCGACGGCGGTCTCCTCCGGCATGTGATGCGGCAGCAGGCTGCGCTGGAGGGTGAGTGCGGTGGAGCGCTCCTGGGTGTAGCGACGCGCGTTGTCGATGTTCACCGCTGCTCTGGACGCGATTTCCTGGGCCAGAAGCAGCTCGTTGTCGTCGAAGGGGTCAGCCGGCTGATGGCGGACGAACTGGGCGAGTCCCAGCGGATTTCCGCGGGCCCACAGCGGGACCAGGAGCATGGAGTGCAGGCCCAGGGCGCGCAGGGAGAGTGCGTGGTCCGGCGACATCGCCAGCCAGGTGGGGACGTCGTCGGCGGTGATGCGGAGCCGGAGGGGCTGTCCGGTGGCCAGTACGTGAGCCGGCTCCGAGCCTTCCGGGTAGGTATGCGTCTGCCCTGTGACGAGTGCCGGGTCGGGACAGCCGCCCGAGACCGCCTGGGCGATTCGGCGGAGCGTCGCAGGACCGTCCACCACGTATGTCCCCTCCTCCTGGAGGGCGGAGGGGAGAAGGTCGACGGTGACGAGGTCCGCGAGGTGGTCGGCACCGACGTCCGCCAGTTCCTGGGCGGTGCGGTTGGTGTCCAGGGTGGTCCCGATCCGTGTCCCGGCCTCGTTGATCACGATCAGTCGCCGCTGCAGCCAGCGGTCGCGCTCCCGCTGGTATGCGGCGACAGCCTGTTCCGACGTGCGGTCGACGTATTCGAAAGCCATCGTGCTCAGGGTGACCGTTGCCGAGTTCATCAGCTCCGGCGATCCGGCGACCCTGGCTATTTCCGCATAGAGCTGATCTAGCAGACTCGCGTGTACGAGCCGATGAACGCGAAGGAGCTGACTGATCGGCACCCCGAGCTCAGCGAGTCGGCAGGCGAACTCGATGGCGCCTGGTGGTGTCCTGACCTCTGTCATATCGAGACCGCGCTCAAGGAAATCCAGACTGGCCGCGACGTGCTCGGACAACCCCACTGGCGCCTGGGCGGCGACGTCCTGGTACTGCCACACATCGGGAAGCTCGTCGCGCAGGTGCTGGAGTATCACGTCGACCATTTGATCCGCTCGGGTTGCGAGGCCCCGAGCGAGATCGCTGAGGAAGAATGGGCGTCGGCACCCATAATCACAAGGTACCCCTGCCCTGGACGACGGGCCGTGCCCCGCGGCGTCCGTCGGGCGCGCTCGACCGCCGTCGGCCAGGGCGGGGGTCAGTCGTTCACGGGGTGTGACCGGCGCGGCGGAGGACAGGGCGCAGGGTTTCGATGACGCCGGGGTCGTCGACGGTGGAGGGGATGGGTTCGTCGTGGCCGTCGGCGATACCGCGCATGGTCTTGCGCAGGATCTTGCCTGAGCGGGTCTTTGGCAGGGCGGCCACGACCGTGACGTCCTTGAGGGAGGCGACGGCGCCGATGCGCTCGCGTACGAGCTGGACGAGTTCGGCCTCGACCTCGCGCGGTTCGCGGTCGCTGCCTGTCTTGAGGACGACGAAGCCGCGCGGGATCTGTCCCTTGAGTGCGTCGGCGACGCCGATGACGGCGCATTCGGCGACGTCGGGGTGGGCGGCCAGGGCCTCTTCCATGGTGCCGGTGGACAGCCGGTGTCCGGCGACGTTGATGACGTCGTCGGTGCGGCCCATTACGAAGACGTAGCCGTCTTCGTCGATGTGGCCGCTGTCGCCGGTGAGGTAGTAGCCGTCGTGGGCGGAGAGGTAGGAGGCGACGTAGCGGTCGTCGTCGTTCCAGAGGGTGGGGAGTGCGCCGGGCGGCAGGGGGAGCTTCACCACGATCGCGCCGTCGACGCCCGCCGGTACCGGCGCGCCCGAGGCGTCGAGGACGCGGACGTCCCAGCCCGGCAGCGGGCGGGTGGGGGACCCGGGCTTGAGGGGAGCGGTTTCGATGCCGACCGGGTTGGCGACGATGGGCCAGCCGGTCTCGGTCTGCCACCAGTGGTCGATCACCGGGATGCCCAGGAGGGTGCTCGCCCAGTGGTAGGTCTCGGGGTCGAGGCGCTCGCCGGCGAGGAACAGGTGGCGCAGGCCGCTCAGGTCGTGATCCGCAGTGAGCGTTCCCTTCGGGTCCTCCTTGCGGATGGCCCGGAATGCGGTGGGCGCCGTGAACATGGCCTTGACCCGGTGGTCGGCGGCGACGCGCCAGAACTGGCCCGCGTCGGGGGTGCCGACCGGCTTGCCCTCGTAAAGGACCGTGGTGGCTCCGGCCAGCAGGGGCCCGTAGACGATGTAGGAGTGCCCGACGACCCAGCCGACGTCGGAGCCGGTGAACATGGTCTCGCCGGGGCCCACATCGTAGACGGCGCCCATCGACCACTGGAGCGCGACCGCGTAGCCGCCGCAGTCACGCACGACTCCCTTGGGTTTTCCGGTCGTTCCGGACGTGTAGAGGATGTAGAGGGGATCGGTGGCGGCGACGGGAAGGCAGCCGGCCGGCGTTGCGGCCGCGACCGCGTCGGCCCAGTCGAGATCGTCGGGCCCCAACTCGGCCCGCTCCTGGGGGCGTTGCAGGAGCACGCTCTTGTCGGGCTTGTGGGCCGCGAGTTCGATCGCCTGGTCGAGAAGGGGCTTGTACGCGATGACCCGCTTGCCCTCGATGCCGCAGGAGGCGGAGACCACGACCTTGGGGGCCGCGTCGTCGATGCGCAGGGCGAGTTCGCGCGGGGCGAACCCGCCGAAGACGACCGAGTGCACTGCGCCGATCCGTGCACAGGCCAGCATCGCGACGACAGCCTCGGGGACCATCGGCATGTAGATCACCACTCGGTCGCCGTGCCCCACTCCGAGCCCCGCCAGAGCTCCGGCGAAGGCCGCGACCTCGTCTCTCAACTGCGCGTAGGTGTAGGTGCGCCGGATGTCGGTCACGGGGGAGTCGTAGACGAGCGCGGGCTGTTCACCTCGGCCGGCCTCGACGTGCCGGTCGAGTGCGTTGAAACAGACGTTGAGCCGTCCGTCGGGAAACCAGCGGTAGAAGGGCGCGCCCGAGGAGTCCAGGGCGCGGTGCGGAGCGACATCCCAGTCGATGCCTTCCGCCGCCTTCAGCCAGAAGCTCTCCGGGTCCTCGGTACTGGCGCGGAAGACATCCTCGTACGTTCCCATCGCGCACTCCTTTGTGGCATCGGGACGGTGGTGTGGTTGCGTGCGGAACGGTGTCGGACACACGTACCGCATGGCGCCCGGTGTGGTCGAGCAGGATGCCGCTGACCGGGGGGCCGGTCACCGGCATCGCGGTGGTGCGGCGGCCTGGCGGGCAGACCTGACGTCAGGCGCGGCTTTCGCTCACGCGCCGAGGTGCTTGCGGAGCCACTGGCCCATCTGCCCGATGGCCTGGTCCACCTCGGGTACGCGGCCCGCGCCCAGGACGAACGAATGCTGTCCTTCGGGCATCGCGTGGGTCTCGGTGGTGACCTTGTAGTCCGCGAGGCGGCGGCCGAGCTGCGCACCGTCGTCGGCGAGGGTCTCGTACTCGCCGTAGTAGACGAGCGTGGGCGGCAGGCCGGTCAGGTCGGCGTTCACGAGGCTGATCTCGGGGGATGTGAAGTCCACGGCGGGGTCCTGCAGCCAGGCGCCCCGGAAGAGCTCCAGCGTGCCCCGGCTGAGCATCTTGTCGTTCGTCTCGTTGGCGTCCACTGCCGGGTTCTGGAGCGTGAGGTCGGTCCAGGGGGAGACGCTGACGATCGCGCCGGGCGCGGTCTCGCCCTTGGCGAGCAGGCGCAGCGGCAGCATCACCGCCAGGGTGCCGCCGATCGAGTGGCCGGTGCTGCCGATGTTCCGCGGCTCGTAGCCCTGCGCGAGCAGCCACCGGTAGGCGGTCTCGGCGTCGTCGAGCTGCGCGGGGTAGGGGTGTTCGGGTGCCAGGCGGAAGTCCACGACCAGCGAGCGGGCGCCGGCCGCCTTCGCGATGTGTCCCGCGGCCTTGCGGTCGGAGTGCATGGAGGCGGTGACGGATCCGCCGAAGTGGAAGTGCAGCAGCGCACGGTCGGGATCGGCACCCTCGGGGATGGCCCACAGGGCGGGGACGCCGCCCGCGTCCACCTCGGCGTAGGTGACGCCTTCCGGCTCGCTCGACGCCTTGTGGTTGGAGTCGACGATGTCACGGATGACGGCCAGATCGAGGCCGGGTGTCGCCGACTTCGCGCTCACGCTCGCGAGGAACTCCGCGAACTCGTGTGCCTGTGGGCTTACTCCCATGGTGGTGCTCCTTCTCGGGCGGGTGCCGTGCCGGGTTCCTCTGCGGCAGCCGGGTCGATGTGCCGGTCATGACGCTACTGGCTGAGTATAGAAAAGTAAACTCAGATGTGGTGATATCAGCCTCCTGGATGCGAGGAGGCCCTTCAGGGCATCGGAGACGGGCCCCATCTCGACCGGGGAGACGTCCAGCGGCGCAGTCGCCCGCGCCCTGGAGGCCGGGGTGAGACGTGGTCCGCTCTGATCCAGTGCGAGGTCGTGCAGTCGGTGAGGTGCTCGGTCACAGGGCGGCTGCTGGAGGGAACGCCGATGACGAGAGCAGGATCGAAACCGGGCGGGCGCAGGGCGAGCTGCCGTGTCGCGGTGATGAGTTCGACCTGGAGCCTGGGGTACCGGCGGCGAACGCGTCCCAGGGCGGGGGGTGAAGGCGGTGCCGCAGCCCCGCCGTGGCCGCCGGTAAGCTCGTCGAGGCGCTCCGCGCCTTGTGCGAGGATCTTGAGGTGCCTGGTGCCTACCTCTCAAGCCCGCGGCGCCGACAGCGGGTCAAGGAACGTGATGGCCGTGACAGCCAGGTCCGCGGGGACGAGATGACGAGCCGTGCCTGATACCGCTGCGGCCGAGATTCTCGCCGACATCCACCGGGGCGTCGGCCGCATCCTGCTGAACCGGCCCAGGGCGCTCAACGCCTGACCGCAGACATGGTCTCCGCCATCGACCGTGCGCTCGCCTCATGGGAGCACGCACCGCTGTCCGCCGTGGTGCTCGCCAGTACCAGCACGAAGGCGTTCTGCGCCGGTGGGGACATCCGCACGATCCGCGAGCACAGCCTCGCCGGCGATGCCGAGGCCAGTGAGCGGTTCTTCGCCTCCGAGTACCGGCTCAACGCCCGGATCGCCGAGTATTCCGTGCCGGTCGTGTCGCTCATCGACGGGCTGTGCCTGGGCGGCGGTCTGGGGCTGTCGGTCCACGGTGGCTTCCGTGTCGTCACCGAACGCGCGGTGCTGGCGATGCCCGAGACCGGGATCGGGTTCTTCCCGGACATCGGGGCCGGCTACTTCCTGCCGAGGCTGCCCGGCGCGATCGGCATGTACCTGGGGCTGACCGGCCGGCGGATCGACGCGGCCGACGCCCTGTACACGGGGCTGGCCACGCATTTCGTTCCCGCGGACCTGCTGGACACGGCGGGGGACGCCCTGGCCGACAGCCCCGATGAGCCGGTGGACGTCGTCCTGAACCGTCTCGCCGGCCGTTCCCCGGTGGCGGAGAGCAGGCTGGCGGAGGTTCGCGGGGACGTGGACTGGGCTTTCGGCGCGCCGACCCTCGGCGAGATCGACAAACGCCTGCGTCACCTGGACACCCCGTGGGCGGCAGCCGCGTTGGGTGCCCTGGAGTCCGCCTCGCCGCAGAGCCTGAAGATCACTCACGCTCTGCTGGCCCGAGGCAGACAGCGCACGTTGCGTGAGTGCCTGGAGGCCGAACTCGCCCTCACGCGCACGACCATCCGCACGCCGGACTTCCTGGAGGGCGTCCGGGCCGCCCTGGTCGACAAGGACCGCACTCCCACCTGGCAACGTGCGTCGCTCGGCGGACGGACGCTGCCGTCCTGAACACGTCCGCCGTGAGCAGGACATCGCCTTGCGCGAGGGGGGAGGAGGGGCCGAGCGTCAACGAAACGGGAACGCATGGCCTCGCAGACTGCCGCGGCAGATGTTCGACCGGGCCGGGAGCCATGCGGCAGCCATACTGTCCATGACAGCCGGTTTGCCGCTGATGGGAGCGGTCTCACCGCGTCCGTACAGAGCCGGATCTCATCGTCCCGGTAGATCGTTCCTCGCCACTACTCGGTCCAGAACGCGTGCAACCGCGACAACGGTGGCACGCTGTCGCCGTGGTCTTTGGGGCGGCAGGGCACACTTCGCGCGGGCATCTAAAAGCCGCGCGCCGCGCTGTGCCGCTGGCATACGGCGTGCCGAATGACCCGAACCCCTGAAACTGCAGCTCTCCGCGACATAGTTGCGATGTGGACCGCCAACGGGGTCGTCCTCTGATGACCGTGAGGGAACGGAGGGGCTGTTGCCGGCCGCGTCTCAGTCGTTGCCGGGACCCATGGAGACCACGACCTTGCCGGCCTTGGTGCGGCCCTGCTCGACATATGCCATCGCCTCGAGCGTCTGGTCGAAGGGGAAGGTGCTGTCGATGACCGGGCGGAGCTTTCCGCTGTCGTAGAGGGCGCCGAGTTTGCGCAGCTGGGAGCCGTTGGCCTCCATGAAGAAGAACTCGTAGCGCACGCCCAGCGCCTTGGCCCGCTTGCGGATTTTGCGGCTGAGGGTGTTCATGACCAGGCCCAGGAAGGAGGGGGCGCCGAGCTGCTTGGCGAAGGCGGCGTCGGGTGGGCCGACGACACTGATGGCCAGGCCGCCGGGCTTCAGCACGGTCAGCGACTTCTCGAGGTTCGCCCTGCCCACGGAGTCCAGCACCAGGTCGTAGCCGGACAGCACCTTCGAGAAGTCCTCCTTGGTGTAGTCGACGACGAGGTCGGCGCCGAGGCTCCTGACCAGCTCCTCGCTCCTGGTGTTCGCGGTCGTCGCCACCGTGGCGCCCAGATGCTTGGCGAGCTGGATGACCGTTGACCCGAGGCCGCCGGCACCGGCGTGGATGAGTACCTTCTGCCCCGGCTTCACGTGCGCGCGCTCGACGAGGATCTGCCAGGCGGTCAGGGCCACCAGCGGCACCGCGGCTGCCTCCTCCAGGGAGAGCGAGGCCGGCTTGGGCGCGACATCGTCCACGTCGATCGCGATGAACTCCGCGAAGCCCCCCACCCGCAGGTCGCGCGGACGGGCGTAGACCTCGTCGCCGACCTCGAAGCCGCGTACGGCGGAACCGACCCGCGTCACCACGCCCGCCACGTCGTGGCCGAGCACGAACGGAAGCTTGTACTTCAGCAGCTGCTTGAACTCCCCGTTGCGGACCATCTTGTCCAGCGGGTTGATGCCAGCGGCGCTCACCCTGACCAGGACGTCACGGTCCCCGACGGCGGGCTCGGGTACCTCTGCGGCGCGGACGCCGTCCTTGCCGTACTTCTCGACGACGAACGCCTTCATGCCGGCGGCCTTCCTGTGTGGGTGTCCAGGTGGTTGATGCGATTCTTCCGGCAGGTCCCCTGCGCGCCCGTTTCTCGTGCGGCCGGGTTGATGTGCCGACCATGACGCTACTTGCTGAGTATGGAAAAGTAAACTCAGGTGAGGTTAGAATCAGCCCATGGATGCAACGACCGAAGGTCTGCGGGACGCCGGCGTGGACCCCCGGCTCGACCGGGACACCTCGAACTGCTCGATCGCCCGGACCCTTGAGGTCGTGGGTGAGAAGTGGACGATCCTGATCCTGCGCGAGGTCTGGTACGGATCATCCCGTTTCGGCGAGTTCGAACGTGTTCTGGGCTGTCCTCGCAACCTCCTCGCGGCGCGGCTCAAGATGCTGGTGGAGGAAGGGATCCTGGCCACCGAGGCCTACAAGGAGCCGGGCTCGCGGAGTCGGACGAAGTATGTGATCACGCCCAAGGGTATGGACCTGGTCCCGGCCGTGATGGGGCTCCTGCAGTGGGGTGACCGCTACCGCGCCGACCCCGAGGGCCCGGCCATGCTGGCGCGGCACCGTGGATGCGGGGCGCACGTCGACGCCCAGATCCGCTGCGAACGGGGTCACGCCGTAGAGCCGGAAGACATCGAGAGCATCCCAGGCCCCGCCTTTCGTCTGAGGCCCGCCGAGTGACCTGAGCGCGGTGGCGCCAGGAGCTCGAGGGGGTCAGTCTGCCGGGGTGTACTCACTCCGCCTGGCCCGGCCTGGTGGAGGCGGACCTTTGTGCGGTTGCCGCAGCGGGACATGGAGCACCAGCGGCGGTTGCGGGCAGGGGGAGCGGTCCACGAAGCGCAGGGCGCATTCGTCCGCGCCGCAGACGCGTACTCGCCGGATATAAGACGGTATGTTGTGCCGAGGAGGCGCATTGATGGGACAGCCGACAGTGACGACCGGAGTGACGCAGGTGGACGGGGTCCGCCTTCACTACGTCCGGGCGGGATCCGGCCCCCTGCTCGTGCTGCTTCACGGCTGGCCGCAGACCTCCGACTGCTGGCGGCCGGTGCTGGCGGATCTCGCGGCCGACCACACTGTCGTGGCGCCCGACCTGCGCGGCTACGGCCTGAGTGACAAACCCACGGCCGGTTACGACAAGCGGCGGATGGCTGCCGACATCGCCGGTCTCGTTGAAGCGCTCGGCTTCGAGAGGGCCGCGGTCGTGGGGCACGACCGCGGCGCCCGTGTGGCGCACCGCTGGGCGCTGGACCGCCCCGAGCAGGTGGAGCGGCTGGCCGTACTCGACATCGTGCCCACCCGGGAGATGTTCCGCCGCTTGGATGCCTCCCTCGCCTCCGGGTACTGGCACTGGCTGTTCCAGATGCAACCCGACCTGCCGGAGCGTCTCGTGGGACGCGACATCCGCGGATATCTCGAGTACTTCTTCGAGCGCTGGACCTACAACCGCCACGGCCTGACACCCGAAGCAGTCGACGCCTACGTCCGGGCGTTCTCCCGTCCGGGTGCCCTGCGCGCGAGTTTCGACGACTACCGCGCCATGGAGCAGGACGTCGCCCTCGACGACATCGACGCCGCCGAGGGCCGGCGCCTCACCATGCCGGTACTGGCGCTATGGGGTTCCGTGGGGCTGCCCTCCCGCCTGCCGACGCTGGAGATCTGGCGCGAGTACGCGGACGACGTCACCGGTGCCGAGATCCCGGAGTGCGGCCATTTCATCCCGGAGGAGCAGCCGACAGCGCTGCTGGCGCACCTGCGGCCATTCCTGGCTGACGCAAGGGCTGTTTAGCGCGAGTTTCCGTCCATGAGCGCATCGGCGATCTCCTTGGAGAGCACCCACGATCAAGAGCGGCGAACGGATGTGTGCGAAGTCGGGAGTTGAACAGAGTGGTCAGCGCTTGGGATGTCGGGTTCACTGTGCGAGGTCTCGGGGAGGACGGCGATGCCGTAAGAGCTTCCTGCGCACAGGCCGATGCTTGCGCCCATGCCGAGACTGCCGCTGAGGAAACCGACGAATACCGGAGGGACATCACGTTCTTCGCGGCGAGGTGCCGCATCGTCGCGCCGGCATTCCGCGGTCTGCTGTTGGTGTACGGCGTGAGCACCGGGCTGCCGCAGATGATGTGGGCCTCCGGCTACGGCGTGAACTCCTCAGTCAGCTTCCTCCTCGTCCTCGAACCCTGGCCGACCGCATGGGCCGCCGGACAGAAGGAGGCGAGCCAGAGCAGCGGAGTCGCCCAGCGCGCGTCGGGGTGGAACAGTGCCCGCACCGCGGCCAGGTGGCCCCTGGCTCCGGCGGTCGGTGCGGCGACGACGGTGGGCCGGGGCAGGCCGTAGCGGTCCGCGACCGCGTGGGCCCTGTCCCGCTCACCCCGTGCCAGCAGCACGCCGGGCGCTTCCGGCAGCAGTGTGAGCAGCAGAGGCACGGCGATCACGGCCGGCGGCACGCCTGCCCAGAAGACCCAGTGCCAGCCCGCGGCCGGGGCCAGGGTCCGTCGCCGCCATGCCGCCGGCGTGGTACGAGGTCATGAGCAGGCCCGTGGTGAGGGCGGCTCTGCGCGGCAGTGCGAACTCCATGACCATGGCCAGGCACAGCGGCATGAGCCCGCCCAGCCCGAGGCCGGCGATGAACCGGCTGCACCCGATCAGTCCGACCCCTCCCGCCGTGGCGCAGATCGCCGAGCCGCAGTGAGCGCATCCGCGAGCATGCCGAACGTCGTCCAACTGCCCATGGTGCCCGCCCGCACTCGCCTGGGTCAGGCCGAGTCCCGCGTTGTCGAGCATGTGGGGCATCACGGCGCCGTAGAGGTTGATGTCCATGCCAGTCGAAGATCACGGCCAGCCAGCACAGGGCCAGCACAGGGAACACCTTGCGGAACGTGCGGGAGGGAGCCGACGCGGCGGACGAGGGGGAAAGAGAGCATCCGCGTCCTTGGAGGATGTGGGGGCCTCGAAGCGTGAGTCTGTCGACAAGTCGGTTCGCCTAGTGAAACATGGTTCACCTCAAGGCGAGCATGAGTCTCGGACGACGGTCGGCCGGTGTCAATGGGACCGCCGGTACTCCGTCTCGGTCACCCCACTTGCATCCCGTGCGTGGACCGTCTGCCCGGCAGCCGGTCCTTTGAGGAGTCATGATGAGCAGTAGCGAGTTTCCTGAGGTCAGGACGGCGGCGGGCGCGGTGCGCGGTCGCCGCGAGGGTGGCCTGGAGGTCTTTCGGGGCATCCCGTTCGCCCAGCCCCCGGTGGGTGCAGCGCGTTTCACGGCGCCGCGACCGGTGGACCGCTGGGACGGAGTGCGTGAGGCGTTCGCGTTCGGACCGCCGCCCCCGCAGGAGCCGATGGGCCCCGAGGCGGAACTCCCCGCCGGCCTTCGGGCAGGTGACGACTGGCTGACGGTCAACGTCTGGACGCCGGAGACGGACCCGGCCGCACGCCGGCCGGTGATGGTGTGGATCTACGGTGGCGCCTACAAGTTCGGCTCCGCCGACGACCCGGCCTACGACGGCAGTCGGCTCTCCCGCGACGGTGACCTGATCGTGGTCACCCTCAACTACCGAGTCGGGATCGAGGGGTTCGCCCTGATCGACGGCGCACCCGCGAACCGCGGACTGCTCGACCAGGTCGCTGCCCTGGAGTGGGTGCGCGAGAACATCAGCGCCTTCGGCGGCGATCCCGACCAGGTCACCGTCTTCGGCGAGTCAGCGGGCGCCGGGTCCATCGCCGCGCTGATGGCCATGCCGCGAGCGCGGGGTCTGTTCCGGCGGGCCATCGCCCAGAGTGTGCCGGGTACGTTCTTCTCCGCAGCGCTGGCCGGTGACATCGCCGAAGCCCTGGCCGGCGGGCTGGGGCTGCGCCCGACGGTCGCAGATCTGTCCGGTGTGGACCCGCGCAAGCTGCCCGAGGCAGGAGCCGCACTGACGGCCGGGATGCGCGGGTACGTCGACCGCTGGGGCCCGGTCGCTCTGACCCCGACCCCCTTCTCGCCCGTCGTCGACGGCGATGTCCTGCCCGCCACCCCGTGGCAGGCACTCGTGAGCGGCGCCGCGCGGGACGTGGAGCTGATCGCCGGGCACAACCGGGACGAGTACCGTCTCTTCCTCATGCTCGGCGGGCTGCTCGGACAGGTGGACGAGGCCCTGGCCTCGATGGCGCTGGGCCTGTTCGGACCGGCACCCGACGGCGAAAAGACCTATCGTGCAGCGTTCCCGGACGCCCCGTCGGAGTACCTGTTCGAACTGGTCCAGTCCGACTGGCTGTTCCGCATGCCCTCCCTTCACCTGGCGGAGGCGCAGATGGCGGGCGGCGGCCGGGCGCACGTGTACGAGCTGACCTGGGCCGCACCCGCCAACGGCGGCATTCTGGGCGCCTGTCACGGACTCGACGTACCCCTGACCTTCGGTGTGTACGGCGGCCTCGGCGCCATGCTGACCGGGCCCGTGCCCTCGCCCGAGACCGAGGCGCTCTCCGCCCGTTTCCGCTCCGCCTGGACCGCCTTCGCCACCACGGGCGACCCGGGCTGGCCCGCGTACGACGCCGAGCGCCGCCTCGTCCAACTCCTCGACGCCGAACCGACGGTCACCAGGTACCCGGAAGAGGCCGCCCGCCGCATCTGGGAACACCACGTGTTCGCCCCGCTGCCTCTGACAGCGGCGTAGCCCGGCCACGTCGGGGTTGCTTCGCTCCATGGTCGGCCAGGTGATGACCGGTCGGCCATGGCGACCCTGGCCTGCTGTCACCCTTCGCCGCGAACCGAATAGATGACGGGATCCCTCCTGGCGTGGGGCGCCGCCCGCGCGGCACAGCCGGATGCCGTCCTCAAGCCCGGTGCGCACGGCCCGGTCGCCACCTTCGGCCTCGACACCCTCAGGCTCGGTGCCGCCGAGGCCGGAGTACACGAAGTCAACGAGGCGTCGGCCCGCCGCCGATGAGGACTGAGCGGGCATAGATCACCGCGCCGCGACGCTGAAGCTGCCGTCGGGAAGCCGCTGCCGAGATTGCGGACCATACGGTCGCCTCCACCGTTTCCCCGCTGCGGGAGGTGGCGGATGCCGCCGCCGGCGTGTTGATGAACAGATCGTTCGATCGGGAGTGCGTCCGCCCTCGTGGGGGCGGCCCGTCCCAGCGGAAAGGAAGCCGTCCATGGACGAGCAGGGTGAGCGCTTCGACGTCGTCGTACTCGGCGCGGGCCCCGGCGGATACGTAGCCGCCATCCGGGCCGCCCAACTGGGCAAGAGCGTCGCGGTCGTCGAGGAGAAGTACTGGGGCGGCGTCTGCCTGAACGTGGGCTGTATCCCCACCAAGGCCCTGCTGCGCAACGCCGAGCTCGCACACATCTTCACCCGCGAGGCGAAGACCTTCGGCATCAAGGTCGAGGGTGAGGTCTCCTTCGACTACGGGGAGGCCTTCCGCCGCAGCCGGAAGGTCGCGGACGGCCGGGTCAAGGGCGTCCACTACCTGATGAAGAAGAACAAGATCACGGAGATCAGCGGCCGCGGCACGTTCCTCGACCCGCACACGCTCCAGGTGGCCGACTACGACGGCAACACCCGCACCATCGGCTTCGATCACTGCATCATTGCCGCCGGGGCGAGCCCCAAACTGCTGCCCGGCACCCGCCGCACGTCGCGCGTGGTGACGTTCGAGGAGCAGATCCTCGCCGAGGACCTGCCACAGTCGATCGTGATCGCCGGTGCCGGCGCGATCGGCGTCGAGTTCGCGTATGTCCTGCACAACTACGGTGTGCAGGTCACGATCGTGGAGTTCCTGGACCGGATCGCCCCGCTGGAGGACGTCGAGGTCTCTGCTGAACTCGCCAAGCAGTACCGGAAGTTGGGGATCCAGGTGTTGACCTCGACGCGTGTCGAGTCGATCGACGAGTCGGGCGCGCAGGTCCGGGTCACGGTCACCGGCAAGGACGGCGCGCAGCAGGTCCTGGAGGCGGACAAGGTGTTGCAGGCGATCGGCTTCGCGCCGAACGTTACCGGCTACGGCCTGGAGAACACCGGCGTGCGGGTCACCGAGCGCGGCGCGATCGATGTCGACGGCCGTTGCCGCACCTCGGTTCCGCATATCTACGCCATCGGCGACGTCACCGCGAAGCTGATGCTCGCGCATGCCGCCGAGGCGATGGGAGTGGTCGCCGCCGAGACGATCGCGGACGCGGAGACCATGGAGCTCGACTACGTGATGATCCCGCGATCCACCTTCTGCCAGCCGCAGATCGCCAGCTTCGGCTACACCGAGGCGCAGGCGCGGGAGAAGGGCTTCGACGTCCAGGTCGCCAAGTTCCCGTTCACCGCGAACGCCAAGGCGCATGGCCTGGGCGACGCGAGCGGGTTCGTGAAGCTGATCAGCGACGCCAAGTACGGCGAGCTCCTCGGCGGTCACCTCATCGGACCCGACGTCACCGAACTCCTGCCCGAGCTGACCCTGGCCCAGCAGTGGGACCTCACGGTCCACGAGGTCGCCCGCAACGTCCATGCCCACCCCACCCTCGGTGAAGCGGTCAAGGAAGCCGTCCACGGCCTCGCCGGCCACATGATCAACATGTAGGGGGATGCTCGCCGCAGCGGCAACAGGGCCCGTCGGGGATCGGACGGCTTCGCGCCCTCGAGCTTCCGAGGGCCCTGATCCTTTGGCGCGGGGCGATCCGGGGCGGGGGTTCTCGGAGGCATTTGAGAAGCTCAACGCCGTAGATGTCTGGCGCGGGGCAGATCGCCGCGCTCCACCGCGTGCGCCAGCACGCCCTCGACGGCCTGGAGGCCGATCGGTCAGGAGGCCACTCGATCGCGGTCTCCGCCGCCCTCGCTCTCCTGCTCCACTGGGGGCTTGTCCGCGACCGGCAGGTCGGCGACGACGACATCGCGGCGATCGTCGACGCCGTCCTCATGCCCTTGCTCTGACGGCCATGCGTACAGCGTCACCGGCAGGCGATTGATCAGACGCGTCCGGGCTCTGTGACCGTTGCGGCTTCAGGCCCCTGCGGGAAGGGGTGTCCGTACGGGTGTGGCGCACCGAAATGCCGACAGGTCGAGGTTCCCCGAACAGGAGGGCCCGGCAGGAGTACGAGATCTACGACCTGGCCACGGCCTTGGCTCGGGTCGCGATCCGGTTGGCTGCGGCGCCGAAGACGTCGTGTGCGATGCGGTCGTCGCTGACGAGGTCGCGGTGTGCTCTGGAGAAGTGGCAGGCGGAATCCGGCGGCAGCCGTGACACGTGCGGGTCGGGTGGTGTGCGTCGTTTTCCTGGTTCCCCGGGAACTGTGCGGCCTCGTTAGGCAGCGCTATGTCGACTCCCTGCACTGACGGTCATGGTCGCACCCTCGCGGTCGGCGGCGAACCCCGGGGCGCCGGGGTGAGCGTGAACGACCTGTACGACGAGCTGATGCGGCACCTGGGCGAGTCCACGAAACCCGGACCGGCCGGCTGGTCCTTGTGGCAGACGACGCCCGCGACGTCGCGCCTGGGCGTAGAGGGTGGACGGGTCCGCGTGCAGGCTCCGGGTGTCGAGTGGACGCCTCTTCCCGTAGGGGGGCGCGGCGCGGGCGGTGCGGTGCGCGCTCCGCAGTGTCTGTGTGTACGCCGGTCAGTGCGCCGTCCTGGTGTCCCCTTCGTGTTCGATGCCCAGGAGCGCGAGGGCGTTGTGGATGCCCTGGTCGAGGACTTGGTCGGCGAGCTGCGGGTCGGCGAGGGCCCGCGAGAGCTGGAGTGTGCCGGCCATCATGGCGTAGGAGCTGAGTGCCATGGGGCGGACCGAGAGCGGGTCGCCCGGCGCCAGGCGGGCGGCGATGCCGTCGGCGATCACCAGTACGCCCTGGGTGTAGGCCTGCTTGGTCGGGTGTGTGCAGCGCCCTATCTCGTCGAGCAGAGCGGCGGAGGGGCAGCCGACGTCGCGGTTGTCACGGTGCCAGGGGGACAGGTACCAGCGCACGATCTGTTCGAGGCCGGCGCGGCCCGGTTGTGCGTGCGCGACGATGCTCGCGTTCTGGGCCTGCAGCTGGTCGGCGATCGTGGTGGCCACCAGGTCGTCCTTGGACGTGAAGTGGGTGTAGAAGGCGCCGTTGGTCAGCCCGGCGTCCTTCATGAGCGCCGTGATGCCCGAGCCGTCGATGCCGTCCTCCTTGAAGCGGCGGCCCGCCGTCTCGATGATCCTCCGCCTGGTGGCCTGCTTGTGCTCTTTCCTGTATCGCACCGCACACTCCTCTGCACGCCGGGTGGGCCGCTCGCCCTCCGTCGGCTCCTCCAATGTATTGTATTGTGAACGTAATTCAATGACTCCGGATTCCGGTGCCTTCGCGGCCGGTGCGGGGCCGTCGCCCCTCGGCCCCCGCCGCGCCGGACCGCTTGCGCCGCCGGCCCGCAGGCGGTTCCGCGGCGGGGCTGCGGGCTCCGCTCACCTCGGGAACCCCCTTGCGTGCCCGAGTCGCCCCTGCTTAGTATTATGAACGTAATTTAATTGTCCTGCGGCTCGGCGCGGTGGATTCCGGGGTGATCGGAGCGAGCCGGTGACCGAGTGATCCGAGCAGGCCGTCGGCCTGATCCACAGCCCTGGCTCGCCGCATGGGGCGCCGGCCGAGGGCAGCGACCCCGCAGACCCGGCATGTCTTGGTGTGCTGCGTGAGCAGACCCGCGAGACATGCCGGGCACCCGCCCACAAGAGAAGGACGTCATGAGCACCTATCTGGCAGACAAGGCCGAGAACCTCACCGTGGAGGGGCCCTCCGCGACCTTCACCTACCGGCGCATGGGTCCGCAGGGCGGTGTCCCGCTGGTCCTGCTGCAGCGTTTCCGGGCGACCGTCGACTGGTGGGACCCGGAGTTCCTGGACTACCTGGCCGCCGACCACGACGTGATCGTGTTCGACAACGTCGGCGTCGGCTACACCACCGGCGAGCCGCGCGACTCCCTCGACGGATTCGCCGAGGGCGCCGCCGAGTTCATCGAGGCCCTCGGCCTCGCGCGGGCCGACGTGCTCGGCTGGTCCCTGGGGGGTTTCGTGGCCCAGCGCCTGGCCGCGCGTCGCCCGGAACTGGTGCGCAAGATCATCGTGGCGGGCAGCGGCCCGACCGGCTGGGTGCCCGGTGCGCCGGAGGCGAGCGAGAAGGTCCTGGGCATCATGGCCAAGCCCGACGCCGACCTGGAGGACACGCTGTTCCTGTTCTACCCGGAGACGGAAGCGGCCCGCGCCTCAGGTCACGAGCACTTCGCCCACGTCGCGACCCGGCTCGCCGCCGGCGGCCCTGCGGTCTCCGAGACGGCGGCGCAGGGCATGCTCGCCGCGATCGGCCAGCTCCTGGCAGCCCCCTTCGACGAGGTACGGGACGAACTGGAGTCCATCAAGCACCCCGTCCTTTACGCCAACGGCCTGCACGACGTGATGGTCCCCGCCCACGCGTCCTACGTCGCCGTCCAGCACCTGGCCGACGCCACCCTCCTCCTCTACGGCGACGCCGGCCACGCCTTCCTCTTCCAGCACGCCAAGGCCTTCACCAAGCAGGTGGCCGACTTCCTCGCCGCCTGAAGACGCCGACCGCGCTGCCGATCCCGAACCCCGGGCGACGGCCGGTCAGCCATCGTGCAAGCGCCGCCTCTCGGCTGTGAGGCGGCGCCTGCACGTCTGCTGACCGTCATCACCGTCGAGCCTGGGCAGTCGGTGCGTACCGGCGACGTGACCTCTTGAGCGCTCCCCGACACGACAGGGCACGCCTTACTGGTCTTCCGCCTGCCGTCACCTCGTGCCTGTCCTGCGGACAGGGGTCCGCGGGTCTGCTCCCGTCGCCGGCGGTGGTCGGCGACCGGGACTTTCGGCGGCACGCAATTTTGTGTGAAGTCGGCGGCGCGGAGGTCCTCGATGCGTGAGCTGCTTGGGACCGGGAGATCGAACTCACCCGGTCCCACGACGCGGCGTCCCGAGCGACGACGACGGTGCAGTCACCGGCGAGAAAGAGGATCATCACCTCGACCCGTTCGTCCGGCTCGACGCCGACCTGGGTGAAGGCCTTCACTTCGCGAGCGGTCGGTCACGCTCGTGACGCGGTCGCGGGCATACGCCTGCACAGTCTCCCGTGCCGGACGGCGGCCCGTCCTGGTCAGTGTCACCGTGGCCCGCAGCCTCCCCGTGGACGTGACAACCGATTCTGGATCGTCGGGTCCGAGTCTTGCACCGCCGTGCAGCTGAGGCCCTCGCCGGGCGAACAGCGGATCCTGTGTCAGATCGGCGCACCTGTAGCCGTGCTGCCCCAGGACCTGGCTGGCAGTAGAGCGGAAGCCGCCCGCTCGGCTCGATGCGCCCGAGCAAGAGCTCGGCGATCGCCCGACCGCCTGCACCCCCTGGGTGAAGGCCTGGACGATGGCGTCCGCGCCGAGTGCCCGGGCGGGCAGGATCGAGGGCTTGCCATGGATTAGGACGACGAAGGGCCGGTCGAGCTTCCAAAGGGCGTCGAGGAGTGCGATCTGACGTCCCATGAGCTCCAGCGTCGCCATGGAGCGGCCTTCCCCGGTCGGGCCGGCGGTGTTGCCGACGAGCGCCGCAAGCGCTGCGCCAGGTCCGCTGCGGGCGCAGGTGGGAGTTGCGTCGCAGCGGTGGCGGGGGGTTCGGGGCTGAGGCGGGCGTCGTCGTGGTCCACGGTGCGCACTTTGGCCCAGTCCTCGTCCTGAAATCCGGGACACAGCCAGGCGTCGTCCTCACTCCGGGCATCGACGTCCTGACTGTCGTACAGATTGTCGGGCTGTCTGCGGGCGGTCGGGGGCCGGGCGGCCACGACTCGCCGGTCACGACCAGCGTCCCGTGCCGTCGGCACAGGTGAGCCGCTTCTGACCTGGTGGTGCACTGTGCTGTACACCACTACGCTCGGCGGAACCTGTGGTTCCACCGTTGCGCATCTCGTTCGGCTCGCCACTTGCACCCTGATGGAATTATGGTCATACTTCAATAGTCGACGGGTTGTTCAGAGACCTGATCCAAGGGGTTTCCCGCTTCCTGGGCCTCCTCTGACCGCCGACCCCGGACTGCAGCCGCAGCCGGGAGACCGGGAACCGCTTTGCGCCCACCTTCGAGGAAGCAGAAATTCGCGCACGGTGGCGGTAACCCACACATCGAAGGGCACGACCGTGAATGCACGCGAAACACAGGGCGACGTGGTGACGTCGTACAAGAACGCGCAGACCCGCACCGTCACCGCCGACGGAGTGACCTTCGCCTACCGCGACCTCGGCCCCCGGACCGGCATGCCGGTCATCTTCATCACCCACCTCGCTGCGGTCCTCGACAACTGGGACCCCCGGGTCGTGGACGGCATCGCCGCCAAGCACCGGGTGATCACGTTCGACCTCAGGGGCGTGGGTGCGTCCACCGGCAAGACGCCGAAGACCATCGAGGAGATGGCCAGGGACTCCGTCACCTTCATCCGGGCGCTGGGCTTCGAGCAGGTGGACGTCCTCAGCTTCTCGATGGGCGCCATGATCGCCCAGGTGATCGCCCAGACCGAACCGCAGCTCATCCGCAGGCTGATCCTCGCCGGCACCGGTCCGGCCGGCGGCGAGGGCATCAAGAACGTCACCCGGATCTCCCACTTCGACACCGTCCGGGCGCTGCTCACCTTCCAGGACGTGAAGCAGTTCCTTTTCTTCACCCGCACCCCGAACGGGATTCGGGCCGGCAAGGAGTTCCTGGCCCGCCTGAAAGAGCGCACCAAGGACCGCGACAAGGCGATCCGCCTCACCTCCTATTTCTCCCAGCTCAAGGCCATCCACCGCTGGGGGCTGGCACAGCCGCAGGATCTCTCCCGCATCCAGCAGCCCGTGCTCGTCGCCAACGGCGACGACGACAGGATGGTTCCGACGTCGAACTCGCACGACCTGGCCCGGCGACTGCCCAACGCCGAGCTGGTGATCTACCCCGACGGCGGCCACGGCGGCATCTTCCAGTACCACGAGCAGTTCGTGCCGACCGCTCTCGAGTTCTTCGGCCGGCCGTAGGGCCGCGATGCGGTCTGCGTACGGGCCGAGGACGTGGGTCAGAGCCGTGACGCCCGGTGGGCGGCGGCTCTGTCACCTGTTCGACGTAACCGGCCTGCTCGCTTCTCGGCCAAACGGCGCCGAGCCGGTTGTCGTGCAGGATGGCGACACGCAGACCGGTGTGGTCGGCGTCCCGTCCGAGCGCCAGGCCCAGGAGCGCGCTGCCGCTACGGCGCATGCCGAACGCGCGCGACGCCGGCCGCCGTACGAGCGGAGGACCGTCGCGTCGGTGTCGCTGCCGAGAGCGCAGTCGCCCCAGGGGCCACCCACTCGGGCTGAGCGCGCAAACGCGGGTGCACGGCGCCGGCGTCCCGGCCCTTGTCAGGTGCTCACCCAGCCGGTACTGACCGTCATCGCGCGAAGGCGAGGGCGTTCTCGATCCCCTGCTTGAGGACCTCGTCGGAGAACTTCCGGTCGGAGAGCGCGCGGGAGAGCTGCAGCGTTCCCACCGCCATGGTGTAGAGGCCGATGGCCTGACTGCGGGCGGACTGGGGATCCTCGGGCGCCAGACGGGCGGCGAGCTCGTCCAGGATGGCTTTGGCGCCGTCGGTGTAGGCGTCCTTGGTCGCGTCACCGCAGCGGCCGATCTCGTCGAGCAGGGCGGCGGACGGGCATCCGTCGCCGGGGTTGTCCCGGTGCTCGGGCGACAGATACCAGCGAATGAAATCCTCGAGTCCCTCGCGGCCGGGCCGCAGCGTGTCGTACTGCTTGACCTGCGCGCGCAGCTGCTCGGCGACGACGTGGGCGACGAGGTCGTCCTTGGACTCGAAGTGGGCGTAGAAGGCCCCGTTGGTGAGCCCGGCGTCGGACATCAGCGTGGAGATGCCGGAGCCGTCGATGCCGTCCTGCTTGAACCGGTGGCCGGCCCGCTCGATGATCCGCTGCCGCGTGACCTGCTTGTGCTCCTTGGCGTAGCGCGCCACAGGCTTCCTCCCTCAACTCCGCCGGGCCATTGCCTCGTATCCCATCCTAATCTATGGTCTGACGCACGTAATATTACGGTCGACAGGTGATTTTGCGGCCGATCCGCCGCCCATCGGACGGCAGGCCATGGGCCCACGTGGCGGTCTCGGCCGTTGCCCGGCTCGACCGCCCCGGAGAATCAGGAGAGCAATGATGCTCAGCCCGAGCCGCAACGTGTCACGACTGCTGACGGACACCGCGTCCCGACACCCGGAGCGCACCGCGATCGTCTTCGGTGACGACCGCATCACGTACGCCGCCCTCGACGCCGCCGCCAACCGTGTCGCGAACCTGCTCGTCTCGCGCGGGATCAAGCCGGGCGACAAGGTCGCACTGTCCTGCCCCAACGTGCCCCACTTCTCCAGCGTCTACTTCGGCATCCTCAAGGCCGGCGCCGCGGTCGTGCCGCTGAATGTGCTGCTGCGGTCTGGCGAGATCGCCTACCACCTCGCCGACTCGGACGCGAAGGCGTACTTCGCGTTCGAGGGCACGCCGGAGCTGCCGATCGGACAGGCCGCGTGGGAGGGGTTCCGGGCGGCCGAGGGCTGCACCGAGTTCTTCCTGATCGAGAGCGGCGGCGCGGCCCCGGCCGGGGGAGGAGCCGGGAGACCGGAGTCCTATCAGGCGGTCGTCGCCGAGCAGCCCGTGACGTTCCGGACACTCGAGCGCGACGAGGACGACACCGCGGTGGTCCTCTACACCTCCGGCACGACCGGCCACCCCAAGGGCGCGGAGCTGCGCCACCGCAACGTGTACGACAACGCGCTCGTCGGCCGCGACCTGTTCGCCGCCGATCCCGGGCGCCCCGACACCTACCTGTGTGTGCTGCCGCTGTTCCACGCCTTCGGCCAGACCGTCGTCCAGAACGGCGCCTTCGCGTTCGGCGGCACGATCGTGATGCAGCCGAGGTTCGAGGCGCAGGCGGCCCTGCGTCTCATGCTCGCCCACGACGTGACGTTCTTCGCCGGCGTTCCGACGATGTACTGGGGTCTGCTCGCGGCGCTCGACGAGACGGTCGACGTCGCCCGCCTGGCGGCGAACCTGCGCGTGGCGGTGGCCGGTGGCGCGGCGCTGCCCGCCGAGATCCACAAGCAGTTCAAGGACCGCTTCGGTGTGACGATCCTCGAGGGCTACGGGCTGTCCGAGACCTCGCCGATCGCGTCCTTCTCCCGTTTCGGCGAGGAGCCCCGCGTCGGTTCGATCGGTGTGCCCATTCCGGGCGTGGAGATGAAGCTCATCCGCGATGACTGGTCGGATGCCGAGGGTGGCCCCGAGGCGATCGGGGAGATCGCGATCCGGGGACACAACGTCATGAAGGGCTACTACAAGCGGCCCGGCGCGACGGCCGAGGCGATCAAAGAGGGCTGGTTCCGCTCCGGCGACCTCGCCCGCAGGGACGAGGACGGCTTCTACTACATCGTCGACCGGTCCAAGGACATGATCATCAGGGGTGGCTTCAACGTCTATCCGCGTGAGATCGAGGAAGTCCTCATGGAGCACCCTTCGGTCTCGCTGGTCGCTGTGATCGGCGTACCGCACGAGTCCCACGGCGAGGAGATCAAGGCCGTCGTGGTGCGCGAGGCAGGCAGCGGCACGACCGAGGACGAGCTCGTGGCCTGGGCGAAGGAACGGCTCGCCGGGTACAAGTACCCGCGCATCGTCCAGTTCGTCGACGAACTGCCCCTGACCTCCACCGGCAAGATCCTCAAGCGCCACCTTTCCTGATCAGGCCGGCTCGGCCAGGGCGGCGGAGCCAGGTGGCAGAATCAGGCGGCCAACCTGGGGTGTGTCCGGATGCGATGGCATCGCGCACGTACCCACCTCAGGAAGGTCACCCGGTAGCCGGTAGCCGGTAGCCGGTAGCCGGTAGCCGGTAGCGTGTACGCGGCAGGATGAATCTGTGACGGCAGAGAAGCCTGGGCACCTTCACCCGCCGCTTCACGAGGAGTGGGCATGAGCGGGGGACGCCGGCCGAATCAGCTGAGGGTAGGCCGGGCTCCTCACCTCCTGGAGACCACCGACTTGCCGGCGGACGAGATCGCGGGCCAGGTCGGCTTCGGTGCCGACAGCCCGCTGCGACCTTGCTCAGCGGCCTGACCGCCCGTCGAGCTTGCCGAGGATCGCGTGCAGCACGCGATCCTGTGCCAGCCGCCCGTCGATCGCCGGGTTGATCACTCCTCGCAGCACGGACAGCGGGGCCAGCGAGCCGGCCGGATCACACGGGGTCAACGGTGTTCGATGGCCTGCACGACGGCTTCGGCGGCCTGGTCCAGTTCCAGGCGCTTGAGCAGCGGCCGCGGCGATGTCCTGGCTAGCATCTCAGTGATCGCAGGATCCGCGTCGACGCCGTTTCTGATCATGTCCGTCTGGATCAGAGAGAAGTAGGCGGTGGTGGCGGAGGCGCCGTGGCGGGCGAGTTCCACGCGCAGTCCGCGCCCGAGCTGCTCGACCGCGGACTTGCTCATCGCGTAGGGAATGGCCCCCACACCGTTGAGGAAGGCGAAGACGGAACTGATCAGGACGACCTGGCCCTGGTTGGCGATGATCTGCTCCATCGCCGCGCTGACCGTGTTGACGACTCCGTTGATGTTCACGGCCAGCACCTTGTCGACCGCGGGTGCGGGCGTGGCACGGAAGTGTGGAGCCCTGCCCCATGAGGCCGGCGTTCGAGATCACGACGTCAACCCGCCCGAACCGCTCACACACGTGGGCCACGGCATCGTCGAGCGCGCTGCGGTCGCAGACGTCCGCGGTAGAGCCGACGACGTGGGACGACGAGATGCCGGCCGCGATCTCCGGCGTGTCCGGACGCAGATCCACGATGCCGACCTGGGCGCCGCGGGAGAGGAGGGTTCGGGCCGTGGCGCTGCCGAGTCCGCCGGTGATGAGTACGACCTTGTCGGCGAGTTCGAATGCAGTCATGCGGATGCCTCGTCTTCAGCCATGGGATGGGGCTGAGTCCACGTCCCGTGCGGCGAGTCCGGATGCGGAGCCGCGGGACGGGACCTCGTGGTCATCGACGGCGCACCGCTCGCGTCGCGAGTGCATGTTCACCGCTGTTTGGCTGCGCCGTGCGTACGCCGAAGCACCCGAGGAAGGCGACTGCCTCGGGCGCCGGGGGCTGTGGTCAGTGCCTGTTTTCGATCCCCGGTTTTGAGTAACTTTGGGTCCTAGGCTGGCTAGGTGTCTGAGGACGCCGGGGAGGTCGGAAAGCGGATGTGCGGAGGCTGCGGTGTACGGCTGCGGCCGGATGCACGGCCCGCTGCCGTGTACTGCTCGGCGGCCTGTCGCGCCAGGCAGTGGCGCCGGGACCGCCGGTTGCGCAAGCGGGTGGCCGCCGAGTTGAGCGGTGCCGGCCGGGCCGAGTGTCCCGAGTGCGGGACGACGTGGGTGGCCGGGGTGGACCGCCGTTCGAACGCCGTTTACTGCTCGCGGCGGTGCGTGACGAGGGCCTGGCGGGCCCGGAAGGAAGTGTTCGGCGAACGGTCACCGTGACCGCATCGCGAACGCATCCGAATCCCAACTCCGGTCAGAACCCGGTCAATTGCGGTCGTTCGTTGTGATCGTCGTATTTACGGTCTGACTCTCGGACGTGAGCGGGACGGGTTTCGCCGCGGCCGAGGGGTCGTGCCCTGGGCTCGCGGTGGGTGGTGGATGCCATGCCCGAAGAGATCAACGACGCCGACAAGGTCGGCAGCGTCAGCGCGAACCGGTACGCCCAGATCGTGGCCGAACTGCGCAAGCTGGTGGAGACCGCCAGCCGGATTCAGTTCTCGGTCGGCGACTACGCGCTGGAGGTCGAGCCGATGCGCGAGTCCGGCGGTCAGGAGCGGGGTGACTCGCTGTTCACGGTCAGGGAGTCGCTGTTCCGGCTGGCCGAGGACATCGGGCTGTCCTACGCGATGGTGGACAAGGCCCGGTGGACCGCGTCGAGGTGGCCGAAGGACCGGCGGGTGTCGGGGGTGTCGTTCACGGTCCATCAGATCCTGGCGTCCATCACGGATGACGAGGAACGGTTCGCCGCTGTCCTCACCCCGCCGGAGGGGAAGTCCCGGTGGACGCCGGACGAGGCGAACCGGCGGGTCGGACGCCAGGTCGCCAAGCCCGTTACTCCGCAGGAGAAGGTCAGCGCGATCCACACCCTCGCCCGGGACGAGGAGGTCGCCGCCACCGTCACCGGTGACTTGCTGCGCAGGCCGGCGGTCGTCGCGCAGGTCAAGAACGAGGACAAGGTCCGGGCGGTGGAGGAACTCACCCGGGAGGACCAGGTCGCCGCCGCCGTCGCCCCCGACTTCCTGCGCCGCCCCGCAGTCGTCGCCCGCGTCGCCAAGGCGGACAAGGTGAAGGTCGTCGAGGAACTGACCCGTGACGAGCACGTCGCCGCCGAAGTGACCACCGGCCTGCTGCGCAGGCCGGACGTCGCCTTCAAGGCGATGTCGGACGACACCGCCCGCCACCAGGTCAACCAGGCCCAGGTCGAACGGGGCCGGCAGGCCCGCGAGCACTTCGAGGACACCAGCCCCGTCGCCCCGGCGATCCGCAACATCGACCGGTCGGTGGAGTTCCTGGACCTGGTCACCGCCTGCCACGCGTTCGTCGCGGCGTCCGGCCGCGTCGTTCCTGGCCTGCGCGACCGCCAGCTCGGCGACGACGAACGCACGATCATCCACGAGAACGTCGCCCGGGTTCGGGCAACCCTGGACTGGATCGAGACCGCAGTCGACACCGGCAAGGTCGACGTCGACGGCGAACTGGCCCGCCTGCTGCAAGGCGAGTAGGCGATGCCACGCGCCTCCGAGCGCAGATCACCCGCAGCCCAGCGACACGCCGACACCGTCCGGTTCGTACTCTTCGAGGCCCGCCCGGCCGGTCTGACCTTCCCCCAGCTGGTCAGATCCAGCGAGCTGTCGCCCCACCAGACCCGCTCCGGGCTGGCCTGCCTGCGCGACACCATCACCGAACGCGGCTGGCCGCCCCTGATCTGGACCCGCCCGGACGGCTACAAGTTCTGCGCCGACCCGGCCGAGCTCCAGGCATACGAGATCGCGGTCATCCGCGGAAAGCTCACCGAGATCCGCCGCTTCATCACCGGCACCGTCGCCCCGCACGCCGTCCTCCAGCCCAAAGGGCGGTGGATCAAACACCTCAACACCCAGCTCAACTCGGTCGAGTCCACCCTCGACGTCATCGCCGACTTCACCGACGCATGACCGGCGGGGCCGCCCAGTCGGCGGGGCGGCCCGCCCCCGTCCGGGATGGAGGGATCACGGTGTCACGCAGGCGCTGCTACCCCTCCGACACCTGGGACGACGAGTAGAGCCTGATCGAACCGTTGCTGCCGACGCCGGCCTGCGCGACGAGGGCCGGGGGCCGTCCGGAGAAGCACCCGCGCCGGGAGATCGTCGACGCGATCCGCTACGTCGTCGACACCGGATGCAAGTGGAGGGCCCTGCCCAAGGACTTCCCGCCCTGGCGCACGTGTTACGGATTCATGGCCCGCTGGGCAGCCGCCGGCATCGTCGGACAGATCCGTGACCAGCTCCGCAAACGCATCCGCCGCGAGATGGGCAAGGCGCCCGGAGCGGTCGCCACCGTCATCGACTCCCAGTCGGTCAAGGCCGCCGACACCGTCGGCAAGGAATCCCGCGGTTACGACGCCGGCAAGAAAATCAACGGCCGCAAGCGGCACCTGGTCGTGGACACCAAGGGCCTGCCGCTGTTCGTCATGGTCACTCCAGCCGACACGACCGACCGCAATGCGGCCAAGGAAGTCTTCTTCAGGCTGCGGCTGATGCACCCGGAAGTCACCATCGTCTGGGCCGACTCCGCCTATGCCGGACAGCTCGTGACCTGGGCGAAGACCTACCTGAACCTGACGATCAAGACCGTCAGCCGCCCGAAGAACGTCCCCGGGTTCGTCGTTCTGCCCCGGCGCTGGGTCGTCGAACGCTCACACGCCTGGATCATGCACGCCCGCCGGCACGCGCGCGACTACGAACGGCTCATCCAGCACTCGGAATCGCTCATCACCTGGGCTGCGATCACCTTGATGACCAGGCGCATCACCCGCCGAAACTCCCGCAGGAGCGGACAGCCGGCCTCCCGCGAAGCCCAACGTGACTGATCGCATCGGCACTGACGGTCAGCAGTCCCACCAAGAGGTCACCAGGCCCTCGAACCGGCCTCACTGTCGCACCAGAACGACGGCCCCATCGCCAGAGCGAGCCGATCTCCGTGATCACTGCGGTAGGCCGGCGTCGGTGGCCCGGCGGAAGACGTCCCCGCACGTAAGGTATGGCGTTGGCTGGCGTTCGGTGAGGGTGACCAGCGCGTGGCGGACTTCCCTGCTGAGCTGGAAGAGCCGACGGCTGGACTCCCCGCCCTTGTAGGCGTACATGCGGAAGAGGCCGACGGCCGGTCCGCCACGGCCGTCGGCGGAGGTGTCGGGGAGCCCGGCCAGCAATTCGATGTCGCGCTTGCTGGTCGCCGCGTCGGCCACCACACGCAGAGACAGTGCGTCAAGTTCCGCAGCGGATACGGAAGCAGCGACCGAGACGGCGTGGGCCGCCAAGGCCACAAAGACCTCGATCAGCCGCTGGCCTTCCGCGACGTCGATCCCCCAGGTCCGCAGGTTCTCGTGGCGACGCTCCTGACGCCATGGCTCCTGGTCCACCAACGGAAGCAGGACGCGACCAAGGTGTACGCAGCGACGCCACATCAAGTCGTGCTCCGCGGTCACAGCAGATCCTTCCCACAGCAAGTGAAAGGTCTACGGCGAGCCAGCCTGACCCACCGTAGGCCCATCATTTTCCCGCTACGCGCAGGGAACGTACAGGACGGGGCTCTCTGGTGTGGCTCCGCCCACCTGGCCGCTCGAGCTCACGAAGGTGCCGACCGTAGTGGTGCGCCAACCGACGTTCGGGTCACCGGGGTGGTTCACGCAGGTTGCCGCTGATGTGGACGACCGCAGCGGCGGGGCACAGAGGGACTGACGAGAGGTCGCTGCTGTCATCCACTGGTTAGAGAAGTTGTTGTAGAACTCAAGGTCCACCTCGCTGGTGCAGGCCACGGGCCCGCCGGAGCAGGTTTTGATGCCACCGACACCCGTCATTCGGGAACCACTGTGGTTGGGCTTCAGCGCGTTGAACGTACAACTCGTGTCTGCTGCAGTGCCCGGGTCTTGCAGCGTGACCGTGACTTCAGGCGGTGCTGTGTTCGGCGACGGGTCCGCCAGCGCCGCCGGAGCGCTGGTGGCGACCAGCGCCGCACTGATGGCAAGAGCAGATACCACGGTTCTTAACCGCATGAAACATCCTCCTTTTCGCAGTACAGCCCGGCTGCCCATCAGCTGAACTGCCTTACGCAGAGAACGAACCGTAGGTGCGGAACACGGGCTACAGGAGTGGCGTACCAGCCAATCGCTCCTCTCCTGCCTCATGTGCCCAAGAAATCGACTAGCCCCAACCAGCACATCACCGCGCTCGCCGTGTCATGACCAGTTCAGACACAGGCACTCAGCGACCGTTCCGCGCTCGTGCGTGCCTGCGCCCGGTATGTCGTACGACAGCAGGGTGTTGACCCGGCGGTTTGGTACCGGGAGCGGTGCACGACACCGGACGACCCCGATTTGCCGCCCGGTGCGGTCATCGGGCTGGCCGAGTGCGGGAACCGCGCGGACGCCGGGCTGCTGCGGCTGCTGCTCGTGCACCCGGCGGCCGGGGTGCGGGCGCGAGCGGTGGCAGGGCTGCGGGCGCTGGACTGCGCCGATGCGGAGCAGTTGCGGCCGCTCCTCGACGACCCTGCCGCCGGTGTCGTCCGCGAGACCGCCGCCGCCCTGCTCCCCTCGGCCAAGGAACTGCCCGCCGACTGGCTATTGGAGCGCACCAGTACCCATCGGCCGCGGCACGTCCGCGTCGGCGCGTTCCGGCTGCTCGACGCGCGCGGCGGCACCGTGGCGCTACGGGCGGCGGTCGGTCTGTTCCAGGACCCGGATATGAAGCTGCGCACCTGGGCCGCGCAATCAGTGCAGCGCTGGCATCCGTCGCCTGACGGGCGGCGCGGCGACGCAGAGGTGGGTGAACTGCTCGAACAGAGCCGACACCTCTTCAGCGACCACATGCTGCGCCGACGCAAGTGGGAAGCCGGGGTGGACAGCTGAGACTGCACCGCGGTCCAGAACTCTGCTCAGCACTCGCCCCCCGGTGGCCCTGGTGACAGCACGCCTGCCTACGTGACAACGATCGTGCCTTAGCTCAAACAAGCAGGTGCCGGGCCTGCGGCCAGCGCCAGGTCAGTAGTCGAGGTCGAGGTAGTCGATGTCGTTGAGGGTGACGTCGGAGAGTCCCAAAGCGCGGCTGCCGCCGTCCTGGAAGTAGATCTCTTTGAGTCCTTCGGCGATGATTCCGCGCATCTGCTGGTCGCTGGCTCCTGTGTTGCGGGCGTCGAAGAGGCGCTGCGCGTAGGTGGGGGGGAGGTGGACGGTGAGGCGGCGGAACCGTCCGTCGTCGGTCGTCCCGACCGGCGCGGTGTACCCGAACCGGGCCCTCGTCTCCACCGTGATCCCGGTTGTGGTGGCGGCCTGACGCTGTCGGCGCTTGCGCACCAGGGGCTGCCAGCGCTGCCGTACGGCGTCGTCGATCTTCGCGGCGACGTCGGCGCGGGCGTGCTTGCGGGCGCCGCGCCGGTAGCGGTTGACGGAGTCGGCGGTGACGCCGATCTCCTGCGCGACGGCCTTCGCGCTGCCCAACTGCCTGATCAGGTAGCCGATCTGCCCCTTCAGCGTCTTGGGCGGCTGACGGGTGAACGCTTCCCGGTCGGCCCGCTCGATGGCGTCCTCGATCTCTGCCACAGCTCAGCCCTTCTCGACGGTTGGGTCCTGGCCGCCCGTGCCGGCCGACGGGAACCAGGTCCTGTGCGGCGGACCGGTGTCAGGCACTGGCCTACTCTCCTTCGTCGAGGACGGCGTCGCCGCCCTTGATGTGCCGGGCCGGGTTGTAACCCTGCTCCATGAGGTCGACCGCCCACAACATCGACTGGACGCCCTCCAGCTTCGCCAGGCCCGGGGTGGGCCCGAGGCGGAACCCGCCGGGCTGGGGCTTGCCGGAGGCGGCGTACGGCAGGAAGTCGAGCGGGCTCTCCCCCGGCGAGGGGTAGACGACGCAGTCGGAGAGCACGGCGAGCGGATACAGGCCCGTCATCGTGGCCATGTTGCGCAGTTTGCGGTGCATGTTGACCCGGGCCTTGGCGATGACGGCGGCGCGGATGTCGGGGCGCCAGGTCGGCCGCTGAAGGGCCGGCCACCGCTCGCCCTCCTTGTACTTCTTGCCCTGCGGGCGCTCGCGCAGTTTTCCGATGCCGCCCTTGACGGTCGCCTTGATGGCGGCGAGGACGGCTGCCAGGGCGGGGTCGACGTCCTTGTGCCGCTCCATCGCGGCGAGGAACTGCCGGTCGTCCAGGTCCTTGGTGACGCCGAGGTCGGCGAGGGTGTCGGCATAGGCGGTCTTGAGCCGGTCGTGCCACGGGTCCAGGTACGCGCCGGTCTCGCGGCGCAGGTACGCCTCGAGGGGCTGGACGTTGTAGCCGAGTTCCTGGGCGTAGGCGACGGTGTGCGTCTGGTACCAGGCAGGTCCCGCCGGCCGGGTGCCGTCCGGAGTGAACGGCGAGGGCAGACGCGGGTCCACCTCGACGTGGGACAGATCGACCAGCCAGCTCCCGGGGATCTTCGGGGTGAAGGCCGGGGCGTGGAAGTGGTCGGGCGCGCTCAGGCCGACGACCAGGCGGGCCGCGGCGGCGAGGAAGGCGGTGTTCAGATCCAGGCCGACCGCGTACGGCAGCGTGCACTCCTCATCCGTCAGCAGGCTGACGTCGCGCACCCACTGGTACGCCTCCTCGTTGAGAAAGCCGCCGGTCCAGCCGGAGTTCACGACGACGGGGTGCTCAGGGGTGGCCTCCGGCGGCGCCGGGTCCATTGGCTCCGTGCCCAGCGAGCCCGGGTTGAGGCCGGGCACCCAGTTCCCGCTGGCTTCGTCGCGTACCGCGCGGGTGGGCGGGCGCAGCGCCGTCATCAGCTCCAGCCCGGACACGGCGGTGGAGCCGCGCGGGGTGATGACCCGCTGGGCGTACACGCCGAGGACGCGGGCGATGTCGGCCGGCTCCATCTCCGCAACTCCGGGCCAGGACCGCTCGTCCAGGGCGTCCCACGACAGGATCGCCAGCTGCACGCACTGCCGCTCACGCCCCTGGACTTTGCGGTAGATCCTTGCCCACGGACCGAACCCGCGCTGGGTGAGCCGCCACTTCGCTTTCACCACCTGCTTGACCACCGGATGATCCTCCGCAAGGCGCAGGGAGCGGCGCTGCTCGTGGCCCTCCAGGCGCTCGGGCAGCCCGAGCTTCACGGCGGCCGCCGCGGTGAGCACGATCAGCGGGTCGCTGTCCTTGCCGTTGCGGTGCAGGCGCGGCGCACCGAGCCCGGATTCCTTGAGCGTCCACTCCACCAGCTCCACCACGCTGGTCGCCGGGCAGTCGAGCACGATCCCACCGACGCCGTACGCGGCCCCCTCACCGTCCAGCACGGCGAGCGGACCGTGCGGGAAACGCGGATCGGCCGCCGGCTGCGCCGCCTTCGCCGCGGCAGGCCGGGCGGCGGGACGCACCGGCCCCGCTGCCGGGACGGCGGGAGCCTGCGGGGCGTGTGCCGTCTCCACCGCGGACGCAGCCGGTTCGGTAGATGCCGCGGGCGCCGTCGCGGCAACCGAGACTGCCGGGGCCGTACCGGGGGAGGGGTACTTCGCCGCCCACCCCTTCAGCAGCCGCTGGTAGGCGTCCAGGCGCGGCGACTTCGGCTCCGAGCGGCCGTTCTCCCAGTTCTTCACCGACTGGGTCGTGGTCTTCAACGCGGTGGCCAGGCGGGCCTGGGTGATACCGGCGGCCTCACGCAGCCGGGCACGCTCCGCCGGAGGCGGCAGGTGCGGCTCCTCGTTCAGCAGAGCGTCGACGGACGCGAACAGCTCTTCCTCAGATGCCATTTCCCTGCACCTTCACGTCAGAACCCGAGACTTCTTAACCACAAACTTATCCCACCCCTTAACCCTACCGTGCCCATTCGAGTCCCAGCGTGGCGAGCGCGGCGAGTTTGTCAGCGGTGAGCTTCCCGCGCCTGCTCTTGCTGTTGCTCAAAAACACCCCTAGCCGGACCTCTGTCCCATCCTCCAGTCGCTCTACGTGCCCTCGTGGGACGGTCACTGAGCCGGTGCGGGTCTTGTACTGCGCGAGGGCCGCTACGCCCCGCTCGAAGGCGCTCACGGGCGCCGTGGACGGCTTCGCGGGCACCTCTGCCTCCGGTGCCGGGGCCAGCGGCACGATGCCGAGCTGCTCCAGGCGTTCGCGCTGCCCGTCCGTCAGGGCCTGCCAGACCTCGGGCTTGCGCTGCCGGGCCAGCCACTTCCCGATGTCCATGCCGTGGACCGTGAACCCGGGCAGGACCTCCGCCTGGCCGTCTTCGTCGGCGACCAGCTCGCGCAGCGCGGCGTAGTGCCGCTGCCATTCCGCCGGCCACACCGGGTTCCAGTCCTCGTCCACGGCTTCCAGCGCCGTCTTCCACCCGGGGTGGCCCTCCAATGCACCCGTGCGGCGCAGGTTGGACAGCCACTGCCCGACCGGCTTGTCCAGCATGGTCGCGGTGCGGGGGGCGCAGAGTGTCCAGTGCTGGTCGTAGTAGGCCTTGGCGGCTTCGAGGTTTTCCTGGAAGCGTTCATCGGCCACCGACCACACCATGCCGAGCTGCTCCAGCCGCCGCGCGCGCTGTCCGCTCATCTGCCCAGCCGCGTAAGCACGCCGCTGCTCCGCGACCCATTGCCCAAGCGGTGTCGCACCCTCGCGGTGTCCGTAGGGCACCCTCGCGTTCCCGGTCCGCTCGACGTATGTCTTCAGCTTCGCCCAGCCGCGGGCCCAGTCCTGGCGTTCGGTGTCGATCACGTTGAAGGAGACCCAGTCGGCGACCATCACCGGATCCCTGGGGGCGGCGAAACGGAGCAGCAGCCGGGATTCTTCCTCGCCGTCTTCGGGCGCGACGCCGATGTTCACGGACGGTTGCGCGACGTCTTTCTGAGGCTCCTGCGGGATGGCGAGCAGTTCCACGGCCTCTTCATCGTGGGCCCGCAGGCCTTCCAGGACTTTCACCAGGGGCCGGTAGGAGCCGGAGGTGAACATGTCCTCCGGCTGCTCTCCGGGCTGGAGGAAGACGGGCACGATCAGGGAGGCGAGTTTGCCCTGCCCGGGCTTCTGCCGCAAAGCGCGCCCGATGGCCTGGACGATGTCGTGCGGCGCTCCCTTGGGGTCCAGGAGGGCAACTGAATCCACCGCGCGGATGTCGACCCCCTCGCCCAGGACACGGCAGTTCGAGAGCACGGCCCGCTGCGCCGTAGTCTCGAACGAGCCGAGGACCTCCCGCCGGCGTTCGGGGACGTGCTCCCCGCACAGCCAGTCGGCCCAGATGTGCTTGGGGTACGTCTCGGGCTGGTCGGCGTGCAGTTTGGCCGCGACGCGCTCCAGTCCTTCCGCGTACGCCTGTGCCTCGATGGTCCGGTGGTGGAAGGTGATGCACGTCGACAGGCCGTGCTGCGCCATCGTGTGCAGCAACGCGGCCTGCAGCGCCCCGAGCCGCTGCCCCCGCACCTCTTCCGTGTGCCGTTCCTCGCCCATCAGCTTCTCCGGGGTGACGACGGGGTCCTTCAGCTCCAGGACGATGATCTGGTACCGCGCCAGCAGGCCCCGGGAGACGGCCGAGGCGAGCGAGAGCTTGTACAGGACAGGCCCGAAGACCTTCTCGTCGTCCATGGAGGCCGTCATCTCGCCCGGCAGCGGGTCGCGAACCCCTTCGCCGACTTCGCGGTTGAGCCGCTCTTCCCAGATCCGCGGTGTGGCCGTCAGGTACAGCCGCCGCAACGCCGGGATGACGCTCTGGTCGTGGATGTCTGCCCACGCCTTACCCATTGAGCCACTTGTTCTGTGGGCTTCATCAACTACCGCGAGGTCTAGTGGATCAAGCTTCTGCCCGTAGACGCCCTCGAACGCCTCCGCCAGAACACCCAAAGACGCGTATGTCGCGTAGATGGTGACCGGCCCGGAGCCGTGCCACAGCGCCAACTGGATGGGGTTCGTCGTGGAGCGCACCTTCAACGACCACAACTGCGGATCGTCCTGAAGCGAACACACCGCAACCGTCGGCCCCTTGTGCCCAACCTCGTGCCACGCCTTCACCGTCTGCGCCAGCAGATCCAGCGTCGGCACCAACACGAGTACGCGGCTCCTGGGTGCAAGCCGCTTCGCCGACGCCGCAGCCATAATCGTCTTCCCCGTGCCGCACGCCGCGTGCACCTGCCCGCGAAGACCATTCCAGGGAATACCGCCCGGCGGAACATCAAGACCCCGCACAATGGCGGCAACGGCCTCGATCTGGTGATCACGCAGCTTCACGGCCATGCCCCGTGTTCTCCTTTTTCGCGGAATGCGGCGCGTAATAGCAAATAGAATTCAGGCGCAAGGTGCGCGGCGGTAGGGATGTAGCATCTGATTCCAGACTCTACACAGTCAAGACTCGTGATGCATCACCCGTACACCACTTTCACGCTCAAGGATGGAACAGTGACTCGATCTCACCCACGAACAGTCGACTGTCCTCTATGCTGACAGGGCGATAGGTGAACATGCCGGGACAGGTAGACGGTGGAGGAGGGGTTCAGGGTGGAGCGCAGCGGAACCCGTCACTACAACCAGGCCGGCATCCCGTCAGACCGACAGTCCGTCACATCCCTTGCAGAGATAGTAGCTGGGAATCCCAAGCCCTACACAGCCCCGCGCGTGATGCACCCACCCCCTACTGCCAGCCCCAGGAATCCCGCTTGCGGGATTCCGTCAATTCGCGCTTGCGCGAATTGACACACACTCAGAATTCCGCTTGCGGAATTCGATTCACGCGCTTGCGCGGGAATCTGGCGGAGCGTCAGCGGAGCCGTTCTCTATGCAGCGCGCCAGCGCTGCATATCCCGCTCCGCGGG
>NZ_JBVIKO010000020.1:0-4141 GCF_055580905.1 Streptomyces sp. NPDC031497
CCCCCCCCCCCCCCCCCCCCCCCCCCCCCCCCCCCCCCCCCCCCCCCCCCCCCCCCCCCCCCCCCCCCCCCCCCCCCCCCCCCCCCCCCCCCCCGGCCGCCGCTGGGTCAGTGACCGGCCGCGGCCTGCTTGATCAGGTCGGCCACCGCGTCCGGCCGTGACACGTACACGGAGTGGCTGCCGGGAACCTCGACGACCGTCGAGCCCGCCCGCTCCGACATCGCCCGCTGCGCCGGCGGCGGGATCATACGATCGTCGGTGGCGACGAGGTACCAGCTGGGCTTCGCCCGCCAGGCCGGCTCCGACACGGCGCCGTTGAGGGCGTCGAGGCCCCACGGGACCTGCGAGTCGGCCATGAACGCCGCCAGTTCGGCGGGCACGTCACCGGCGAAGGAGTCCGCGAACTTCTCGCGGTCCAGGAACAGGAAGCCGTCCCTGGGCGGCAGGATCGGCGGCACGGGGGCGCCGGGCGGCGGGTCGGCGATGAGCGTGCTCACCGACTCGCCCTTGTCGGGCGCGAACGCGGCGACGTAGACGAGCGCCGCGACCTTCGGGTGACTGCCCGCCTCGGAGATCACGGCACCTCCGTAGGAGTGCCCCACGAGGACGACCGGGCCGTCCTGTGCGTCGAGGACCATCCGCGTCGCCGCGACGTCCCCCTCCAGCGACAACGTCGGGTTCTGGACGATGCTGACGTTGTACCCGTCCCGCTTGAGGACGTCGTAGGTCCCCTGCCACCCGGATCCGTCCACGAAGCCTCCGTGGACGAGAACGACGTTCCGCGATTCCGCACTCATGGCTTCTCCCTCGGCGTGTCCGACCGTCGCGGCCACGCGAAGAAAGCTAGACGGCTGCCGCAGGAACCGATTCCGTCAATTGGCGTAGTTCTCGGGGAGGACCGCGCCGACCGCCCTCGGGCCGTGCCGACCGCTCTCGGGCCGCGCGGAGCGGCGTCCAGCACACAGTGGTGCCGGTGCCCTTGCGGCTTCACGCGGATGTTGCCACGCTGGTCTTTCACGTTGCCTGCTCCAGCTCTCCGCGCGGCGGTCGCGAGATCGCCGGCCCGACCCGTTCCGGCCCGACCGTTCGTGCGCGCTGCTCTCCTCCCCGGCGCTGACGCGCGTACCCCGCGCCCGAACCACAGTGACCGGCCGGACAGCCGCCGCCTCACCTGGGGAGCACACCATGGACACGAACGAGGAGGCCGCGCGCGGCCTGACCGACATCCAGGACTTCCTCTACCGGCAGGCCCACCTGCGAGCGGCACGTCAGCGGGTCGCGGACTTCACCGCGCGGGAGCCGGGGCTGACACCGGACCAGAGGACGGACATCGAACGCTGGTATCTCGCGGAACAGGCCCATGTGGCCCGCATGGTGACGGACCACATCGCCGCGAGCATCGACGTGGTGGAACAGCGGCATCGTGCCCGCTTCGGACACTGGCTGCGCGGGACGCTGACCGCGATGATCCTGATCACCGTGGTGATGGCGCTGTGCGTCACCGTGGTGCTGGTCGGCGCGTCGTGAGCCGCGGCGGACAGGGCCTGTTCGGAGCGAAAGCGTGCGGGGCCTGGCATACCCGGAGTTCGTGAGCGCGCCCGGCAGCCGGCCGGCGGCCCCCCGCTTCCCGGCGGGGGGCCACCGCCCTTCGACACCTACCGCTGCCGCGCGAGCCAGTCCGCGAACCTGACCTCGCCGAGGCTCGCGTCCGGACCGGGCAGGAGCGTGTCCTCCCGCAGCTCGGCACCCCAGTACCGTGCCTGCGGGTCCGTGACGACCTTGCGGGGGTCGCCCGCCGCGTCCAGCGCCGTCCGGATGAACTCCTCGAGCTGGAACGCCTCCGGCCCGCCGACCTCCACCACGCCGTCGACCGGCGCGCCGACCGTGGCGCGGGCCACGGCCGCGGCCACGTCGTCGGAGACGAGGGGCTGGATCCTGGCGTCCGGCAGGCGCACGGTGTCGCCCTCGGTGACCCCGTCGGCAAGCCCCTTCGCGAACTCGAAGAACTGGGTCGCGTGGACGATGGAGTACGGGATGCCGGATGCCTTGATCAGATCCTCCTGGGCCTGCTTGGCCCGGAAGTACCCGCTCTCCTGGAGCCGGTCGGTGCCCACCACGGACAGTGCCACATGGTGCCGCACGCCGGCGTCGGCCTCCGCCTGGAGGAGGTTGGCAGTGGAGGTGCGGAAGAAGTCCAGGACGGCCCGGTCCTCGAACGAGGGCGAATTGGACACGTCGACCACGACCGAGGCGCCCTGGAGGACCTCGGCCAGTCCCTCGCCGGTGAGGGTGTTGACGCCGGTGCTGGGCGCGGCCGCGACCGCCTCGTGCCCGTGCTCACCGAGCCTGGCGACCAGTTTCGAGCCGATGAGCCCGGTGCCACCGATCACGACGACCTTCATGACGGAATTCCTCTCGGAGTTTTTCTGGTGTCTGCATCAGAAGAGACCGGGCAGCTCCTCCGCTTGTGACAGCCCGTCCGGGAGAACGAGGAAAATCATCCGTCGCCGCGTCGGGGTGCGGCCTGTCGGGCGAGGGGCTCAGCCGTCCAGCGAAGCCACGTAGGGGGCCAGCTTGGCCGGGTTCATCACCCACATGATGCGTTCGATGCCGCGTGCCGACACATCGACGGACAGCAGCGCCACCGCGTGCCCGTCGGCCGAGATCAGGACGGCCGGCCTGCCGTTGGCCTCGACCCAGCGAACCTCCGCCCGGGGCCAGAAACGCGGCGCGAAGGCGACGAGGTACCGGGAGACATGCGCGAGCCCGAGAACCGGGATCCTGGACGCCCCACGGATACCGCCGCCGTCGGCGTAGCTGACCACGTCCTCGGTGAGGACCTCCTCGAGCACCGACAGACTGCCGTTCTGCGCCGCGGCGAGAAACACCTCCAGGAAACGCCGGTGCTCGGCGGAGTCCACCGGTTCCCGGCGCTCCGCCGCCAGACGCCTGCGGGCACGGCTCACCAGCTGGCGTGCGTTGGCCTCGCTCGTCTCCACGATGTCCGCGATCCGCCCGTACGTGTAGTCGAACGCCTCCCGCAGCACGTACGCGGCCCGCTCGACGGGGTTCAGCTTCTCCAGGAGGAGGAGAACCGCCAGGTCGAGGGCCTCCGAGCGTTCCGCGCCCAGCTGCGGGTCCACGCTCGTGTTGACGGGCTCGGGAAGCCAGGGGCCGACGTACGACTCCCGGCGCACCCTGGCGGACTGGGTGAAGTTGATCGCCAGCCGGGTGGTGATCGTGGCCAGGAACGCGGCCGGTTCGCGGATGCCGGCACGCTCGGTGTTCTGCCACCGCACCCACGCCTCCTGGACGATGTCCTCCGCTTCCACGGCACTGCCGACCACCCGATAGGCGATACCGAAGAGCTGGGGACGTGCCCCGAGGAAGTCCTTCGTCGCCTGGTCGAGGGAGCCCGAGTCCCCGTTCTCGCCGCCGCGCATCGATGTCCTCCAGAGTTGGATCATCATGCTACAAGCTGGCACCGCACAGAACGGCACGGAGTGGTACAGACCGGTCCCGCCGTGTCACAGATCCACCGTGTACCCGGTCATCCGTGGCGAAGGCCGGTCGCGGGACGGCGAATCCATGGAGGTGCCAGACCATGTCGGACAGGAACGCAGCGCACGGGCCGAGCGGGCAGACCCGTCCGGAGGGGTGGAAGACGGCGGTGACGGTGTTGCAGGACGCCGCACCGATCACCGTCCCCGAGGGGGCCTCGGCGATGACCATTCATGTCGAGTGGGAACCCGGAGACCCGGGAACCCCGCCGCACCGCCACTCGGGACCCGCGTTCGGGTACGTCATCGAGGGCGCCGTCCGCTTCGAGCTGGAGGGCGAGCCCGAGCGGGTGGTCGAGGCCGGCGGGACGTTCTGGGAGCCGGGCGGTGACGTGATCCACTACCAGGACGGCAACGCCCTCACGGATGCGCGGACCCGGTTCGTCGTCACCATGATGTGCGCACCGGGCAAGCCCATGCTGGAGCTGGTCGACGAGGGCGAACTGGCCGAGCGGGCCCACCTGCGCGCCCCGCGTCCCGCCACGGACTGACGGGACGGCGGAACGGGGGGGGGGGGGGGGGGGGTGGGGGGGGGGGGGGGGGGGGGGGGGGGGGGGGGGGGGGGGGGGGGGGGGGAGGTA
>NZ_JBVIKO010000020.1:4149-215866 GCF_055580905.1 Streptomyces sp. NPDC031497
CTGACGAAAAACCATGAAAGCAGCCTCCCCCCCCCCCCCCCCCCCCCCCACAACCCCCCCCCCCCCCCCCCCGGTCCGGTGGCGGGCGTCGGTCACCCGAACTGGCCGGGCTGGTAGTCCCCGGCGGGCTGCTGATTGATGACGTTGATGCGGTTGTAGGCGTTGATGACGGCGACCAGGGAGATCAGGGCGACGAGCTGTTCCTCGTCGAAGTGCTTGGCGGCGTTCGCCCACACCTCGTCGGAGACGCCTCCGGCCGCGTCGGCGATCCGGGTGCCCTGTTCCGCCAGTTCCAGCGCGGCACGCTCCGCCTCGGTGAACACCGTCGCCTCACGCCAGACGGCGACCAGGTTGAGGCGCTGTGCGGTCTCCCCGGCAACCGCGGCGTCCTTGGTGTGCATGTCGGTGCAGAAACCGCAGCCGTTGATCTGGCTGGCGCGGATCTTCACCAGCTCCTGGACCGATGCGGGCAGCGTCGAGTCCGACACGGCCTTGCCGGCCGAGTTGATGTGCCTCAGCACCTTCCCCGCGAGCGGGTGGCCGAAGTAGTCGAGACGCGATTCCACGATGATCTCCTTGCTGTGTAGCGGATACACACCAATGACCGGAGCGGCCGGCCATGTGTGACGGGAAGCCGTGTGTGATGTGGGTCTCACCCGATGGATCCAGGATTGGCGGATTGGTCAAGACCAGGGCAGCTGCCGGTAAAGGCGAGGGCATGTGTCGGTCTTGGCGACCTGATGCCTGACGTGTGATGGCCAGGTGGCCATGTGGTGTTCATGTGGCGGCAGTTGGGCTGGGTCAAGGTGCGGTCGTTGTCAGCTCAGCTGCACGTCGGGAGGGCGTCATGACCACACAGGCAGACTCAACAGAGGGCAGACCTGCGGGGGGTTCGGAGGAGGGTTCGGAGGGGTTCAGCCGTCGTCACGCGCTGGGCCTGCTGGGGACCGCGGGGGCGGGCGCAGCCGCCACCGGGCTGCTCGGCGCGGGCGCGGCGCAGGCCGCACCGTACGCCGCTCCGGCCTTCCACCTCACCGCGGACTCCTCCGGCGCGCCCCCCGTCCAGGGCCTGCACCTGACCTTCGGGGCCGACCCGCGCACCCAGATGACGGTGTCGTGGATCACGGACCGGCCGGTGACCAAGCCCGTCGTGCGCTACGGCACCCTGGAGCACGGCTTCGGGTCCAGCAAGAAGGCCCAGACCGTCACCTACGTCGACGGCACCTCCAACCGCACCGTCTACGTCCACCACGCCCCGCTGAAGGGGCTCACCCCTGACACGGACTACCTGTACCTCGCCACGCACGAGGGGACGACCCCCGACAGCGGGACGTTCCGTACGGCTCCGCAGGGACGCCGGCCGGTCACCTTCACCAGCTTCGGCGACCAGTCCGCCCCGCAGGTGACCTGGGCGGCCAACGGCACGGTGGGGCTCGACGCGAACTCCACTCCCGCGACGAAGGACATCGTCACCGGCATCGAGCAGGTCGCCCCGCTCTTCCACCTCCTCAACGGCGACCTCTGCTACGCCAACCTGGACGTCGACCGGGTGCGTACCTGGAACAACTTCTTCACCAACAACACCCGTTCGGCCCGCTTCCGCCCCTGGATGCCGGCGGCCGGCAACCACGAGATCGAGAAGGCCAACGGTCCGATCGGGCTCGGTGCCTACCAGGCCTACTTCTCCCTCCCGTCCACCGAGACCGACGCCGAACTCGCCGGCCTCTACTACGCGTTCACGGCCGGCTCCGTCCGGGTGATCGTGCTGCAGAACGACGACAACTGCCTCCAGGACGGCGGCGACGTCTACATCAACGGCTACTCCGGAGGACGGCAGCTCTCCTTCCTGGAAAAGGAGCTGAAGGCGGCCCGGTCGTCGAGCGACGTCGACTGGGTGGTCGTCGCCATGCACCAGGTCATGGTCAGCTCCACGGACGCGAACGGCGCCGACCTGGGCCTGCGCCAGAAGTACGGCCCCCTCTTCGACCGGTACGGCGTGGACCTGGTGCTGTGCGGCCACGAGCACAACTACGAGCGTTCCCTGGCCGTCCGCGGAGTCGTCAGCGGAACCGAGACACTGACCCCCAACCCGGTCTCGACGGCCACCGACGACATCGACACCGGCCTCGGCACCGTGCACATGATCCTCGGCGGTGGCGGTGTCTCCGGCACCACCAACCAGAGCTTCTTCAAGGACGGCACCGGTAAGGTGATCACGTCCGTGTCGGCGACCCCCGGCTCCAACGGCAAGCGCACCTCCACCTACACCAAGGAGGAGGCGGTCTGGATCGGCGTCCGGGACACCGAACACCCCTACGGCTTCGCCGCCTTCACCGTCGACCCCGGCAGGCATCCGGGCGACACCACCCGGATGCACGTCACGTACTACAACGTGAACAAGCCGAACGGCGAACTGTCCGTCTTCGAGAACTTCACCCTGCACCGCAAGCGCTCCGACGGCCACGGCCACTGATCCCGAGTCTGGCGGGCCGACAGGGAAACGCGGGCCGGGCGGCATCCGCCCGGCCCGCTCACGGCTTCCCCGCGGCGGCCTCCACACTGGCCGAAAACCGACGAACTCCCGTCAGATCGGCAGGGATTGTACCGAAGCGCGCACTGGAAATACTTGGCTAAGCAAGTATATGCTCCCCCGTGGGGCAGGGTTGGCGGACAGAGCCGCACGCCCCTTTGGGAACTACCGCGCTGTAGCGCATGATCGGTGTCCCGGTTCAACAACATGACAAGCTTGTGGAAGGAAGTGCCGTGGCACCGGTGCTGGTCGGACTCGAAGGTCTGCTGGCGGGGGAGCGCATCCCGGTCCTGGACACCCGCGTCACCTTCGGGCGTAACTCGGAGAACACCGTCGTCATCTCCAGCCTCAGCGTCTCCCGCTTCCACGCGGAGATCGTCTTCGACGAGGACAAGGGTTACGTGCTGCGTGACCTGGAGAGCAGCAACGGCACCCTGGTCAACGGGGAGGAAGTGGAGTCCCGGCTGCTGCAGCCCGGTGACGAGATCTCCCTCGGTGACCAGGAGTTCCGCTTCGAGGTGGCGGACGCCATGGAGACGATGATGGCGCTCTCCCTCCCGCGATCCGTGACACACGGCCCGGAGGAGAGCGAACGCGGGCCCGTCCTGCGTGTCACCGTGGCCGGCGGCGGCCCGGTCGGCCTGTCCTTGGCCCTGCTCCTCGAGCACTTCCTCGGCCCCCAGGTGCAGATCACCGTCTACGACGGCAGGTGGCGCAAACAGGGCCGTAACGTCGTCTGGAAGGGCCCGGACGAGGGCAACGTACGGCGTCTGCAGGTGGTGACCGTGCAGAGCCGCCAGTACCTCGCCTGGCCGGAGGAGGTCCGGGAGCGCCTCTTCGACCCGGAGCACTTCACCGAGATGTGGCCCTCCGGTCCGGACTCGGTCGGCGACAACCACCCGCGCAACATGCGCATCGCCTATATCGAGGACCGGCTGCTGGAACTGGCGAACGAGAAGCGGGACCGGATCCGGCTGATACCCGCCCGGTTCACCGCGGAGGAACAGCAGGAGGCGCTCGCCACCCAGCATGTGCTGGCGATCTGCGACGGCGGTCGCTCGCGCACCCGGGACCGCTTCGCCGCCCGCTTCGGCAAGGCCGACGAGTCGATCTACTCCCTCGACGGGCGCCACCTGCAGGACGTCGTCCTCGGCCTGCGGGTGAAGTCCGGCCTGACCGACCCCATGGCCGTGCTGCTGACCGTCGCGCAGAACCGTTTCCTGCTCAACTCGCTGCGCGGCGAGGGCTTCCTCAACATGCGGCTGACCGACGCCGAGGCGGCGGAGGTCATCGGACTCGACCCGGTCCGCCGTGTCTTCGAGGAGTGCATCGCCTCCCGGCCGTGCCTGATGGACCGCGACGAGCATGGCGACTTCCAGTGTGCGACCCACGGCACGCTGTTCCTGCCCGCCCTGGTCAAGGGCTCACCGCTGTGGCGCCGGGTGCGCGAGGGGCTGCTGCTGTTCGGAGTCGAGTCCGACGACCTGACCGCCGTCACCAGCTTCCGTCTCGACATGGTGCAACGCCCCCGCTTCTCGGCCGAGTTGCTGCCTCCCACCGCCAACTCCCCGGGCACCTACGGCTTCCTGCTCGGCGACGCCGCCAACGCCATCCACTTCTGGCCGGGCCGTGGCCTGAACAGCGGTCTGGCTTCGGCGATCTCGCTGGCCCGGTCCCTCAACGGGGCGTGGCACGGGCGGCCGTTCCGGGACGCGGACTTCCTGCGCCACGAGGCGGCCATGTCGATGCTCCAGTACCGGCACAAGAGCCGGGCCTGGAAGGCGATGGTCACCACCGACGACCAGGGTGTCACCTGGGCCATCAAGGACATCATCGGCCACGGCATCGACGGGATCCCCGACGAGCCCGACCGTGAGGCGGACACCAAGACGCTCCTGGAGCGTATGCAGGCCATCCGCGCGCGTCTGTCCCTCCGGCTGGAGGGAATGCCGGACGACGAGGCGATCCTGGAGCGCCTGCGCACCCTGCAGCCCGCCACCCTGCGCATGCTCGTCCTCAGCGGCGCGTGGGACACGCTGACGATGGGTGGCGAAGAGGTCGACATCGACATCTTCTACGGCGAGGACTCGTCCGCGGCCGCCGCGGCCGTGGGCGCGCTGGAGCCGGCCGCCAAGCCGTAGGACGTACTCGGTCCGGCGTGCGCCGCCGGACCGACGGCCCGTTCGCCCGGCACCCCGGCGGCGGGGTGCGGTGGGTGCGGTGGCGGTCAGGTGTGGGGGCGGTGGCCCTTCTCCTGGTGCGGGTAGCTCTGGTGCGCCTGCGGGAGCGTGGGCTTGGGGAGAGTGGCGACCTCTTCCTTCGCCTTCTCCAACTGCTCGGCCGTGTTGTGAGGGAGGCGGGGCGGGCGCGGACGGGCCTCGCGGAACCGGAACGCCGAGGTGAGGTCACCGAAGGTCGCACGGCGCCAGTCGCTGACGTTCGGCTCCTCGACACCGGTGAACCGTTCGAGGAACTGCAGGGCGGAGGTGTGGTCGAAGGCCTCGGTGGCGACCCAGCCGCCCACCGTCCAGGGGGAGACGACGATGGCGGGGACCCGGAAGCCGCCGCCGATCGGCAGGCCCTGGATGAACTCGTCCTTGGTGCCCGCGGGCGGGGTCGGCGGGACCACGTGGTCGAACAGGCCGTCGTTCTCGTCGTAGTTGAGGATGAACGCGGTCTTGCGCCACACCTTGGGGTTCGAGGCGATCGCCTCGATCTTGGAGGCCACGTAGTCGGCGCCCGCGGCCGGGAGATAGTTCGGGTGTTCCGACTGGTGACTCGTGGGGCAGATCCACGACACCGTCGGAAGGCGGTCGTTGCGGGCGTCGTCCTCGAAGGTGCCGTGCGGCTGCGGGCGTACGCCCCGCTCGTACAGATCGGAGCCGGGCTTGGCGTTCTTGAACGTAGCGAACTGCTCCAGCATGTTCGTGCCGTAGTCGTCCTCCTCCTGGTACACCTTCCAGCTCACGCCGGCCGCCTGGAGGCGCTCCGCGTAGGTGGTCCAGCGGTACGGAGTGGGCGCGACGTTGCTGATGATCGGGCCGCCCTTGGTGCCGCCCGGGTCGATGCTCCCGGTCATCCACATCAGCCGGTTGGGCCAGGTGGGGCCGAAGACGGAGCAGAAGTAGTTGTCGCAGATGGTGAAGGTCTCCGCGAGGGCGAACTGGAAGGGGATGTCCTTGCGGGTGTAGTACCCCATCACGTACGGGCCGTTGACGCCGTCGGCCTTGCGGTGGGCGGGCAGCCACTGGTCCATCTTGCCGTTGTTCCAGGCCTGGTGCTGCACGGACCAGGCGTGGCTGGTCGACGGGATGGCCTGGGCGCTCGACGTGTGCGTGTCGAGGTGGAAGGGCAGCAGGTAGCCCTTGGGGTTGACGGCGTCGGGCTGGTAGAAGACGGACCGCCCGTTGGCCAGCTTCAGCGCGTGCGGGTCGGCGAAGCCGCGGACACCGGAGAGAGTGCCGAAGTAGTGGTCGAAGGAGCGGTTCTCCTGCATCAGCATGACGACGTGTTCGATGTCGCGCAGGGAGCTGTTCTTCGGCGGTCCGGCGGCGACGGCCTGCTGGACGCTGGGCGGCAGCAGGGAGAGGGCCGCGGCGCCACCGAGCGCGCCGGCTGCGGAGCCCAGGAGTCTGCGACGGGTCAACTCGGCCATGGATGCTCCATTCTCAGGTCCTCGGGGGCGAGAACCTTCGCGGGAGTGACGGCAGGCCCGGCCGTGAGGACGGGCCGCCGTTCACTGTGGGCCCCGGGAGATGGGGTGCATCAGGGGCGGCTGATGAACTCCGGGCCAACGCACGGAAGGAGTTGGCCAGGCGTTTGCCTGCAACACCCCTTGGTCGCACGGGTGTTGCCCGGCGTTGAAGAACGTTGGCTGCTACACCGGCTGGGTCACTGGCCCGGTGTGAGGATGTAGGTGTTGAGGGAGCCCACGGTCGTGAGCGGAGTCGGTGAACCGGTGTCGTAGCGGTCCACGGCGAGATAATTGGGCTTCTTGCGGGCGGCGGCGGTGCAGAAGCTCTGGGCGCGGTTGAGGAGTTTGCCGTTGTCGGTGGCGGCGGTGGAGCCGATCGGGTAGTCCCGGAAGTGGTTCATGACGAAGAGCGGGTGGAAGGCCGCCGAGTCGGTGGTGAGGGGTCTGTCGGTGCCCCAGCGGCTGTAGCAGGACCAGTCGGAGTCGCCTATGCCGCCGCCCATGGACCAGTAGTTCTCCACGGTCCATTCGCGCTGGTACATCACGCCGAAGGTGTCACGGGTGGCCCAGCCGTTGGCGGTGTCGCTCGCCCGGGTCCGGTCGCTGAAGATCAGCAGCTGCTTGCCGCGGGCGGCGAGATCGGCCATCGTGGGCCAGCCCTTGGCGGCCACGCCCTCCTGGTCCGGCCGGTAGAGCACGTCGGAGAGACCGCTGACCGAGGCCAGCGACGACTTCAGCACGTCGGAGGAGGCGTAGTCCTCCAGGAAGACCGTGGCGAACTGGCCGGGGTTCGCCCTGAGGAAGTCGACCATGCGCTGGAGGTCGGTGGCGAGCGGGACGGGGTTGCTGACGCCGTCGCAGCTGTTGTGGCAGAGCACGGCCTGGCCGGAGACCGTGTAGTCGTCGAGCATGAAACCGCGGACGCCGTCGGACAGCTGCCGGCTGATGCCGTAGTTCTGGTTGGGGAACAGGTTGACGGGGAACGAGGCGAAGTTGCCGTCGGAGCCGTTGGCGAAGGCGTTGTGCGCGGTCAGGAAGGTGGCCTGGTCCAGGGTGCGGGTGTCGGCGGAGGGCATCGCCGTGGTGGCGTAGGAGACCGGGGTGAGGTACCAGCGGGCGAGGTCGCCCGCGGAGCCGAGCTGTACGGCGCCGGAGTCCGAGGCGGAGCCGGTGAGGTACTGCGAGGTGCTGGGGACGGCGACGGTGTAGGTGCTGTCGGCGCCGGCCGTGATGCTCCAGGTGGTGCCGTCCGCGCCGCAGGCGGCGGTCACCGCGGCGGTGCCGCTGCGTCCGAGGCAGGTGCCGGACTCGTCGGCGTTCTGGAGCTGGTAGCCGCCGCCGACCGCGACGACCGCCCACTGCTGATGGTCCTCGTTGCCCTTGGGGTTGTGGGCCGCCACGGTGCCACCGCTGTCGGCCGCGTCGAGGCCGGTGACGAAGTTCTGCAGATAGACCGAGGAGACGGGGACGGCCGCCGAGGCGGTGCCCGGCAGCAGGGCAGGCGCCGACAGGGCGAGGACGGCGGAACAGCACAGGACGCGCAGGGGGTGCAGTCGCACGGGATATCCCTTCACTCTGACACGAGATCTGACACGAGATGCCAACGCTGTCAGAGGCATGGGATATCTGGTGGGACGTGTGCTGCGCCAGTGGTCCTGAAGGAATTCCTTCTCCCGCAACGAGAAGTGACGATACGTCAGCCATCCGAGGTTCAGTGGACCGGCCGAGTTCCGGCAGGCAGACGCCTCCCTCCCGGATGTCTGCCGTGGGCCGGCAGCTTCCGGGAGGGACGAATGGCCTGCGGGTCCTCGCGCTCACACGGACGCAGGAAAGCCGAACCGCTTGACAAGTCCCGGATCCCCGAACGCGTTGATTCTCGCGATGCCCGCCGAGGTCACGGTGAGCAGGAGGACGCCGTAGGCCTGACCACGGTGGTAGGCGACCACCGCGGGCTGGCCGTTCGCGCCGGTCGGCAGCAACCGCCAGGTGCCCGGCGAGCCCAGGACCTGCCGCACGAGATAGGGCAGGCAGGTGGCGCGGCCGGAGAACCAGGTGCGCCAAGGCGTCGCCTCGACGCTGGCGTCGACACGCAGCACCTGTTCGAGCGCCGCGCCGTCGGCCTCCTCGACCGCCGCGATGTAGTGGGCGAGGACGGCGCTCAGCTCGCCGGGCTCGACCGTTTGCTCGACGTCGGGAGGCACCTGTGCCAGCCGCGCACGCGCGCGCTGCAGCGTGCTCTTGACCGCTGCCGTGCTGCTGCCCATCACCTGCGCGACGTCCGACGCCGGCCACGCCAGGACGTCGCGCAGGATGAACACCGCCCGCTGGCGGCCCGGCAACTCCTGGAGCGTGGCGATCAGCGCGATCCGCAGGCTGTCGCGCGCCGTGACGATCGCCGCCGGGTCGAGCATCGAGTCGGGAACGGGCTGAACCCACTGCGAGTCCGCGGGTATCGGCGGCGTCATGGGGTCGTCGGAAGGGCCGCCGAGTCCCGACGGCAGGAAACGCCTACTGCGGTGCGACAACGCGGACAGGCATGCGTTGGTGGCGATCCGGTGGAGCCAGGTGCGCACCGACGACCTGCCCTGGAACGCCTCGTACGAACGCCACGCACGCAGGTAGGTCTCCTGGACCACGTCCTCGGCGTCGTCCACCGATCCGAGCATGCGATAGCAGTGCGCCAGCAGCTCACGCCGGTAGGGTTCCGTGTCCGTCGCGAAATCTCCCATTCCGATCGACACTACGGGGCGTAGGTGAGCGTGACGACTCCTGTCGCGCTCGGTGTCGCGGCCACGAACCGCAGCGAGCCCGGCAGCGCGCTCTCGAAGAGCCGCTTTCCCTCGCCGACGAGAACGGGGTGTACGCCGAGGTTCAGCTCGTCGATCAGGTTGTGCTGGAGCAGAGTTCGCATCAACGTGGAGCTGCCGTACATGACGATGTCGCCGCCGGGCTCCTGCTTGAGCTTGGCGACCGTCTGCGCGGCTTCGCCGGTGAGGGCGGTGGCGTTCCAGGGCAACGGGCCGCGCGGCGTCCTCGTCACCACGAGCTTGGGAATGCTGTTCATCGCCTCCGCGTACGGCCCGGTGTTGCGCGACCAGGCCTTCTCGATGATCTCAAAGGTCGCCCGCCCCAGCAGAAAGGTGTCGCTCGCCAGGAGAGCGTCGGTGGCCCGCCGGCGCGAGGTGTCGTCGAAGTAGTCCAGTGCCCAGCCGCCGCGTTTGATCTCGCTGAATCCGCCCGGATCCTGGACCACGCCGTCAAGCGTGACGAATGCCCCCGCGATGAGCTTGCGCATGGTGTTCTCCGTCCTCGGGGTCGGACGTTCCGGCCCTCCCATAGGAAGACTCGGGTCAGCTCCCGGAGGAATCGGTGCCCGGAGCACGGCTTCATGGCCGCTGACGGGTCGCGTGGTGCCGTGCGGCTCGGCGTGCGGCGAGTGGCTGGAGCCCTGGGTCGCCGCACACCGCCAGGAACTGCTCGACCCCATCTCCTGAGGATCTCCGCCGACGGCTTCGGATGCAGGTGTGGAGCGGTCGCCGCGAGTCCGGAACCGGCGCGTCTCAGCGGATCGCGGAGCCGGTGATCGTCTCGGCGAGAGGGTCGCCCGCCAGGAACGCGGCCAGCTCCGTCCGGCCGGGCGCCGTGGCCGGGCCGCGCCTGGTCACCGCGTAGGCCGCCGCCGCGTTGGCGCCGCGCGCCGCCGTCAGCGGGTCGAGCCCCTGGCCGAGCAGGGCGAGGAACGCACCGACGTGGGCATCGCCCGCGCCGTTGCTGTCGACCGCCGTGACCGGGAACCCCGGTACGTGCGCGGGCGGCCGACCGGGGGCGGCCAGCCAGCAGCCGTCCTTGTCGGCCCGTACGAGTACACCGGCCCCAGGCGCCAGCCGTCGCCGGAGAGCCGCCGCCGCGGAGCGGGGGTCCTCGTGCCCGGTCATGAGGCGCGCCTCGCGGGCGTTGGCGCTCAGCCAGTCGGTCCGTGCGAGGACAGGGCCGAGGACGCCCTCGGGGATGTCGGCGACCAGCGGCCCCGGATCGACACAGAGGGTGATCCCGGCGGGCAGCGCGGCGGTGAGGCCGGACAGCAGCGGGCCGTTGCCCGGCAGGGCCAGCCCGTAACCGGAGAGCTGGAGAAGGTCACCGGGGCGCAAGTGTGCCGCGACGGCGGCCGCGTCGGCCGGGGTCAGGGTCGCTTCGGCCCCGAAGCTGGTCACGAAGGTGCGCTCGCCGCCGGAGTCGACCAGGGCCACCGTGAAGCCGGTGTCCCGGTCCGTGCGGGCGGGCAGCAGCGTCCCGATGTCCTCGGCGGCCAGCGCCGAGCGGACGAGGTCGCCGTGCGGTCCGGTGCCGTGCAGACCGGCGTAGACGGCCTCCGTGCCCAGGCGGCGGGCCGCCACCAGCATGTTGAAGCCGCCGCCGGCGGTCGTCTCGGTGCGGGTGCCGATGACGTCGCCGCCGCGTTCCGGCAGCGCGGGCACCTCGATCACCAGATCGGCGATCACGTTCCCGGCGAGGACCACCCTGCCGGTCATCGCCCGGCTCCCTGGAGGCGCGTGGAGGCGGGTTCGCCGCCGCCGTCGGGGACCGGGGTGTCCCGTCGGCCGAAGAGCGCGTACACCCCGGCGGCGACGGCCATCGAGATGGCCCAGCCGAGGCCGTTGACGCCGAACCAGGTGTCGGAGAGCGGGCCCGCGAACCAGACGTCGGCCGCACTGGTGGACGCCTTGGTGAAGAGCAGGCCGGCCACGATGGCGAGGGCCCAGCCGAGCACGGCGGGCAGGCGCAGGCCGCCCGTGTACCAGTACGCGCTGGAGCGGGTGGTGTCCATCAGGGCCTGCTCGTCGTAGGTACGGCCGCGCAGCGAGTCCACCGCGACCACCCCGATCCAGGCCGAGATGGGGACGGCGAGCAGGGTCAGGAAGGTCGAGAACGGGCCGTAGAAGTCGTCGGCGATCAGCATGAAGTAGATACCGCCGGCGAACATGACGACGACGTCGATGGCGACGGCGTAGGCGCGCGGCACCCGCAGGCCGAGGGTGATCATCGTGAGTCCCGCGGAGTACGTGGAGAGGTGGTTCGACATCAGCAGTCCGCCGAAGGCCGCGACAAGGTACGGGATCGCCATCCAGGACGGCAGCATCGCGTTGATCGCCGCGACCGGGTCCGAGGCGGTGGCCAGCGTCCGGTCGCCCGCGGAGAGCAGCGAGCCGAGCGAGATCAGCAGCACCAGCGGGATGCCCGCGCCGAAGGCCGAGGCCACCACGAGCCGCCGGCCGGGGATCGCGCGGGGCAGGTAACGGGCGTAGTCCGCACCGGCGTTGGCCCAGCCGATGCCCGTGCCGGAGGCGATGAACCCCACACCGGCGACCACCGCGCTGGCCGGCCCCGCCGGGGCGTCGAGGACCTTGCTCCAGTCGACGGTCGAGATCAGGAAGCCCATCACGACGAGGTTGAGGACGCCGAAGACGACCGTGGCCCACTTGTTGATCCACATGATGGTGGCATGGCCGAGGCCGCTGATCAGCAGGGTGCAGGCGATGAACACCAGCAGGCAGACGAGAGTGAGCAGGGTGTTCCGCCGGATGCCGAACGCCGTGTCGAGCAGGGCCAGCAGGGCGTAGGCCGCGGTGGTCGTGGAGATGGTCTCCCAGCCGACCCGGCTCAGCCAGGTGATCAGGGTCGGACCCGCGTTGCCCCGCTGCCCGAAGACCGCGCGGGACAGGGTGAGAGCCGGGGCGCCGCCCTTCTTGCCCGCCAGGCTCAGGGCGCCCACCAGGGCGAAGGAGCCGAAGGATCCGAGGACGGCGACGAGCACCGACTGCCAGATGTCCAGGCCGCGGAAGGCCACCAGGGTGGCACCGAGCGGCAGTCCGAGGATGCTGATGTTGGCGGCGAACCAGGTCCAGAACATCTGGCCGGCGTGGCCGTGCCGTTCACTGTCGGGGACCGGTTCGATCCCGCGGGTCTCGATGGCACCGACGCGATCGTTCGTCTTCGAAACGGCCATGACGGAACCTCCTTGCAGGGTGCGGTGCGGAAGGGCGGGCGGTGTCGTGATCCAGGGCGGCGCCTGACGCGCGCTCCTGGTGAGGGCGGATGAATCAGCGGAAGGTGAGCAGACGGGCCGTCAGAGACTCCAGGTCGAGGGAGTTGACGGTGCGGAGGGTGCGTACGGCCTCGGCGGGCAGCGCGGAGAGGCCCGCGACCGAACCGGCCACCGCCCCGGCGATCGCGCCGATGGTGTCGCTGTCGCCGCCGAGGTTGGCGGCGAGCAGCGCGGTCCGCCACGGATCGCCGTCGGCCAGGGCGAGTACCGCGAAGGCGGCGGGCACCGACTCCTGGCTCGCCACGCTGGTGCCGACGAGCGCGACCACCCGGTCCAGGGCCTCGGCCTCCGGGAGGTCCCGTACCAGCTGCCACGCCCATTCGATCCGGGCGGCGATGTCCGCCCCGGCGATCCAGTGCCCGCGCCGCGCACCGGCTCGGGCGGCGGTCAGGGCGGCGGTGATGGCCTCGCCGAGCGAGCCGCCGCCCACGCCCGTGCTGACCGCGGCGGCAACCGCGGCGGCGCCCGCGATGCCGATCGTCGTGTCATGGGTGACCTGGCAGGACTCCACCACCCGGTCGACGAACGGGTCGAGCGGGTCGGCGGCGAAGGCGATCCCCACCGGGGTGACGCGCATCGCGGCGCCGTTCGTCGTGCCGTTGCGGCCCGCCTCCTGGGGGGAGACCCCACGGGCCACCGCGTCCAGCGCGGCCTTGGTGGACGGACCGAGGAGATCGAAGGACCCCTTGGCCTTCATCTCCTTCTCCCAGTCGAGCAGTTCATGGGCCAGGCGCAGCGGATCGATCCGGCCGTGGCCCTCGTCGATGAGCCGGGCGACGATGACGGCCTGCTCGGTGTCGTCGGTGACGGACCCTGCGGGCATCCCCGCGCTCACCGGATTGTCGGGCCGGGCGGCCTCGAAGCCGGTGAGGGTGCCGTAGACCCGGACGACGTCCTCCCGGGACATCACCTGGGTGGGCATGCCGAGGGCGTCACCGAGGGCGAGTCCGTAGAAGGCGCCCAGAGCGCGGTCGAGTCGGTCGGTCACGAGCGGCCTCCATGGCCCGAGCGGACGTGCAGTTCGAAGTGGGCGGGATCGAGCAGACTGCTGACCTGCTCGACCACCGAGCCGTCGGCGGCCCGGTACACCTGGTCCAGGCGGAGGAAGGACTCGCCGGGGGAGCGGTGCAGTGCGACCGCCTCGTCCGCCGCCAGGCCGCGCACCGAGACGACCCCCTCACCGGAGTCGGTGACCCGGCCCGCCGCGATCAGCTCGCGGCTGAGCGAACCGCCGTCGAGACCGCGTTCGGGCAGCCCGGCCAGGCTCCCGGTGGCCGGCACCCGGCTGCGCTCCAGCGACACGCCCGGCCCGTCGGGCAGCCGTCTGACCCGGTCCAGGGCGATGAACGTGTGCGACGTGAGCCCCAGCCGGGCGGCCAGCTCCGGATCCGTCACCTCTTCGAAGCGGAGGATCTCCGTGGTGAGTTCCGTGCCCTGCTCGGCCAGGGACCGGGTCCAGCCGAGGCGGTTGTCGATCGGCGTCCCGTCGAAGGTGACGAACGAGCCGATCCCGGCGTGGGTGGCGATGAGGCCCTCCTCGCCGAGAACCTGAAGAGCCTGCCGAAGGGTGGTCCGGCTGACGCCGAACCGCTCGGTGAGCGCGTGCTCCCCGGGGAGCCGGCTGCCGTCGGCATGGACTCCGGCGCGGATCTCGTCGGCGAGGACGCGGGCGATGCGATGGTGCTTGTGAACCTGTCCAGGCATGTCTAGACAGTAGGTGAACAAGTGTCGGCGGTCCAGACCCCTCGGGGGGATTTCGCCCCGACTCTAAACTTGACTCTGTCAAAACTGGCGGACTATGTTCGATGTGTGCCCAGGGAGCGAAGGCTCGTCGCGGCACATGGCCATCCCTGTCGGAAACGCCTTCTGTCTGCCCGAGGGTGCGCAGCACGGCGTCGGCGGGATGCGGAAACCACGCACCCCACTTCGCAAGGCGAGTGGGCCAGTTCTCTCTTCGGGAAGCACCATGCACTGTTACGACTGCGCCCAGGACGGGCGAAACGAGACCACCGGGATCGGCGCCTGTACCCGCTGCGGACTCTTCACCTGCGCCGACCACGCGCGGATCCTGCGGACGACCGTCCAGCGGCCGATCGGCGTGATCCCCATGACGAGCGTCCGCCCCGCCCGGCGTCTCGTCTGCGGCTCCTGCCGCACCGCGGAAGCCTCCTAGGGGCGTCTGTTCAGATCTGACCGAGTCAACTCTTGGTTGTATCGTGGGCGCCGGCATCGCGGCCGCGCGGCCCGGATCTGCGGAGGGGAGCGACCATGGAGCAGCTGGTGGGCGACCTGCTCAAGCGCAAGGGGCTGCGCAGCACGGCCCAGCGCCGGGCGGTGCTGACCGCACTGCGGGGCCATCCGCACTCCACCGCGGCCGACCTGGAGACGCGCATCGGGGCGGACCCGGCCGCGGCCGGCGGACTCTCCCGGCAGGGCCTGTACAACGTCCTGGAAGACCTGACGAAGGCGGAGCTCGTCCGCTGTATCGAGCCCGCCGGCTCACCTGCCCGGTACGAGCTGCGGGTCGGCGACAACCATCATCACCTCGTCTGCCGCCGCTGCGGCCGGATCGAGGACGTCGACTGCAGTGTGGGCGCGGCACCCTGTCTCACGCCCGAGAAGGACCTGGGCTTCGCCGTCGACGAGGCCGAGATCACCTGGTGGGGACTGTGCGCGGAGTGCCAGAAGGCCATCGGCGCCTGAACCGGCCGCCGGTGGCCGGACGTGCCGTCCCGGCAGGGTGCACGGGCACCCGCCCGGTGACGTCCGCCTGCGCCGCACACACCGGACACAGACCGGACGCAGACCCTCGTCCTGGGCGCGGGGCTCACCGCCGAGGCGCTTGCACGCGTCCTGCTGGTGTTCGTACTGCCGGTGGCCACGGCCGCCGCCGTCACGCCGCCGCTGGAGTACGCGGTGCTCGCCCCCTCGTCGCCTGGACCGTGCCGTGGCGCCGCCGGATCCTGGCCGACACGGCACCAGGTTCCCCGCCCCGACCGGGCACGGTCGCGCCCTCCTTGGAAGGAGCGCGCCCGGAACCCCGGCCGACGCCGCGGTGACACAGGTCACCCTGCTGTTTGAGCCGATCGCGGAATGCACACCCGGTCCATCTCGCTGCAACGTTCTTGGGGTGTGCTGGGCAAGGGCGCTCGGCGCGACGGGCCCCGGAGGCCGAAGACACCTCCCGGTCCCGTTCCGCTCCCCGTCCCCGGACCACCGTCCCCGAAAGGTTCGCTCACCCACCATGCCTCTGGCTCTACTGGCCCTTGCCGTCGTCACGTTCGGAATCGGCACCACCGAGTTCGCCACCATGGGGCTGCTGCCCCAGATCGCGGACGGACTCGGTGTGTCGGTGCCGCACGCCGGCAACCTCGTGTCGGCCTACGCCCTCGGCGTGGTCGTCGGCGCCCCCGTCCTGACGGGCATCGGCGCCCGGGTGTCCCACAAGCGGCTGCTGCTCCTGCTGACCGGGCTGTTCGTGGTGGGCAACACGGCGTCCGCGCTCGCCCCGGACTTCGGAACGCTCTTCGCCGCCCGCTTCCTGGCCGGACTGCCGCACGGCGCGCTGTTCGGCGTGGGCGCCGTCGTCGCCTCCCGGCTGGTGGCTCCGGAGCGCGCCGCACGCGCCGTCTCCAGCGTCTTCCTCGGACTCACCGTCGCGAACATCGTCGGCGTTCCCGCCGGTACCGCCCTCGGCCAGCATCTGGGCTGGCGGTACGCCTACTGCGCGGTCGCCGTCATCGGCCTCGTCGCGCTCGCCGCGCTCGCCCTCCTCGTGCCCCACCAGCCGCGCGGCCCGCAGGCGGGCATCCGGCGGGAACTGCGGGCGATGGGCAACCGGCAGGTCTTCATCGGCCTGGGCACCGCCGTCGTCGGATTCGGCGGTTTCTTCGCCGTCTACAGCTACCTGGTCCCCATGCTGACGCACCTGACCGGCATCTCCGACTCCTCGACCACGTGGGTCCTGGCCCTGTACGGCGTCGGCATGACCCTCGGCACCCTGGCCGCGGGTCCCCTCACCGACCGGGCCCTGCGCCCGACGCTGTATGCCGGGATCATCCTGCTCGCGGCCGCGCTGGTGACGTTCTACTTCACCGTCCACAGCACGGTGCCGGCCCTGGTGACGGTCACCTTCATCGGCGCGATGGGCGCGCTCATCACCACGCCCGTCCAGATGCTGCTGATGCTGAACGCGAAGGACGCCCCGACGATGGCGGCCGCCTCCAACCACTCCGCCTTCAACATGGCCAACGCGGCCGGCGCCTGGCTCGGCGGCCTGGTCATCTCGGCGGGCTGGGGCTGGGCCGCCCCCAACCTGGTCGGCGCGGCCCTCGCGATGGCCGGCCTGGCGCTGGCCGTCACCGGCGGCATCCTGGACCGCGGCAACCGCCCCTCGAAGGTGATCACCTCCCAGGGCAGCGGTGAGGCGGGCCATGCCTCCGTGGCCGCGGCCACCGCTGAGGTCGGCCCAGAGCGTGCTGTCGAGGATCGTCGCCCCGCCACCTGACGCACCGGCCCGCGCTGCCGGGCACCCACGGGCGGCGCCGACCGGACCGGAACCGGAGGCGCCGGCAGGAAGGTGCCGGCGCCCAGGTAGAACGGCACGCCCAGGTCGGTGGCGTCCGCGAGCTTCCCGGCGACGTACGGGGCCAGGCCGCCGCCGATGAACAGCAGGAACCCGTCCGCGGAGGAGGCCACCGGACCACCCGCGAGACCACCATCACCGCCTGCTTGGTGAGGGTGTTGTTGATGCCGACTGAGACGGCGTCACATCCCCGGGCCGGCGGCTGCCGTTCCGGGTGGCCCCGCCCGTCACAGATCCACGCGTACTCCCCACCCCTGTGCGAGCGCCACGTCGTAGGCCACCCGGACCGCGGCGACGTCCAGAGCCGCGTGACCGGTGGACTTGAAGACAGTGAGGGTGTCGGTGTCACCGCCCCGGCCCGGGTGGTCGCCGGCCAGGACGGACCCGAGGAGGGTCACCGTCCGGCCGGGGGAGAGGTCCTGGAGCTCATGGGCGCCGGCCGGTGGCGGTGCGTCGGCCGCACCGGTCCACTCGGCGAACAGGACCGCGTCCTCTACGCTGCCGGGATCCAGTTCCGGCCCCTGCGAACCGCCGACCGACGAGACATGGACGCCGGGAGCGAGCCACTCGCGGCGGATGACGGGAGCGGTGGCGCCGGTGCAGCAGAACACCACATCGGCTCCGAGTACGGCGTCCTCGATACCGGCGGCGACCCGTGCGCCGGGATACAGTGCCGCCGCCGCACCGGTCCGCTGCGGATCACGGCCGGCCACCGTCACCTCGGCCTCGGGCCGCACCGCCGCGAGCAGCGCAAGCTGGGCGCGGGCCTGGGCGCCCGTCCCCACCACCGCCACCCGGCCGAGGCCGGGGCGGGTGGCCAGGGCCAGCGCGCTCTGCGTGGCGGACGCCGCCGTGCGGACCTCGGTCAGCGACTCGCCGTCCACGAGCGCCAGCGCCCGTCCGTCGTGCTCGTCGAACAGCGCCACCAGCCCCCGGTGGAAACCGCGTCCGGGATGGCCGGGATCCGCGGTCACGGTCACCAGCTTCGCGGCCAGCCCGAGCCCCGGGACGTAACCGGGCATCGCGCCGAGCAGGCCGGTCGGCGTCCGGGCGGCGATCCGGGCCGGGGCGGAGACCTCGTCGCGGGCGACGGCGACGAGCGCCCGGGCCACCGCGTCGAGCACGGCGTCGGCGCGCAGTGCGGCGGCCGTCTGCCGGCGGTCCAGCACCAGCACGCCGCTCACCGGGCGGCCTCCGCCGGCTCGGCGGTCAGGGCCGTCACCAGCTCGTCCGTGGCCGCGCGCAACTCCCGCTCCACGGAGGCCAGTTTCGGCTCGTCGAACTCGGGGTCCGGTCCCACGACCGTCAGCGCGCACACCGGAGCACCCGGAGCGGGCACCACCGCCCGGCTCACGGACGCGACCAGCTTGTCGTTACGGCCGTGCTCCACTGCGACACCGGTACGCTCCACCTCGGCCAACTCCCGCGCCAGGTCGTCGGTGTCCGCCGACAGCCCGTCCAACCACCGTTTCCTCGCCTCCGGTTCGAGCGCGGCGACCAGGGCCAGCGGCCCGGCGAACCGGCGTACCGGCAGCAGCTCGCCCCGCAAGTGGCTGATCATGGCGAGCCGTTCGGGCCTGACCACGTCGATCACCCGGGCGCCGCCCTCCTCCAGCACCTGGAGGTTGACCATCATCGAGGTCGCCGCGGAGAGCCGTTCCAGCACCGGACGGGCCAGCGCGGTCAGCGAGTTGCCCGCGGCCGAGGCGGACATGCGCAGCACCGCGGCGCCGGGCAGATAGCGGTCCCCGGCCCGCAGCACCCAGCCCCGCCGGACCAGGTCCAGCAGGATCCGGTAGGCGGTGGCGCGGTGCAGGCCCACCTCGGCGGCCAGATCGGTCAGCCGCACCGGGTGCGGTGCGCGCGAGACGGCCTCGACCAGGTCGAGCGCCTTGTCCACGGCCGACCGGGGCGGTGCCGCGGCACGGGATGCGACGGGCATGGCAGCAGCTCTTCTCTCTCGTCCACGGAGTGGCCACGGGCCGGGGTGCCCCTGTCCGGTGCCTGGTCCGGTGTGCTGTCCGGTGCATGGTCCCGCCTGGTCCTGCGCCAGGTCCGGTGTCCTGTCCGGTTCGGGTCCTTGCGGCGATCCGCCGAGCGCGGAGTACAGTACCTGCGTTTTCATCACACGATACAGATGTTACCTACAGCGTAACAACACCGTATCCCGGACGAAGGTGACGATGACCGACCTGCCCCCGGGCGCCCCGGCCCCCTGGGCCGCACCGCCCGCCGGAACCCTCACGGTCTACCGCGGTGCCACCCTCTTCGACGGCACCGGCGACCGATCCCGCCCGAACACCACGATCGTCACGGACGGCGCCCGCATCCACACCGTCTCCGGTGACGGCGACCCGCTGCCCCCGCTCGCGGCCGACGCACCCCGCGTCGACCTCGACGGGCGGTTCGTCGTCCCCGGCCTGATCGACACCCACCAGCACCTGGCCACCCCGCCCGACCGGCCCGTCGCCGAGGTGGTGCTCCGGCGCCTGGTGCACAGCGGGGTCACCGCCGTCCGTGACATGGCCGATGACCTGCGGCAGATCGGCGACCTCGCCCGGGCCGCCCTGGTCGGCGAGATCCCCGGCCCCGACATCCGCTACGCGGCCCTCATGGCCGGGCCGTCCTTCTTCGACGACCCGCGCACCCACGAGGTATCCCGGGGCGCCGTGCCCGGTGCCGTCCCCTGGATGCAGGCGATCACTCCGGACACCGACCTGACGATCGCCGTCGCCCTGGCCCGTGGCACCCACGCCGCCGCGATCAAGGTCTACGCCGACCTGGACGCCGCGACCGTCACCGCCGTCACCGCCGAGGCGCACCGCCAGGGCATCGCCGTCTGGGCGCACGCCACCGTCTTCCCGGCCGCACCCGGCGAGGTCGTCACCGCGGGCGTGGACAGCGTCTCCCATGTCACGCTGCTCGCCTTCGAGGATCCCACCGGGCCGTTGAGCAGCTACCAGACCAAACCCCGTGTCGACCACGACCGTTTCACGACGGGCGACGACCCGAAACTGGCCGCCCTCTTCGCCGAGATGCGCCGCCGCGGCACCGTCCTCGACGCCACCGCGTCCATGTGGACCAGCGACGAACTCCGGGGAGACACCGCCGAGTCCGTCGAACGGGCCCGCCGCAACGCCGAGTTGGCCGCCGCCGTCACCGCCCAGGCACACCGCGCCGGAGTCGACGTCAGCACCGGCACGGACTTCGAGACCGACCCCGACGACCCGTTCCCCGCCCTCTACGGCGACTCGCCTTCCTGGTCGACCGTTGCGGCATCCCCGCCGCCGACGTTCTGCGCTCGGCGACTCTCGTCGGCGCCAGAGCCGCCGGCACCGAGGCGGACATGGGCAGCGTCGAACCCGGAAAACTCGCGAACTTCGCCGTCCTGGACGAGGACCCCCTCCAGGACATCGCCAACCTGCGCACCCTCACCCTCACCGTGAAACGCGGCTGCCGTTTCGACCGCGCCGAGTTCGAGAAGGACGCCCCATGACCGCCACCGCCCACCCGATGATCGTCAACGCGCTGGGACAACTCGACAACCCCAACGCCCCCGCAGCCCTGGCCGCCGCCACTCAGCTCAACCCCTCCAGCGGTCAACTCGCCGTGGACGCACGGGCGATCGCCGACGCCCATGCCTCCGGCCTGACCGCAATCAACATCACCCTCGGCTACACCATGGGCGACCTGCCGCCGTACGCGCACACGCTCGACGAGATAGCGGTCTGGGACGGGATCATCGACGCCCACCCGGCCGACCTGCTCAAGGTCCGGACGACCGACGACATCCGACGCGCCCACCGCGAGCGGCGGATCGGCGTCATCTACGGCTTCCAGAACGCCGTGGCCGTCGGCGAGGACCCAGCCCTCGTCGACACCCGCGTCGCCGGCTTCGCCGAGGCCGGCGTACGGGTCGTCCAGCTCACCTACAACCAGGCCAACCACCTCGGCGACGGCTCCATGGCCACCGCCAACCGCGGCCTGACCCCCTTCGGCCACCGGGTCGTCGAAGCGCTCAACGACCACCACCTGATGGTCGACCTCTCGCACAGCGGGGAGAACACCTGCCTGGACGCGGCCCGGCACTCCCGGCAGCCCGTCTCGATCAACCACACCGGCTGCCGCGCCCTGGCCGACCTGCCGCGCAACAAGACGGACGAGGAACTCCGGCTGGTCGCCGACCGGGGCGGCTTCGTCGGCATCTACTTCATGCCCTTCCTCAACCCGACCGGGCACGCCACCGCCGCCGACGTCGTCGACCACATCGTGCACGCGGTCGACGTCTGCGGCGAGGACCACGTCGGCATCGGCACCGACGGCAGCGTCACCGCCGTGGACGACCTCGACACCTATCGCGCGGCCCTCGCCGAGCACGTCGCCGCCCGCCGGGCGGCCGGCGTCAGCGCGGCCGGCGAACGGGCCGACACCTACCCCTTCGTCGTGGACCTCCGCGGCGCGGACCAGTTCCGCGACCTGATCCACCTCCTGGAGAAACGCGGTTACCACTCCGAACGCATCGAGAAGATCCTCGGCCGCAACTTCCTCGACTACGCCGACCGCGTCTGGACGGCCTGAACTCGTTCCTCAGCCGACGGCAAGGTGGCGCCGACGGGCCGGCGCGCGAGCGGCCGCATCGCGACGCTCCGCCGCCGGTGCGGCTGCCGTGTGACGCCGATAGCCTGCGCGAATGGAGCGTATGGAGCGAGCCGTTGCGGCGGTCGTCGGCTCAGCGGTGGGCGACGCGTTGGGAGCCCCTTTCGAGTTCGGCCCGCCGGGTGCGTTCTCTGCCCGGTTCCCACAACCCGGGTGCGGTGGCGAGATGTGCGGAGGCGGCGGTTGGGAACCGGGTGAAGCCACGGACGACACGCAAATGGCCGTTCTTGTCGCGGAGTCGCTACTGCAGCGGGGTGGACCGGACCTGCCGGACATCTTCGCCCGCTTCCAGCGGTGGGCGGCAGCCGACCCCAAAGACATCGGTCTTCAGACCGAGGACGTGCTGACGAACGGCATGCCGTGGGACCTCGCCGCTGCAATTCATTTCCAGGTCAACCAGCGAGCAGCCGGTAACGGTTCATTGATGAGGGCCTCGACATCCGCCGTCTACTTTGCACGCGCCGGCCAGTCGGCCACGATGGATGCCGCCCGGCGCATCGCTGCCCTGACCCACGGCGACCGCGCCGCCTGGGAAGGCACCGCCATATTCCACGAACTCATTCGCCTCTGCCTGGCAGGCGCCGACCCCCTCTGCGCCCTTCCTGACGTTCTGGATCTCATCCATCCCGACCACCGTCAGCGATACGCAACAGTCGTTGCCGCTGACTGGCATCCCGACCAGGCAACCGAGTTCAACGGCGCGGTCTGGCCCTGCTTGGGTTCGGCGGTCTGGGCTCTGCGCAGCACGTCCAGCTTCGAGGACGCCATGCGCGCGGCGATTGACGTGGGCGGCGATACAGACACTGTCGCCGCGGTCACCGGAGCTCTCGCAGGCGCGTACCACGGATTGGAGGCGATCCCTGTCCGCTGGACCGAGCCCTTGCATGTCCCCCTGCCAGGGTTCGGTGGACGGGTGCTGCGTCTGGCCGATCTGATCGATCTCGCGCACCGCCTGGAAGCAGACGCGCCCCGCGACGCGGAATCCGCACGGGCCGCGGCTCTGTGACCAGCGCTCGGCCAGGACACAGCCGCGGCTCTATTCACGGCTCACGGCTCACGGCTTTCGTGAGCGGTGTCCCGGTGCGGTCGGAACGGCGGTGGCGCCGTCGCCGTGCCCGGTAGCGGTCCCCGGCGTCGTGTCGCGCCGCCGGGGACCGCCGGGCTCGCGCAGGGTGCCGAACAGGAGCCGACTCAGCACCGGCATCAGGACCAGCGGCGCCAGCGCGGTCCGCAGGGAGGTGGCGTCGGCGAGGCTGCCGAGGGCGGGTCCGGCCAGGCCGCCGATGCTCACGGTCAGGCCGAGGGTGACCCCGCTGGCCGTGCCGATGCGGGAGGGCAGATAGTCCTGCCCGAGCGTCACCTGGAGCGAGAACGGCACGTACAGGCCGACCGACGTCAGCGCCACGAACAGGTAGAGGGCAGGGCCCGGCACCCACACCACACCCGCGACGGCCACCACGGCCAGCACGTAGGACCAGCGGGAGACGGTCACCCGGTCCCAGCGGCCCGCCAGGGACCCGCCCAGCACGGAACCGACCGCGCCCCCGAGGTAGAGCACCGTCAGGGCCGCGGTGCCGGCGGCGGTGCCACCGCCCGTGCGCTGCTCGGCGTAGAGCGAGATGAAGGTGCTCAGACCCACGAACGCGATCGACCGGAACACCACGGCCAGGGACAGCCGTACGAAGGACGCGACGTCGTCGCTCCCGGCCGGCACCGGCGCGGCGGTGCCGAGGGCCTTGTCGGCGCGGAGCGCGCGCAGCACGGGCAGGCACAGCGCCGTACCGGCCAGCGCCGGTATCACCAGTACCGGTGTCCAGCGCAGCCCGCCGGTGCCGACGACGGCGCCCACCATCAGCGGGGCCAGCGCGAAGCCGATGTTGCCGCCGGTGGCGAACACCCCCATCGCGTTGTGGCTGCCCCGGCTGGCGATACGGGCGACCCGGGCGGACTCGGGGTGGTAGGCGGCCACCCCCATCCCGGACAGGGCCATGAACACCAGGGTGAGCGGGTACGAGCCGCCCACCCCGCTCAGCGCGACACCGGCACCGCCCAGCAGGGTGCTGACCGGCAGCAGCCAGGGCATCGGCCAGCGGTCGGTCAGCACCCCGAACAGCGGCTGCGCCACCGAGGAGAGCACGGACGCCGCCAGTACGACACCGGAGGCGACCGCGTAGGAGTAGCCGCGCTCGGAGACGAAGAACGGCAGCAGTGCCGCCACGGCACCTTGGTAGATGTCGACACAGGCATGGCCGGCGGACAGCAGAGTGATCGATGTATTCCTTCGCACCCCGCCATGCTCCGGGCCCGGCGGCCTGTCGCACTTCCGGTAATCTGCCAAGCAATGACGGAAATCCGCCACGAGGCCACCGCCCCGACCCACACCCGATGGCTGGCCGCCGGCCACGCCATCGACGCGCACCGGCACGACGACCACCAGATCGCCTACGCCGGCCGGGGCGTGGTGGCCGTGACGACCGGCGCGGGCTCCTGGGTCGCCCCTGGCAACCGCGCCATCTGGGTGCCGGCCGGCACCGTCCACGCGCACCGGGCCTACGGCGAACTCGAACTGCATTTCATCGGGCTGCCCGCCACCGAGAACCCCCTCGCGCTCGACGCCCCGACCGTGCTCGCCGTCGGCCCGCTCCTGCGCGAGCTGATCATCGCCTACACCCGCGGCGAGGACGACGACAGCCCCGAACGGGCCCGGCTGCGCGCCGTCCTGCTCGACCAGCTGCGGGCCTCACCGCAACAGCCGCTGCACCTGCCCACCCCCACCGCACCCCTGCTGCGTGACGTGTGCGCGATCCTCCAGGCCGACCCGGCCGACGGCCGCACGCTCAAGGAACTCGGCCGTGCCGTCGGAGCAGGCGACCGTACCCTGTCCCGGCTGTTCCGCGGCGACCTCGGGATGACCTTCCCGCAGTGGCGCACCCAGCTGCGCCTCCAGCACGCGCTGATCCTGCTCGCCGACCGGACCCCGGTGACGGCGGTGGCCCACGCCTGCGGCTGGTCGTCGGCCAGCGCGTTCATCGACGCCTTCCGGCGGGCCTTCGGCCACACCCCGGGCTCCCATCCGACGGCACAGTGACGGCGGACCGACCGCGGGACAGGCGGCCCTCGCCGGTGTCAGCCCTCACCCGCGCGAACCTCACCCGCCGGTCTCACCCGCGCACCGGTTCCGCGTCCCGTGCCCGCCGCCGCGGCGAACGGGCGGCCGGCGTGGCGAAGACCGCGGCCACCACCAGGGCGAGCACCAGGATGAGGGCGTGCCGCAGGCCGAAGTGCTCACCGAGGTAGCCGAGGGACGGCGGGCCCACCAGGAAGGCGACGTAGCCGACGGTCGCGGCCAGTGCGACCCGGGCGGCGGAGTCGGCGCCGGAGTCGCCGGCCGCGGAGAGCGCGACCGGGAACCCGAGCGACGCCCCGAGCCCCCAGAGGACGGCCGCGGCGGCCGCCACGGCCTGATGGTCGACGAAGATCACCAGGGCCAGTCCCGCGGCCCCGACGAGCGCGCTCCCGCACAGCGCCGCAGCCCGCCCGAACCGGTCGACGAACCGCCCGCCGACGAAGCGCCCGACGGTCATCGCGGCGGCGAACACGGCGTACACGGCCGAGCCCAGCGCCGCGTCGAAACCGTGACCGTCCACCATGACCAGCGGCAGCCAGTCGTTCGCGGAGCCCTCGGCCATCGCGAGGGCGAGGATGACACAGCCGATGAGCAGCAGCGTGGGGTCCTTCCACGCCGGGGCCCGTGCCGCGCCCGGCTCGGGGCGCTCGGCGGCGGTCCGCCGGCCCACCTCCGAGGGGACGCTCCGGATCACCAGGGCGAGTGCGGCCAGAGCCACGCCGGCGACCGTGACGAGATGGACGAGCACGGGGAAGCCGATCGCCGTCAGGCACATACCGGCGACGGCGCCGACCACGGTGCCGAGACTGAAGAAGCCGTGCATGGCGGGCATCGTGGAGCGGCCGAGCAGCCGCTCCACCTCCGCGCCCTCGACGTTGAGGGCCACCTCGCCGCCGCCCATGCCGAGGCCGAACAGTCCGAGGCCCAGGGCCACGCCGAGGCCCGTGCCGGCGGCGGCCCCGATGCCGATCAGCGCGGCGCCGGCGGCGATCGCCGACGTTCCGGCGAGGACGACGAGCCGGGCACCCCAGCGGGCCACCAGCGCGCCCGAGCACAGGATCCCGGCCATCGAGCCGACCGAGAGGCCGAACAGGATCAGACCCATCTGCGCGGTGGAGGCACCGAGCATGTCCCGCACGTCCGGGGTGCGGGTGACCCAGGAGGAGGTGGTCAGGCCGGGCACGAAGAACAGGACGAAGACGGCGCTACGGCGCCGGGCGAGGTCGGCGGTCATGGCTGGTGGCTCCAGATGTGCCCGATGGGTCCCTGCGTGAGTCTGTACGAATGTACACACTGGGCTGTACATCCGTACACACTCTGCGCCGGTCAACCCATGGCAGATTGAGGGCGTGACCGGCACACGACGCGAGATCCCGAACGACCCCGGACGCAAGGAGCGCATTCTGGATGCGGCCCTCGAGGTGATCGCCGAGGGCGGTGTGCACACGACCACCCATCGGAGGATCGCGGCGCGGGCGCAGGTCCCGCTCGGCTCGCTGACGTACTACTTCGACGGCATGGCGGACCTGCTCGCCCAGGCCTTCGCCCGCCTGTCGGACACCATGTCCCAGCTCTACCGGCGGACTCTGCAGTCCGCCGCCTCCACGGCCGAGGCCGAGGCGGCCGTGGTCGAGCTGATCTGCGGACCGGCGTACGCCACGGAACGCGACATGACGCTCATCTTCGAGATGTACGCCTACGCCAACCACAACGAGGCGGTGTCCGCGACCACCCGCACCTGGCTCGAACGCAGCAGGGAGAGCCTCGCCCTTCACTTCACCCCCGGGGTGTCCCGTGCGCTCGACGCGCTGATCGAGGGCTGGCCGATGCACCGCGCCTTCGACGAGGCCCCCCTGGACCGGCGCCTGGTCACCGAGACCGTGCACGCGATCGTCACCGCCGCCCCGAGACTCACCGCCGACGGCCCCTGAAACGGCCCCCGCCGCACGACTCTCAGTGCACGACGGACGCGAGGTTCGGTACGACGCGGGTCAGCCGGACCACACCCCAGATGATCAGTCCGGCGCCGAGCGCCTCGGGCAGCAGCCACCAGCCGGTGCGCACCGACTCGCCGAACAGGGCGACGCCCAGCAGCAGGCTCACCGCCGCGTCGCCGATCGTCAGCGCGGGCTGGGACGCTACGAGCGGGCCGGCCTGCAACGAGTTCTCCAGGAGCATCAGCGCCGTGATCCCGGTGAGTGCGAAGCCGTAGGTCTGCCAGGTGGTGAGGAAGGCGGGCAGGCCGGCGTCGGCGAGCCGGCCGGTGGCCGACTTCATCAGCGCGGCGGTCAGCGCGTTGCCGATCGCGGCACCCGATGCCAGGGTCGCCGCGCGAAACAGCGGTGACGACGAGGACCGTTCGAGCAGCACGGTGCCGGCGATCGCCCCCACGGTGAGGGCCAGGGCCGGGATCCAGCGCTGCATGGACGCCTGGTCCCGTCCGCCGGACGGGGCCGCCGAACCGAGCAGGAGGGCCAGGCCGGCGACCACCACGGCGATCGCCCACCAGCCCTGCGGGTTCGGTCGCCGGTGCATCAGCGGTATGGCGATCAGCAGGGCGAACGGCAGTTCCAGCATGAACAGTGGCTGGACCAGCGCCATCGGGCCGTTCACCAGGGCCAGCGCCTGGAACACCGCGGCCCCCGTGACGCCGACGATCCCGATCGACCAGGCGGGTCGCCGTGCCAGGGCGAGCAGCAGGCGCACCCCGCCCCCGGTGGGCAGGGTCGACGCTGCCTTCCGCTGGAAGGCCGTGCCCGTCGCATTGCTGACGGCACCCAGGACGGCGAAGAGCACGGCGAGCCCCATCATGGTTCCAGCATGCCGTGAGCGGGCGCCGCGCTCTCTCCGAAGGCGTGGCGACGGCCGTCCCCGGCCGCTTCGCCGTCTCACATACCGGTAAGCGAATTCCGAGGACCACGATGCCCGGTCGCCGCACGTCCGCGGGCGTCCCGCCGGTCAGGCCACCTGACGGGCGTCCCGCCGGTCAGGCCACCTGCCCACCGTGCAGCGCGGTGTAGGCACCGCCCCGGTGCAGCAGTTCCTCGTGGGTGCCGATCTCGCGGATGCGGCCGTCGTCCATCACCACGATGCGGTCGGCACCGCGTACGGTCGACAGCCGGTGGGCCACCACGAAGGTGGTACGCCCGCGCAGCAGACGCGCCAGCGCCTGCTGCACCAGCGCCTCGGAGCGGGTGTCCAGTGCCGAGGTGGCCTCGTCCAGCACCAGGACCCGCGGATCACGGATCAACGCGCGTGCGATGGTGAGGCGTTGGCGCTGACCGCCGGAGAGCCGGGCACCGCGCTCGCCGACCACGGTGTCCAGACCCTGGGGCAGCTCGTCCACGAACTCCAGGGCGTTGGCGTCGCGCAGCGCCGCGCGGACCGCCGCCTCGTCGGCCTCGTCCTCCATGCCGTAGGCGACGTTCTCCCGGATCGTGCCGTCGAAGAGGATCGACTCCTGCGGGACGACCGAGACGAACCGCCGGTAGGTGCGCAGATCGAGGCCGCTCATGTCGGTGCCGTCCAGGAGCAGCCGGCCGGTCGTGGGCCGGATGAACCCGATGACGAGATTGAGCACGGTGGACTTGCCGGCACCCGAGGCGCCCACCAGGGCGACGGTCTCGCCCGGCGCCACATCGAGGGTGAAGTCCGCCACGGCCGCGCGGCCGGTGTCCTCGTAGGCGAAGCCGACCCCCTCGAACACGACGGCACCGCGGACGGCGGTGACCTCCGCCCTGCCCTCGTTGTCCTCCAGTTCGGGCGCCTGCAGCACCTCGCCGACCGAACGCACCGACTCCAGCCCCTTGGTGACCACCGGGGCCAGACTCGTCAGCGTCGTCGTGGAGTTGGTGAGGGTGGTCAGGAAGGCGCTGAGCATGACGACGTCACCGGCGGAGACGCCCCACACGCCGTAGTACGACACCAGCGCGGCGGTGGCGAGGACGGCGACCCCGATCACGTTGAGGACCACCCAGGCCAGCGAGCCGAAGCGGCCGTTGACCAGGTCAAGGCGCATCCCGGAGGTGAGCAGCCGGCGCAGGGTGCCGTCCATGCGGCGCAGCGCCTTGCCCTCCAGACCGTGGGCGCGGGTGACCGGGATGAGCCGCGTCATCTCGGTCACCCGGGAGGACAGGGTCTCCACCTCGTGCCGGAAGTGCTCGTTGTGGGTCCGCAGTCGTGACCGCAGCCGGGCCACGATCAGCGTCGCGCCCGGCACCACGACCAGGAAGACGGGCAGGAACTCCGGTGTACGGACGGCGATGATCACCAGCCCGCCGGCCAGCACGGTCAGCGCGCCCAGGCCCTGCTCGGCGGTCTGCTGGACCATCTGCTCGACGGTCTCGACGTCCCGCACGACCTTGGCCTGGAGCACACCGGCGCTGACCCGGGAGTGGTAGCCGATGGACAGTTGCTGCATGCGGGTGCACAGCGCCGAGCGCAGCGTGGTGCCCATCCGGCGCACGCTGCCGTAGAGCAGCCGCACATACAGCACATGCAGCGGGTAGTTGACCAGCAGGATCGCCATGATGATCCCCACGGCCGTCCAGAGCCGGGATATCTCCCGGTGCTGTACGACCGTGTCCACGACCGAGGCGGTGATCAGCGGCAGGAGCCAGACGGGGCTGTGCTTGACGGTGAACACGAGGACCGCCGCCGTCAGGCTGCGGCGATCGGCACGTAGGAGGTACCGGAGGGTACGGATGGGATGTTCGCCCCGGTAGCGGTGGTCGAGCGGTCGTTCCGACGTCGACGCCATCGGCGGTGGTCCTCCTTGCGCGCCAGGCTTTCAGCAACCGCTTTCCGTCGGTCACCGTACACCCAGTGCCCGACAACGACAGAGGTGCGGGCCACCGGCCGATGCGGCTGGGGGCCGAGTGGGAGAAGGTGGGGGAGAGGGGCGGACGGAACGGCGAGCGCCCCGTCGTAGTTGTGATCCACTCCGTCGTGCGGAAAGAGGCAGCCATGACAGGACCAGAGGCCGAGGCCGAGAAGCGGATACTCGGCCGCATCACGGAAATGATCAGCCAGGAGAAGGACCTGCGGGAGCGCCTGGCGCAGGAGGAGATCGACGGGACGACCGAGCACGCCCTCCTGGCACACCTGGAGACCGAGCTGGACCAGTGCTGGGACCTGCTGCGGCAGCGCCGGGCCAGGATCGCGGCGGGCCAGGACCCCACCGGGGCGAATGTCCGCCCGGCGTCCGAGGTGGAGGGCTACCTGTCCTGAGGACCGCACGGGGCACGGCCCCGGAGGGCGGGACCGCGGGCGCCACGGCCTGATGGTCCGGGAGGGCGGCCCCCGCACCACGGGGAGCCGCCCTCCTCGACCACGCCGGGCGCGACCGTCGACGGAGAGGGACTGGACGCACCGTTCACGAGCACCGATCGTGGCGGTATGAACGATCACCGCACCGCCTCCGCCGATACCCCCGTCCACGCCCCTTCCGCCCGCCCGGGAGCACCGGTGCCGGGAGATGCCACAGGCGCGGCGGGGGGCCTGAGCGAGGCGGCTGCGCGTGCGGAGGCGGCCGAGGTTCGCCGGTTCCTTGAGCGGCTCGGACTGCCCGGACTGGTCGACGTCCACACGCACTTCATGCCCGAGCGTGTGCTGCGCAAGGTCTGGAACTACTTCGACATGACCGGGCCGCTGATCGGCGGACTGGAATGGCCGATCACCTACCGGAAGGAGGAGGCGGAACGCACCGCTCTGCTCCGGGAGTTCGGCGTCCGGGCCTTCACCGCGCTGCTCTACCCGCACAAGCCCGGCATGGCGGCGTGGCTGAACGCGTGGGCCGCCGACTTCGCCCGGCGCACCCCCGACTGTCTGCACACCGCGACCCTGTACCCCGAACCGGGCGTGGAGACGTACGTCCGCGAGGCCGTCGAAGCAGGCGCCCGGGTCTTCAAGGCGCATGTCCAGGTGGGGGCGTACGACCCGGCCGGCGAACTCCTCCAGCAGGCGTGGGGACTGCTGGCCGACGCCGGGATTCCCGTGGTGATCCACTGCGGTTCCGGTCCCGCACCCGGCAAGTACACCGGCCCCGAGCCGATCGCGCGGGTGCTGGCACGGCATCCGAGGCTGCGGCTGATCGTCGCGCACATGGGGATGCCCGAGTACGAGGACTTCCTCGGCCTCGCCGAGCGGTTCGAGGAGGTGCGGCTGGACACGACGATGGCGTTCACCGACTTCACCGAGGAGTTCATGCCGTTCCCCCGTGGCGCCCTGTCCCGGGTCGCCGGCCTGGGCGACCGCGTCCTGCTCGGATCCGACTTCCCCAACATCCCTTATCCGTATGTGCACCAGCTCCACGCCCTGGAGCGTCTGGACCTCGGGCACGAATGGCTGCGGGCGGTGTGCCACGACAACGCGGTCCGGTTGTTCCGGCTGTGACCGGTCCGCAGGAACACGCCCGCCTAGCCCTCGTGTCCCCGGTTCAGCAGCACGCGGACCATGCGCTCGGCCGGGTCGGAGGAGGCGAGACCGGCGTCCAGGACCACTTCCCGGAAGTCCGGGTCGAGCGAGGGCGGCGGCTACGGCAGTTCGACGCTGATGAGGCCGCGCAGCAGCTTGCGCAGGTGGTCCGGCATGTCGATGTCGTGCGGGCTGAGCAGCCACTGGATCTGCAGGCCGTCGATGAACGCGATCAAATCCGCAGCCAGCCCCGACGCGTCCACGTGGGGGCGCAGCAGATCACGACGTACCAGGTCGTCGACGGCCAACTGCATCTGCCGGCGGGTGCGTTCGTAGCGTGCGACGAAGTACGGGCGCGCCGGATGGTCCGCCGCGGTCGCCTCGCTCGACAGCACGGCGAACAGGCTCACTATCAGCGGGTTGGCCTGGTTGTGCGCGACGAGCCGGATCATGCTGGAGAAGTACTCCAGGCCGTCGCGGTTCACCGCGCCCGAACCGAAGAAGTGCGCGTCGTCCTGGCGCTCCCGTTCCTCCAGAACCGCTTCGAGCAGCGACTCCTTCGTCGGGAAGTGATGCAGCAGCCCCGCGCGCGAGACATCGCAGGCCGCGGCGAGCTGGACCATGCTCGCGTTGCGGTAGCCGACCTGCCCGAACGCGGTGAACGCGGCCTCGATGATCTGGGCGCGCCGGCGCTCCCCCTTGGGGTAGTTCCGTGGGGCCGTCCCCTGCCGGGCCGTCGTCTTTGCCATACGGAGATGCTAATCGCCCTCTAGAAACCAGCACCCCTGTCGGTATTCTGTTGTGCGGTCGTCCGCCCCGAGAGGAGCCCTTCATGTCGACACCACGGATGTCGGTTCAGCTCTACTCCGTCCGCCAGGCCCTGGAGGCCGACGAGGACGCGGCCCTGGCCCGCCTCGCCGCACTGGGACTGAGTAACGTCGAGGCCTTCGGCTTCGTGCACCGCGCCGGCGAACTGGCCGACGCACTCGCCCGCCACGGCCTGTCCGCACCGACCGGACACGCCGGCTTCCTCTCCCCGGAGCGCGCCACCGCCGAGGGGGCACCCGCACCCACCCTCGACGAGACCTTCCGGGCCGCCCGGCGACTGGGCGTGGAGATCCTCTTCGACCCGTTCGTCCCCGCCGCCCGGTGGGCCGACGAGACGGAGATCGCCCGTACCGCCGGGCTCCTGAACGAGGCCGCGAAACGCGCCGCCGACCACGGGCTGCGCGTCGGCTACCACAACCATTCGCAGGAGTTCGTCCACACCGTCGCCGGCGTCAACGCCTTCGACCGCTTCGCCGACCTGCTCGCACCCGAAGTAGCCCTGGAAATAGACCTGTTCTGGGCCTCGGCCGGCGGCTACGACGTCGTGTCGCTGCTGAACCGGCTGGGGTCACGGGTGCGCGCCCTGCACGTGAAGGACGGCCCCGTCATCGACGACCCGTTCACCTCCGGCGCCCCCTTCGACCCCGCCGACACCCGCCAGGTTCCGGCGGGCCGGGGAGAGATACCGCTCGACGCCTCGCTGGCCGCGGCCCCGGACGCCGAGTACGCCGTCATCGAGTTCGACCACTACGACGGTGACATCTTCGAGGGCATCGCGGCGGGCGTCGCCTACCTCAACGGGAAGGGCATCGCCTGATGGCGGCACACAACCCGGTCGGCGTCGGCCTCATCGGCGCCGGCAACATCAGCGACCAGTACCTGACCAACCTCACCCGGTTCCCCGACCTGCACGTGGCCGTCGTGGGCGACCTCGACACCGGGCGCGCCGAGACCCAGGCCGGCAAGTACGGCGTCGAGGAGTGGGGCACGGCCGCGGACGTCCTCGCCCACCCGGACGTCGACATCGTCGTCAACCTGACCGTCCCCGCCGTCCACGCCGAGGTCAGCTCGGCGATCGTCGCCGCGGGCAAGCACGTCTGGTCCGAGAAGCCCATCGCCGTCGACCGGGCCGACGCCCGCGCCCTGCTCGATGGGGCGGCCGCGGCCGGCCTGCGGGTCGGAGTCGCCCCCGACACCGTGCTCGGCCCCGGCCTGCAGACCGCCCTCCGCGCCATCGCCCGCGGGGACATCGGCACCCCGCTGTCCGCACAGACCGTCATGCAGTACGCGGGACCCGACCTGTGGCACCCCGACCCCGAGTTCCTGTTCGCCAGGGGCGCCGGACCCCTCTTCGACATGGGGCCCTACTACCTCACCGCCCTGGTCTGCCTGTTCGGCTCGGTCAGCCGGGTCGCCGCGGTCGGATCCACCGCCCGGACGGTACGCACGGTCCGGAGCGGTCACCGGGCGGGCACCGAGTTCGCCGTCGCCGTACCCACCCATGTCTCCGCGCTCACCCGGTTCGAGAACGGCGGGGTCGCCCAGAGCGTGTTCAGCTTCGACTCCCCGCTCACCCGCACCGGGTTCGTCGAGATCACCGGCACCGAGGGCACGCTGGTGCTGCCCGACCCCAACACCTTCGCGGGAGAGGTGCGGATCACCCGGGTCCAGCAACGCGGCCAGGACCCGGTATGGGAGACGGTCACGCCGGTCGGCATCGAGGCCGGCCGCGGACTGGGCGTCCTGGACATGGCCCGGGCCATCCGGGGCGGAAGCCCCCACATCGCCACCGGAGACCTCGGCTACCACGTCCTGGACACCATGATCTCCATCGACGAGTCCGTCATCTCCGGCGAGACCGTGCAAGTCACCAGCGCCGCGGGCGAGATACCGCTCGTCCCCGAGGACCGAGACCCCTACGGAGCCACCCTGTGAGCCGCCCGCTGCGCGCCGGATTCATCGGCGGCGGCTTCATGGCGGCCGTGCACACCCGCGCGAGCCGGGCCGCCCGCGGCCGGCCGACCGCCCTCGCGAGCTCGACCCCCGAACGCGGCGAGCGGGCCGCCGAGGCCCTCGGCGTCGAACGCTCCGAACCGGACGCCCGCAGCCTCACCGCGGCCGGTGACCTCGACGTCGTCCATGTGTGCAGCCCGAACCGCCTGCACACCGAACACACCCTGGCGGCGCTGGCCGCGGGCGCGCACGTCATCTGCGAGAAGCCCCTGGCCACCACCGCGGCGGACGCCGAACTACTGGTCCGGGCCGCCCGGGAGGCCGGCCGGGTGGCGGCGGTGCCCTTCGTCTACCGGTACCACCCGATGGCCCGGCAGGCCCGCTCCCTGGTGGCGGACGGACAACTCGGCACCGTCCTCACCCTGGACGCCACCTACCTCCAGGACTGGCTCCTCGACCCCGGCGACACCAACTGGCGCGCCGACCCGGAAGCGGGCGGCGCCTCCCGCGCCTTCGCCGACATCGGCTCCCACCTGTGCGACCTCGTCGAGTTCGTCTCCGGACAGCGCATCCACCGGCTGGCCGCCCGCACCCGGACGGTCTTCGCCGAGCGCGGCGGCACCCACGTCACCAACGAGGACACGGCCGCCCTCCTCGTCGAACTCGGCAACGGGGCGCTGGGCACCCTGCTCGTCAGCCAGCTCGCCCCCGGCCGCAAGAACAGCCTCACCCTGGAACTCCACGGCACCCGGCAGAGCGTGCGCTTCGCACAGGAACGCCCCGAGGAACTGTGGATCGGCAGGCGAGAGGGATCGCAGCTGCTGCTGCGCGACCCCGGCACCGCCGCCCCCGACTCGGCCCGCCTGTCGGTGCTGCCTCCCGGCCACGCCCTCGGGTACCAGGACGCCTTCACGGCGTTCGTCACCGACGTCTACAGCGCCGTACAGGGCGGGCACCCCGAGGGGATGCCGACGTTCGCCGACGGACTGCGCGCCGCCCGGCTCACCGAGGCCGTCCTGGCCTCCGCCGCCGAACACGGCACCTGGATCGAGACCGCACCCGAGACGATCGGGACCGCACCCGAGACGATCGGGACCGTACCCGAGACGATCGGGGCCGCACGCGCGACGGAGGACCGCACATGACCGCAGCCACCCACCCCGTCACCCTGTTCACCGGACAGTGGGCCGACCTCCCCTTCGAGGAGGTCGCCCGCCTCGCCGCGCAGTGGGGCTACGACGGCCTGGAGATCGCCGCCTCGGGGGACCACCTCGACCTGAAGCGCGCCGACGAGGACGACGCCTACGCGGCATCACGCCTGGAGATCCTGGACCGGCACGGCCTCAAGGTCTACGCCATCTCCAACCACCTCGCCGGACAGGCCGTCTGTGACGCGCCCATCGACTTCCGCCACCAGGCGATCCTGCGCCCGTACGTCTGGGGCGACGGCGACGCGGAAGGAGTACGGCAGCGCGCCGCCGAGGACATGAAGCGCGCCGCGCGGGTGGCGCGCAAGCTGGGCGTGAACACCGTCGTCGGCTTCACCGGCTCCGCCATCTGGCCCTACGTCGCCATGTTCCCGCCGGTACCGGCCACCGTCATCGACGCCGGCTACGAGGACTTCGCCACCCGCTGGAACCCGATCCTCGACGTGTTCGACGCGGAGGGCGTGCGCTTCGCCCACGAGGTGCACCCCGGCGAGATCGCCTACGACTACTGGACCGGTGTCCGCACCCTGGAGGCGATCGGCCACCGCGAGGCCTTCGGCTTCAACTGGGACCCCAGCCACATGATGTGGCAGAACATCGACCCGGTCGGGTTCATCACCGACTTCAAGGACCGCATCTACCACGTCGACTGCAAGGACACCCGGCTGCGCCCGCGCAACGGCCGGGCCGGCGTCCTCGGCTCGCACCAGCCGTGGGGCGACCCGCGCCGGGGCTGGGACTTCGTCTCCACCGGCCACGGCGACGTCCCCTGGGAGGACGCGTTCCGCGCTCTGGAGTCCATCGGCTACGACGGCCCGATCTCCGTCGAATGGGAGGACGCCGGCATGGACCGCCTGCACGGAGCCGCGGAGGCGGTGACCTTCGTACGCTCGCTGCTGTGGCCGACGCCCAAGGCGTCCTTCGACGCCGCGTTCAGCAACCAGTAGCCCGGCTGCGGCCCGGCGGGTCCAGGACGGCCCCTCTCACCGTGGCGTGACGGCCGGAAGGTTTCGGCGTCGGCCGGTGACCTTGGACGAGGGGAGGCGGCCGGCCTTGGAGGTTCCCGTCAGCGTGTCGCCGTCGAGGGTCAGGGCGAAGGCCAGGTTCAGCCGCAGGGGCTTGGTGACGGCCTGCTTCCAGGTGAGCCGGCCGTCTTCGAGGAGCACATCGCTGAGCGTCACCTCCTCTCCCGTCCCGCGCGCGGTCCCGACGAGGACGCCGTCCTCGTACCGGAACTCGGTCACGGCCTTGATGGTGCCGATGGGGGTGGCGATGGACAGGTCCCAAGTGCCTTCGGGGGACATGGTGTGGTTCTTCCTCTCGGTGTGGTGCGGTGCTGGGGGGAAGCGGGGCTACGGGCTCAGAACCGGGCGGGCTGCGGTCCGGTGTTCCGCCAGACGGTGCCGCGGCGCTCATGGGCGAACAGCTCCTCGACGGCCTGCGCGACCCGCGGGCCGACCTCGCGCTCCAGCAGGTACAGGCCCAGATCGAGCCCGGAGGTGACACCGGCGCCGGTGACGAGATCGCCGTCGTCGACCACACGCGCCTTCACGGCGTGCGCACCGGTGGCATCCAGCAGGTCGAGGCCCATGTGGTGCGTGGTGGCATGCCGTCCCTCCAGCAGACCGGCCATGGCCAGGACGACCGAGCCGCCGCACACGGCGGTGAGGGTCACCTCGGGATTCTCCGCCGCGGCCTTCAGCAGGGCGGGCAGGCCGGTGCTCAGCGTGCGGCCCAGCAGCTCGGGAACGGTCGCGTCCTCCCGCACCTCAGCGGCCCCGGCCGCGTGGTCGGGTACGTCACCGGGGTCCCCGATCCGGCCCGCCGCACCCGGGACCAGCACCAGTCCGGCGCGGTCCGGGTCGAGTACGGCGGTGGCGCGCAGCGCGATTCCGGCGACACCGCCGGCCACCTCGCGCGGCCCTTCGGCCGAGACGAGTTCCACGGTCACCGCTCCCTCCGTGGCGGCGCCCCCGGCGGACAGGACTTCGTAGGGGGCGATGACATCGAGCGGATCGAAGCCGTCGAACAGGACGATCTGGGCGTGCATGAAGGGTCCTTCGGAGTGCGGAACACCCGGCCACTGCCGGGCACACACCGAACGTAACCAGCGGCCTCCTCCCTTCCCAGTGGCGCGGGCGACACCCTTCGACGGGAAAATGCCACGGCCGGGAAGAGGCCCCTGACCCGCGCCCCGTTCAGCTCAGGCTGAACTTCTGCGCGGGGGCGCCGTTGCAGTCCCAGATCTGGAGGCGGGTGCCGTTGGTGGTGGCGCCGTCGGGGGAGTCGAGGCAGCGTCCGGACTGGGGGTTGAGGAGGGAGCCGTCGGCTTGCTGGACCCATTTCTGGCCGCCGACCCCGTTGCAGTCCCACAGCTCCACCTTGGCGCCGTCGGCCGTCCCGTTGCCCACGATGTCCAGGCAACGCCCCAGCGTGGCCAGCGAGTTGTCGGACCCGTGGTACCAGTGCTGGTCGACCGCGTACGACTGACAGGCCCACAGCTGTACGGCGGCCCCGTCAGTGCCGGTGTCGTCGGCGGCGACGTCCACACACGTGCCGCCCGGGCCCTTCACCGGCCCTCCGCCGTGCACCGAGAACTTCTGTGCGGCGGCGCCGTTGCAGTCCCAGATCTGGAGGCGGGTGCCGTTGGTGGTGGCGCCGCTGGGGGAGTCGAGGCAGCGTCCGGACTGGGGGTTGAGGAGGGAGCCGTTGGCCTGTTGGACCCATTTCTGTCCGCCGACCCCGTTGCAGTCCCACAGTTCCAGCTTGGCCCCGCCCGCCGTGCCGTTGTTCTCGATGTCGAGGCACCGCCCGAGGGTGGACAGCGAGCCGTCCGGGTTGTGCGTCCAGTGCTGGTCCTCGGCATACGTCTGGCAGTCCCACAGCTGTACGGCGGCGCCATTGGTGCCGGTGTCGTCCGCCGCGACGTCCACGCACTTGCCGCCGGGGCCGGTGATCGTCCCCTGCGGACCGTTGGGCACGTCCGTCTCGCCGCTGTAGCCGACGGAGGCGATGTTCGCCTGGACGGCGTTCTCGGCGGCGTCGGTGGGATAGCCGGAGACCATGACGCCCTCAAAGAAGGTGCCTCGGTTCCAGTTGCTGTTGTCGCCCCCGATACCCAGGATGATCCCGCCCTCCTGGTGCATGGGCTGATAGCCGCCCCGGGTGGGCAGCGCCCCGTCCCACCAGGTGGTGAGTCCGCCGGACCGGGAGTCACCGCCCTTGAGCGCGTACCGGGTCTGCCCGTTGTTCTTCAGCACGGCGGTCACGAAGGTGCTGCCGTTGCCCAGGTTCGCCGTGTTGGAGCCGTTGCCGCCCTGGAACATGCCGTTCTCCAGGTCGGCCTCCACCCAGGGCCCGTTCCCGGTGCACGGCGCGAAGTAGCAGGTGGTGGCGATCGACACGGCGTCCATGTGCCCGTTGCCGGTGTCGGCCGGGGTGCTCTCCGCGTTGCCGTAGTCGAAGCAGCAGGCGGATCCGACATGGGTACCGCTGGCCACCATGTAGGCGCCCTCGGGCTGACCGCCCACGGCGACACCTGAGGCGACTCCGGTGTAGCGGTAGCCGACGCCGGGGGAGATCCAGACGCCGTACACCTTGTGGCCGCCCGCGCTGACGGCGATCTCCGATGCGTCGGCACCCCGGTCGTCGCCCATGCCGGCGGTACCGGCAGGCCCCGGCGTCAGGTCGTTGTGCCTGCCGCTCTGGTCGTAGATCTTGGTGATCCGGCAGCCTCCGCTGGTCGCGCAGAAGACGTCCTGGGCCGTCGCGTCGGCGTACCCGCCCGGTGCCGGCAGCCCGATGTCGGCGGTGGCGCCGTCCGAGACACGGGTCACCCGATAGAGCGGGCCGTCGTAGGAGGAGAGCAGCGCGCGGGTGACGCTGTGCGCGGCCACGCACGGGGTGCCGGCCGCGGCGTAGATGTCACATGGCAGCGAGCCGGCAGCCTGGGAGACGGCCGGAAGCCCGACCAGCAGCCCGAGAGCGAGCCCGAGGGAGGCCAGCAAGGCGACGACCCGGGACCTTCGCATCCGCCGCCTCGTCCATGGGTTTGGCGGGGTCATGACATTCTGAACGGACGGGGCACCACGCATGGCCAGTCCCTTCGAAGCTGGAGTGGGGGAGGCCGCACCGACGGCACGGCGACACAGCTCTTCGATCGGCTCGGCCCGGAACCTACGCACAGGGTTCGAGCGGGTCAATATTTGTTTCCTTTTTTGGTTCAGACCAAGTCGGGGGTGTGGACTGCTGTCAGGGCGTGTCGGATTCGGGCGTATCCCAAGCGCCCGCAGGGCCGGACGCCTGTCACGGCCGTCCACGCGGTCAGTCGACGCGCGTCAGGCGAGTGGGCGATCCCGCCGTCTGGCTGCCTTCGTCGCCGAGTGCCAAGGCGTCGGTTCCGTCCTCGGCCAGGACGTAGACGTTGCCCGGCGCGCACACCCCGCCGGTCGAAGGGTCCGTCGGGGTACTGGTGACCGCCTGGAAGACCATCGACGTGGCGTGTGTCTCCTGGAGGCGCAGTGTCTCGGTACAGCCGATGTCCTGGCCGCTGCCCGCCTCGGTCACATGACTGACCTGGCGGCCCGCCAGTTCGCCCCGTTTCGCCGCGTGGAGGGTAAGGGCCACGGTCACGGCCGTCGTACGGAAGGTGAACACGCCGTCGGCCGAAGGGTTGCCGGGGCCGGTGCCCTTCCAGGTCCCCACCCAGGACGCGGGCAGCGCGTTCGCCGCGTGCGTCTTGGACGGAGACGAGGAAGGAGACGAGGACGACGACGGGGTCGGGGTCGCCGGTGGCGTCGTGCCCTCCGAGGCCTCCCCGTCTCCGGCCCCGCCCGACCAGGCGGCCACGGCGACCGCCACCGCGACGGCGAGCGCGCCCACGGCCACCACAGCGGTCCGATTCCGCGCCGACCCGCGCGGGGCGCCGGCCGGGACGAAGGGCGCGGGTCCCGCGCCGGTACCGGCCGGCACGGCGGGTACGGGTCCCGCGCCGGTACCGGCCGGGATCGCGGGCGGCGGACCGTACCGCGGCGGCGGTCCGAATCCCGTCGTCGGCGCGGGCGGAACCGGCGGCGCCGCGGCGGCGGTCGACGCGTCCAGCAGGACGCGCAGTTCAGCCTCCCGCGCGGCGAGGTCCCCGGCCAGACCCGACGGCGGAACATCGGCCCACGTCGCGGCGCCGGATCCGAGCCGCTCCAGCAACTCCGGTGCCGTGGGCCGGGAGCGCGGCGACTTGTGGAGGCAGTCGGCCAGGACCGGCGCCAGCGACTCCGGTACGCCGTCGAGGTGCGGCTCCTCGTGGACGATCCGGTAGAGCAGCTGCGCCGCGGAGGGTTCCTCCCCGCGGCGCAGGAAGGGACCTTGGCCGGTGGCCGCGTACACCAGCACCGCCGCCAGCGAGAACACGTCGCCGGGCTCCGCCGCGGCCCCGCCCGTGACCTGCTCGGGAGCCATGTATCCGGGGGAGCCGATGACGCCGCCCGTGCGGGTGTGCCGGGTGTCGTCGACGGCCCGGGCGATGCCGAAGTCGATGAGCAGCGGATGACGGCCGGCGAGCAGCACATTGGAGGGCTTCACGTCCCGGTGCGCGAGACCCGCCCGGTGCACGGCCCGAAGTCCCTCGGCGAGCTCCGTTCCCAGGGCACGGACGGCCGCCTCGGGCAGCGGGCCGTGCCGCGCCACCCAGTCGGCGAGGGTGGGCGCCGCCACGTACTCCGCGGCGAGCCACTGCGGCCGCTGCCCCGGCGCGCTGTAGTCGACGACCGAGACCGTCCACGGCGACCGGACCCGGTCACTGCTGGCGATCTCCCGCGCGAACCGTTCCTCGAAGCCCGGATCCAGGGCGAATTCGCTCCGTACGGTCTTCAGCGCCAGCGGCCGGCCGGAGAGCGTACGGGAGAGAAAGACCTGCCCCATGCCTCCGTCCCCGAGCCGGGCCAGCAGCGGGTAGCCGCCGACGGCGGGCGGATCCGTGGGATCGAGACTTCTCATGAACGTCTCCGGACGGTGAGCGCGTCGCAACCGGGCGGGCCGCCACCTGTGAGCGGAGCCCCCTCGGCATCCGCGTGGACTTGGCCTGCGGTGTTGTATTCATATCAGTTGATGTGACTCGGCTGTGCGCGAGGCCGGTTCGCGACGCGGCAACGGCCCGGCGCCGCACGACAGCGCCTGCGGCGCCGACTTCCTCACCCGCCTCGGCGGGAGTCCTTCGGAGGGACCTCACCACCGTTCCCGTCGAGGGGATCGAACCGTGCCGGGTCGTACTCGCGACCCGGGCCAAGGACCGTGGCCGCTCGTCAACGAGTTCCTCGGCGGGGCGGTGACCTGCATGCGCCGATGACGAACGCGTCTTTCCGGTCCGTCTCCACCCGGCCGGACGCGACACGCGCCGTGGGCCGAGCGACTCGCTCGGCCCACGGCGCGTGTTCCTGCTCTGGGTGACTCCGGTCAGGCCTTGTCCTGCATGGAACTGCGTGCGGGGTTGCCCTGTTCGGCGGCCTTGGGGTCCTTCTCGTCGCCCTTGGCCCGTACGCCGTCGGCGATGCGCTTGCCGATCGTCTCGTCGATGTTCGACCAGTACGTGAAGGCGCGCTGGAGGACCGGGTCGGTGACGCCGTTGAGGAGATGCCCGACGACGTTGTCGACCAGACGGTCGCGAGCGGCGTCGTCCAGTACCTCCCGCACCATCGTGCCGGGCTGCCCCCAGTCGTCGTCCTCGGGGTGGGACACGTAGGCGGCGCGGGTGATCTCGCCGTCGGCCGCCCAGGTGGGCGGCGGGCCGAACCGGGCCGGGTCCGCCGCCGGGCCGCCCTTGGAGTTCGGGGCGTACACCGGATCAGACGTCTTCCGGTAGGCCATCGCCCCGTCCTTGGAGTACGTGTGGACGTCGACGACGGGCGCGTTCACCGGGAGCTGCTGGTAGTTGGCGCCGATCCGGTGCCGGTGGGCGTCCGCGTAGGAGAACAGCCGGGCCAGCAGCATGCGGTCCGGGCTGGGCCCGATGCCGGGGACGAAGTTGTTCGGCTGGAACGCCGCCTGCTCGATCTCGGCGTGGTTGTCGGTCGGATTGCGGTCCAGGGTCATCCGGCCGACCGGGACGAGCGGATAGTCACCGTGCGGCCACACCTTGGTGAGGTCGAACGGGTTGAAGCGGTAGCCCGCGGCCTCCGCGTACGGCATGAGCTGCACGTACAGCGTCCAGCTGGGGAACTGGCCGTCACGGATGTGTTCGAAGAGGTCGCGCATGTGGTAATCCGTGTCGACGGCCGCCATCTGGTCGGCCTCGTGCTGGGTGAAGAACTCGATCCCCTGGTCGGTCTTGAAGTGGTACTTCACCCAGAACCGCTCGCCCTTGGCGTTGATCCACATGTAGGTGTGGGAGGTGTAGCCGTTCATGTGGCGCCAGGTCCGCGGGATGCCGCGGTCGCCCATCAGCCAGGTGACCTGGTGGGCGGACTCCGGGGAGAGCGTCCAGAAGTCCCACTGCATGTCGTGGTCGCGCAGGTTGTTGTCCGCGCGGCGCTTCTGGGACCGGATGAAGTGCTGGAACTTCATCGGATCCTTCACGAAGAACACCGGCGTGTTGTTGCCGACCATGTCGTAGTTGCCCTCGCTGGTGTAGAACTTCACCGCGAAGCCGCGAGGGTCGCGCCAGGTGTCCGGGCTGCCCCGCTCACCGGCGACCGTCGAGAAACGGATGACCAGGTCGGTACGGGTGCCGGGCTGGAAGAGGCCGGCCATGGTGTAGGCGCTGACGTCCTCGGTCACCTCGAAGTGACCGAACGCGCCGCTCCCCTTGGCATGCGGCTGGCGCTCGGGAATGCGTTCCCGGTTGAACTGTGCCATCTGCTCGATCAGATAGGCGTCCTGGAGCAGGACCGGCCCCCCGGGCCCCACGGTCAGCGAGTGCTCGTCACTCTCGACGGGGGCACCGGAGTCGGTGGTGGTGAGGGGTGGTTTCTCCGTCATGACTTTCGCCTTTCTCCGCACGCAGCAGTGTGGTGCCGGTCCTCGCGGTGTCCCGGGACCGGCCGGTGTACCCGTGGCCCGCCCCGGGACGGTGCCGTACGGATGTGCTCGCGTCCTTCGTTTCCGGGGTCTTCGGGCTCCGACTGAGCGGGTGACCCTGCCTGTGCGAGGCAAACACCGTGAGCCCGGTGCCCGAGGACTCGGGCCGGCGCGTCCTGGCCGGGCTCTCCGGCATCCAGCCTGGTCCCACCGGCCCGGAGCCGCCACTCGGGGACACGGGCCGGCCCGGCCACTTCGCCGACGCCCCCGGCGGGCCCGGCGAGCGCCTCATGCGGTCTGCTCGTGTCCGGTGAACATGTCGATCAGGCCGTGGGGCGAGTCGTCGCCGAACATGAGTTCGTGGAGCTGGACGGCTTCGACGGCCTCCTCGGCGCTGCGCGAGAACATGGCCCGCTCGTACGCCGTGAGCGCGGCCTCGGTGCCGTCCTGGTGCGCGGCGAGGACTTTGCCGAGTTCGGCGCCGTCGTACATGGCCAGGTTGGCGCCCTCGCCGTTCGGGATCATGAGGTGGGCGGCGTCGCCGAGCAGGGTCACTCCCGGCACCCGGTCCCACCGGTGCCCGACGGGCAGCGTGTGGAGGGGCCGCAGGACCGGCGCGGTCTCGCCGTCGGTGATCAGCGCGGTGAGCTCCGGTGCCCAGCCGTCGAACTCCGCCGCGATCCGCGCGGCCGCCCCTCCGGCGTCGGTGAAGTCGATGCCGGCGAACCAGTCCAGCGTCCTGCGGAGTGCCACATAGGTGTGCAGGGTCCCGCCGCTCTCCCGGTGGGCCTGGATCCCCTTCCCCGGCGCCAGCGCGAACATCGCCCCGCCGCCGACCGCCTTCGCGGTGGCCGGGTGCCGGGTGTCGGCGTCGAAGAGGTAGGTCTCGACGAACGACGTGCCGACGTACTCGGGCACCGCGTCGGACAGCAGTGGCCGGACCCGTGACCACGCGCCGTCCGCGCCGACCAGCAGGCTCGTGGTGACGGAGCCGCCGTCGGCGAAGGTCACCTCGTGGCGGCCGTCGCCGAGGGCACGGACCCCGCCGACCTTGTGGCCCCAGCGAACGGTGCCGGCGGGGAGCGAGTCGAGCAGGACCCGCCGCAGCTCGCCACGCAGCACCTCGGGGCGGCCCCCCGTACCGTCGTCGGGCTCGTCGACCAGCACCGTCCCGTCCGGGGCGAGGGCCCGGGTCGCCTCGCGGCCCTCCAGGACGAGAGCTCGGAACTCCTCGGTCAGGCCTGCCGCATCGAGGGCCGCCTGGCCGTTGTGCTCATGGATGTCGAGCATCCCGCCCTGCGTCCGTGCGGTCGCGGAGGCCTCCGCCTCGTACACCGTGGCCGGGATTCCGTGCACGTACAGGACGCGGGCGAGCGTGAGGCCGCCGAGTCCGGCGCCGATGATCGTGACGTGGGTGTGCATGATGGCTCTCCTTCACCACTCTGGTACGCCGTTCCATAATGGAACGACGCTCCATGCTGGAACGGCGTACCAGATGTGTCAAGATGGCGGCATGGCAACGCGGACGCGCCGGTCACAGCGGCGCACACAGGCGCTCTCGCGGGAACGCATCGTCGAGGCCGCCGTCGAACTGCTCGATGCGTCAGGCGAGAGCGGGCTGACGTTCCGGGCGCTCACAGAGCGCCTCGCCACCGGCCCCGGGGCGGTCTACTGGCACGTGGCCAACAAGGACGAGCTGCTCAGCGCCGCCACCGAAGGCGTCGTCGCCGCGGCCCTGGCCGCCGATCGCGCCGAACCCGCGGGCTCGCCGCAGGACGGGATCCGTGCCGTCGCCCTCGGCCTGTCGGGCGCGATCGAGGAACACCCGTGGCTGGCCACCCAGCTCGCCGTGCAGCTCGCCCGCGCCCCCTGGGGGACGGTGACAGCGCGGATCTTCGAAAGCATCGGCCGACAGGTCCGCGCCCTCGGCGTGCCCGAGAGCAGCTGGTTCACGGCGACCTCGGCGCTGTTGCACTACATCCTCGGCGCGGCCGGCCAGAACGCCGTGAACGCCGGCGCCCCCGGCCCCGACACGGACCGTGAGGAGTTCCTCGGCGCCGTCTCGACGGCATGGAAAGAGCTCGACCCCGACGACTACCCGTTCACCCGGGCCGTCGCGGACCACATGCGCGAGCACGACGACCGCGAGCAGTTCCTCGCCGGGATCGACTACGTCCTCACCGGCATCACCACCCTCCACCCGTCCGGCGGGCGGCGGGGCACCCCGCCGGTCTCGGGCGAAACCGGCTCGCCCTGATCACACCGCCCCCGACCCACACCCACAGAACAGACAGAACAGACAGAACAGACAGAACAGAAGGGGACCGGATACGGACGGCGCAGCCCGTATCCGGTCCCCTCTCGCATGGCCCGGTCGCCATGCCCCGGGCACCGTGGCTCAGCCCGGGTGCACGGTCCCCGCGTAGCGCTGTGCGAACCGCGTCCCGGTTCCCGCGGTGACCGTGATGTCGTACCGGCCCTCGTCGGTGTGCCAGGTCACCCGGGAGTGGCCGCCCGCCTTGACCCACACGGTCTGCTCCTTGCCGGCGAAGTCGTTCGGGGTGACCGTGAAGGCCGCCTCGGTACCGCCGGCGTTGCGCAGCTCCAGCTCGATCCCGGCGTCCTGGGCGCGTGCGGTGTGCGTCAGCGCCGCCGTGACGGAAGGCACCGCCACATCGGCCTGGCCGTCGCGCACGACCGTCCCGGCGAAGCGGCGGACGAACCCGTCCGCGCCGTGCACCGAGAAGTCGTAGCGGCCGTCGGTCGCGGCGGCGTACAGCGGGCGTCGCGATGGTCGGCACGGACCGGGAGCCTCCCGCCGGAGGCCGCTCGGCGGCACCGCGGCCGCCGGCCGGCTTCTGCCCCAGGTCGGGGCCGGCCGGGCGGAGGTTTCCCGGCGGCGTCCGCCTCCTGGTCGTGCGCCGCGGTGGCGCTCCAGCCGGCGAGGAGGGTGAGGGCGTCCTCGGCGGGTGTGCCGGGGCCGCGCTGTGGACGACGACGCTCAGGCCGCTCTCGTCGGGCAGGGCTATGGTCTCGTGGTCGAGTTCGAGTTCGCCGACCAGAAGAACCCCGTCGGCGAACTGGTCGTAGGGGTAGAGGCCCGCCTCGACGCGCAGCGCGCCCACGGTGAAGCGGGGCGCTGTAGGTGCGCGACGCAAGTCACGCAAAATGTTGCGTGACTTGCGTTCGCTTGCGGTCCGGTGACGCAAGCGCAGTGCGCAGATCCGAGTGGCAGGCCAGGTATCCGGTCCTGTGAAGTACGTCCAGGTGCTTGCACTTTGGCCGCCTGCGTCACGGAGTCATGAGCGCTTCTGGTGAAACTTGTGTCGTCCTGTCTGTGGACCGGTCCACAGCTCTCTGCAATATTTCGATGAAACAACGCAATAACCTGCGCGCTGCGTCATCGTGCCACCGCTCCGCAGAAACACCGCAGAGATCCGTCAGCCCCCGCACCTTTCTGCACCACTCCGCCAGGAACGAGCCGCCCTCGCCGCCCCCTCGGTGTGCGAGCCTCCGCAGAAAGCGACCCCGCATGACTCGACACAAGCCGAGATCCTGGAGACGGCGCGCAGCGACCGCTGTGCTCGCCTCCGCCGTGATGGTCCTGGGCCTGCCCGCCGTCGGCGCGCACGCGGCCGGCGGGCCCAACGCCGCCGCGGACGCCAGGACCAAGGCGGGCAGCGCCCGCGCCGCGCACGCGGCCGCCAATGTCACCGACGGCGACACCGACACCTACTGGCAGGCCGGGAAGAAGTCCGCCCAGTGGGTCCAGACCGACCTCGGACGGACCGAGCGCGTCCGCCAGGTCGTGCTGCGGCTGCCCGAGCAGTGGCAGACCCGCAAGCAGACGCTGGCCCTTCAGGGCAGCGCCGACGGCAAGAGCTTCGCCACGCTCAAGTCGTCGGCGCAGTACGTCTTCAGCCCGGGCAACGGCAACACGGTGAAGGTCTCCTTCCCGGCCACCCTCGCCCGGTACGTCCGGGCCGACTTCACCGCCAACTCGGTCGCCGCCACCGCGCAGCTCGCCGAGATGCAGGTCCTCACGACCGCCGCCTCGACCCCCAACCTCGCCCAGGGCAAGCCCTTCAGCGAGAGCGGCCACGCCGACGTCTACGGCGCGGCCAACGCCGGTGACGGCAACCGCAACACCTACTGGGAGAGCACGAACAACGCCTTCCCGCAGTGGCTCCAGGTCGACCTCGGCTCGTCGGTCCAGATCAACCAGGTGACGCTCCGGCTGCCCAGCGGCTGGCCCAGCCGCAGCCAGACCTTCAAGGTCCAGGGCTCGACCGACAACCAGAACTTCACCGACCTGACGGCTTCGAAGGCGTACACCTTCGACAGCTCCAACGACCAGTCGACGACCATCACCTTCGACACGACCACCAAGCGGTACGTGCGCGTGCTGTTCACCGCCAACAGCGGCTGGCCCGCCGGGCAGGCGTCCGAGCTGGAGGTGTACGGGCCGGCGACCGGCGACACCCAGGCGCCCACCGCTCCGTCCAACCTGAGCTACACCGAGCCCGCCACCGGCCAGATCAAGCTGACCTGGAGCGCGGCCACCGACGACACGGCCGTCACCGGCTACGACGTCTACGCCAACGGCCAGTTGCGGGCGAGCGTCGCCGGGAACGTCCTGACCTACACCGACACCCAGCCGGCCGGCAGCGACATCACCTACTTCGTGCGGGCCAAGGACGCGGCGGGCAACGTCTCCGCCAACAGCAACAGCGTCACCCGCAAGGGAGCGAGCGGCGACACCCAGGCCCCCACGGCGCCCGGCAACCTCGCCTTCACGCAGGCCGGCAGCGACGTGAAGCTCACCTGGCAGGCGTCGAGCGACAACGTCCAGGTCACCGGCTACGACATCTACGCCAACGACCAGCTCCTCAAGTCGGTGGCGGGCGACGTCACGACGTACACCGACACCCCGTCGGCGACGGCCACGGTCACCTACTACGTGAAGGCGAAGGACGCCGCCGGGAACGTGTCGGTGGCGAGCAACAGCGTCACCCGGGCCGGTAACGGCTCCGGCTCCGACCTCGCCCAGGGCAAGCCCATCGAGGCCTCCTCGTACACCTTCACCTACGTCGCGGCGAACGCCAACGACGGCCAGATCGGCACCTATTGGGAGAGCGCCGGCGGCGCCTACCCGGCCACCCTCACCACCAAGCTGGGTGCCAACGCCGACCTCGGCCAGGTCGTCGTCAAACTCAACCCGGACGCCGCCTGGTCCACCCGCACCCAGAACATCCAGGTCCTCGGACGCGACCAGGACGCCACGGCCTTCACCAGCCTCGCCGCGGCGAAGGACTACACGTTCAACCCGGCGACCGGCAACACGGTGACCATCCCGGTCTCCGGCGCCGCCGCCGACATCCAGCTCAAGTTCGCGTCCAACACCGGTGCCCCGGGCGCGCAGGTCGCCGAGGTGCAGGTGATCGGCACCCCGGCCGCCAACCCGGACCTCAAGGTCACCGGCATCACCAACTCGCCGGCCGCACCGGTCGAGTCGGACGCCATCAGCCTGACCGCGACCGTCACCAACAGCGGCAGCAAGGCGTCCAAGGCCACCGACCTCAACTTCACGCTGGGCGGCACGAAGGCCGCGACGGCGGACGTCCCGGCCCTCTCGGCCGGCCAGTCGACGACGGTCACCGCGAGCATCGGCAGCCGGGACGCGGGCAGTTACCCGGTCGGCGCCGAGGTGGACCCGTCGAACAAGGTCATCGAGCAGAACGAGGCGAACAACGTCTTCACCCGCTCCGACGCCCTGGTCGTCAAGCCGGTCTCCAGCTCCGACCTGGTCGCCGCACCGGTCGCCTGGACACCGTCCAGCGCCTCGGCGGGCGACGCGGTCGCCTTCACCGTCGCCATCAAGAACCAGGGCACGGTGGCCTCGGCCTCCGGCGCCCACGGCGTCACCCTGACGGTCCAGGACGCCAACGGCGCCACCGTCAAGACGCTCAGCGGCTCCTACACCGGCACGATCGCCTCCGGCCAGACGACCGCACCGATCGCCCTCGGCTCGTGGACGGCCGTCAACGGCAAGTACACCGTCAAGACGGTCATCGCCGACGACACCAACGAACTGCCGGTCAAGCGCACCAACAACACCACCACGCAGCCCCTGTTCGTCGGCCGCGGCGCGGACATGCCCTACGACATGTACGAGGCCGAGGACGGCACGGTCGGCGGCGGCGCCACGGTCGTCGGCCCGAACCGCACCATCGGCGACGTCGCCGGCGAGGCGAGCGGCCGCAAGGCGGTGACGCTGAACGGGACCGGCCAGTACGTCGAGTGGACCACCCGCGCGGCGACCAACACCCTGGTCACCCGCTTCTCCATCCCGGACGGCACCAACACCACCCTGAACGTCTACGTCGACGGCCAGTTCCTCAAGGCGATCGACCTCACCTCGAAGTACGCCTGGCTCTACGGCAACGAGACCTCGCCCGGCAACTCGCCCGGCTCCGGTGCCCAGCGACACATCTACGACGAGGCCAACCTGCTGCTCGGCAAGACCGTGCCGGCCGGCTCCAAGATCCGCCTCCAGAAGGACGCGGCCAACACCTCCACCTACGCCATCGACTTCATCAACCTCGAACAGGCGACGGAGATCCCGAACCCGGACCCGGCCGCCTACACGGTCCCGGCCGGCTTCACGCACCAGGACGTGCAGAACGCCCTCGACAAGGTCCGCATGGACACCACGGGCAAGCTCGTCGGCGTCTACCTGCCCGCCGGTGACTACGAGACCTCCAGCAAGTTCCAGGTCTACGGCAAGGCCGTCAAGGTCGTCGGAGCCGGACCGTGGTTCACCCGCTTCCGGGCCCCCTCCTCGCAGGAGAACACCGACGTGGGCTTCCGCGCCGAGTCCAGCGCGAACGGTTCGACCTTCTCCGGCTTCGCCTACTTCGGCAACTACACGTCCCGGATCGACGGCCCGGGCAAGGTGTTCGACTTCTCCAACGTCTCGAACATCACCATCGACAACATCTGGGCCGAGCACATGGTGTGCCTCTACTGGGGCGCCAACACCGACAACATGACCATCGAGAACTCCCGCATCCGTGACACGTTCGCCGACGGCATCAACATGACGAACGGCTCCACGGACAACCACGTGGTCAACAACGACGCCCGCGCCACGGGCGACGACAGCTTCGCGCTCTTCTCGGCGATCGACGCCGGCGGCGCCGACGAGAAGAACAACCTGTACGAGAACCTGACGTCCACCCTCACCTGGCGCGCGGCCGGCATCGCCGTCTACGGCGGCTACAACAACACCTTCCGCAACATCCGTGTCGCCGACACCCTCGTCTACTCCGGCATCACGATTTCCTCGCTGGACTTCGGCTACCCGATGAACGGCTTCGGGACCGATCCGACGACGATCGAGAACGTCTCCCTGGACAGAACGGGCGGCCACTTCTGGGGCTCGCAGGTCTTCCCCGCCATCTGGGCGTTCTCCGCCTCGAAGGTCTTCCAGGGCATCAGGGTCAACGACGTCGACATCGACGACTCCACCTACGGAGGCGTGATGTTCCAGACCAACTACGTCGGCGGCCAGCCGCAGTTCCCGGTGAAGGACACCATCTTCACCGACGTCTCCATCACCAACTCCAAGAAGAGCGGAGACGCCTTCGACGCCAAGTCGGGCTTCGGTATCTGGGCCAACGAACTGCCCGAGCCCGGCCAGGGCCCGGCCGTCGGCGAGGCCACCTTCCGCAACCTGCGGATGAGCGGCAACGCCCAGGACATCAAGAACACGACCAGCACATTCAAGATCAACATCGAGTAGGTTCCGAAGGGCGGTGAACGGAAGGGGCGTCCCCTGGCGGGGCGCCCCTTCCCGCCGTTGTCCGACGGGCCCGGCACTACTGGGGCGAGTGGTGTGGCGGCGGGCCGGTGAGCAGGTGGTGCTCGTGGGATTCGTAACGGCTGCGTTCCCGGGCGGTGGCCCGTCGCCCGGCCAGGACGGTGGTGAGCCAGCCGGCCAGGAAGCCCGCGGGTACGGAGACGAGGGCGGTCGTGTTGTACGGGAACCAGGCGAAGTCGGCGTCCGGGAAGGCGGACAGCGGTGTCCCGGAGACCAGCGTGGTGCCGGGGGCCAGGGCCAGGACGCTCAGGGTGCCCACGATGAGGGTGGCCAGGAGTGCCGTGCGTGTGTAGCGGCGCCAGAAGAGGGTGTAGAGCAGTGTGGGGGCGATGGCCGAGGCGCCGAGGGTGAAGGAGACGGTCGCCAGCGGCTGAAGGCTGCGGTGCTGGGCGAGGACGGCGAGCAGGATGGTGGGGATGCCCACGGCCAGGGCGCTGAACCGGGCGAGGGCGAGTTCCCGGGCCGGGGCCGGGGGAGTCGCACGGGACGCCGTCAGGTCGTGGGCGAGGGTGTTGGCGCAGGCGAGCGTCATGCTGGCGACGGAGGCGAGGAGGGTGAGGAAGACAGCGGTGGTGACGGTGGCGAAGAGCAGGCTCTCCGGCCGGGACAGACTGGTTCCGAACGCGGCGCGGGCGCCCAGGAGATATGCGGTCGTGCCGTGGGCGTCGGCGGCGGCGATGCGGTCGTGACCGACGAGCGCGGCCGCACCCGTGCAGATCAACGTGAGCATCAGGATGAACAGGGTCACCGAGGAGACCGCCCAGGACATCGCACGACGGACCTGACGCGGGGTGCCGGCGGTGTACATCCGCATGGTGACATGCGGCAGGCAGGCACCGCCGAGCACGATCGCGCACTGGGTGCTGGCCATGTCCAGGGCGGGATGCGGGCTGCTGGAGTACTGCAGCCCCCACCTCAGGTAGGCGGGCCCCGCCCCGCTCTGCCCGGCCGCCGCGTGGAACAGGGCCTGGGGCTGCCAGCCGAACATGCGCAGGATCAGGACGCTCACGACCAGCCCGGAGCCGAGCAGCACCACGGTCTTGATGATCTGGACGAGCGCGGTGCCGGGCATCCCGCCGAGCGCCGCATAGGTGATCATGAGGACTCCGGCACCGGCCACGCAGCCGTTCTTCATGCCGGGATCGGTGAACCCCAGGACGTACGCCAGGAGTTCACCGACACCGGCCAGCTGCACGACCATCATCGGGACGAGCGCGGCCAGGGTGACCAGACAGGCCGTGACGCGCACGGACCGCGCCGGATGACGCCGGGCCAGCGCGTCGCCCATGGTGTAGCGGCCGGTGTTGTGAAGCGGTTCGGCCAGCAGGAACATCAGCAACAGCAGGGACAGCAACGCGCTCAGGGCCAGGACGATGCCGTCGTAGCCGCACAGGGCGATGATCCCGCCGATGGTGAGGACGGTGGCGGCGGAGATGTAGTCACCGGCGACGGCCAGCCCGTTGCGGATCGGCGAGAGGGACCGGTAACCGGTGTAGAACTCGGCGAGGTCGTCCGCCTCCGGGCCGGTGAGCACGCACAGCAGCAGGGTGAGGGCGACGACCGAGCAGAACGCGACGAGGGACCAGGACTGGGCGGAGCCGCTGAACTCGGTCATGGCGTCCGCTCCCGGTCCGCGACGGCCACGCGCGTCTGGCGGCGGGCGTGGCGCGCCAGGGGATCCACGAAGCGGTGCGCGGTGACCTCGTAGAGGAGGACCGCGAGCCAGGTGACGGGGATCTGGACGAGGCCGAGGACCAGCCCGGTGGGCAGCCCGCCGGGGCCGGGGTGGGCCATCAGGGAGGGCGCCTTGACGGTCAGGGTCAGGAAGGCGGCGAAGTAGCCGAGCGCGGTGAAGGTCGCCACGCGCCGCTGCCAGCGGTACGCCCGCCGCAGCAGGCGCAGGGTGCGGTGGGCACCGGAGTGAGCGTCCGGCGGACGGACCCCGGAGGGCTCGTCCTGGCCGGTCGACCATGCGGGGGAAGGGCGGTCGTACAGGGGCCGCTCGTACGAGGGGCGGTGGTGCGGGGAGTGGTCGTACGAGGGTGGGTGGTGCGGGGAGTGGTCGTACGGGGAGTGGTCGTTCGGGGACAGGTCCGAGGGTAACTCGGGGGAATCATGGGACATTTCGGCAACTCCTCGAAGGGGACCCGGCCCCGCGTGTGGCGGACCGCGTGCGGGGAGAGCGGTTCGGATGACCGCACGCCGTGCGGCTCGAAGATGGTGCGAAACTGTTGGCGCCGGTCGTCCGGGACGACGTCTTGTACGTCGCGATCGTGTGAGCGCAGGGCGCCATGGTCTCCGGCGTGGGCGTGGTCCGCCAGAGGTGCGGCCGGGGTCGGCGGGAGCGGTCCGCGGTGTGCGGAGCTGACCGTGGGATCTCTGCCCAGGAGTGCTGAAGCACTAACGGAGCGCGAGGTGGCGCGATTGCTTCGAAGAGTGCGCCGTCGCACACCTCACGAGCCCCAGGGCACCCACCGGTTCGCCCCCGATCAGGCGCCACCGACACGTCCCGACCGCCGTGCCCCGCACACGCTCCCGGTCGGCAGGTGTCGGCGGGTGTCGGCGGGTCGTGGCGAGTTCGCCGCTGAGGTTACGGCGCACCGGACTCCCGGGCCCCTCTGACAGGCGCTCCTCCGGCGCGGAAGGCGGCGTCCGGTTCCCGCCAGCGTCCCGCGCCGGTCCGCGTCACGCTGAACTCATGACTCACATCTTCCCTCCCCTCCCCATCTCCGCCGCGGCCCTCAAGGAACTCCGCTTCCATGACGACGCCGGGAATCCGCCACGCCCGTACACGGACGACGAGGGCGACGCGCCTCTGCGCTGTTGCCTGCGGTCCAGTACCCGGGGAGAGCGGATCGCCCTGGTCTCCTACGCTCCGCTGCGCCGGTGGGCGGCGCAGACGGACGCCGACCCCGGGGCCTACGACGAACAGGGGCCGGTCTTCATCCACGCCGAGGACTGCGGTGGCCCGTCCGGGGAAAACCCCGACTACCCCTGGACGCGCCCCGGTGCCCTGCGCGTCCTGCGCCGCTACGACAGCCGAGGCCACATCACAGGCGGCCGCATGCTGGAGCTTCCCCACGATTCCCGCGCGGCTTTCGAACACGCACTGGCCGAGGCGTTCGCCGACCCCGAGACCGCCCAGGTACACGTCCGCGCCGTCGAATACGGCTGCTACCACTTCCGCGTGGACCGCCCCTGACGGAATGGGAGAGACCACCACTGTCGGCGGCCCGCCCACGGCGACCGGGTACGGATCGTCGCCACCCGGCACCGGGGCAGGCCCGACCTGACCGCCCTGGCATCGGCGCTCGCCCCCCGGCACCCTGGTGTACGCGTGCGGCCCCGCGCCGATGCTCGACGCGGCAGGCACCGTGTTCGGCACCGAACCACTACGCACCGAACGCCCCCACCCGACGCCCAGGACTACGTCCCCGACCCACACCTCGAAACCGTGTGCGGCCGCCCACGTGCCCGTACTTGAGGGATACGGACGACACCGTCAAGGTCTCGATCGACCCTTGTGGTAGCTTCGGCACCGCCGTGCGTCCGTCGCGAACTGAGGAGGTGAGACCGATCAACACTGTGACAGGTCGGGCCTCCCTCCCTCGCATGGCCTGAGGAGTGCCCGCAGAAGGCATCCCGAAGGGCTTGAAACGCTATGCGCTTCACCTCTGAGACGTCCTCCGACGGCGTCCGCGAACAGCTTTTTGTCCTCGACGGCATTCCCGGCGTTCTGTGGACGCCGGAAGGCGCTGCCGGCACCCGTCCCCTCATCGTGATGGGACACGGCGGCGGTCAGCACAAGAAGGCGCCCGACATCATGGACCGTGCGCGCCGCTCTGTGACCGAGTGCGGGTTCGCGGCGATGGCGGTCGACGTCCCTGGCCATGGCGATCGGCCGCTGGACGAGAAGTACAACCGGATCGCGACCGAGAACCAGGCACGTGCGGCGGCCGGGGAAGAACTCGCGCCGCTGATCGCCGGATTCCAGGCGCTCGTGGCCCGCCAGACCGTTCCGGAATGGCGGGCGGTTCTGGAAGCGGTCCGACAACTCGATCACGTGGGCGACGGCCCGGTGGGCTACTGGGGCGTCTCGCTGGGATGCGGACTCGGCGTTCCCTTCGTTGCCGCCGAACCCCGTGTACGCGCCGCTGTGTTGGGCCTTGGCGGAGCCTTGGCCTCGGGCGAGGACGCCGCACGGATCACCGTTCCGGTGGAGTTCCTGGTGCAGTGGGACGACGAGCGTGTGCCGCGTGAGCAGTGCCTGGCGCTGTTCGACGCCTTCGCCTCGACCGAGAAGACGCTGCACGCCAACCCCGGGAAACACGGAGACCTGCCGGCATTCGAACAGGACAGCACACTGAGATTCTTCTCCCGGCACCTCGCCTGACAACGGGTCCCGGGTCTCGGCGCCGACCGTCCTCGCGTTAGCCCGCAACGGGAGCGGAGCCGAAGGAGGCGAATGCCGTGCGCCGAGGGCGGCCGTGTGGGAGCCTGACTCAGTCCGGGTCCACCGCTTTCCCCCGTAGCGGGTGGGCCCGGACTCGTCTCGGGGTGACTCTTGCCCCCACGCGCCCCGGGCTGGGCCCGGCGCCAGAGACTCGCGCGCCCTCTGAGGCCCGATCGAATCGTGTTCCGCCGAGGGGACGTTGCCATGTCCGGCACGGCGGATGAGACCGAGTTCTCCGCGCCGGAGCGGCGCACTACCGGGGGTTCGTCACAGCCTCTGGTGTTTCCGTGGAAGCAGGGTGGTCTTGTGTCGCGTGGCGGGCTGCCGGCGTTCAGCGGCCGTGCGGGGCCAGGGTCTGGCCGAAGCGGGCGTCGGGGTCGGGGGCGTGCAGTGTGCCCCCGTTGAAGGACCACGAGCGGTTGAGGGAGGGTCCGTCGCTGGTGGCGGGGAAGACCCAGACCCCGCCGTTGCCGCCGTCCTCGCCGGGAGCGCCGGCGACCAGGCTGGCCCTGTTGTCGCGGTCGGCGTCGATGAGCCGTACCGCGCCGCCGAACTGGTCACCGCTCTCCGGGATGCTGGGGACGGCCCGGGGGCTCTGGCTCAGCACGCGGATGTTCTTGGTGGTCAGGCCGGACGCGGAACCGCGCATGACCCAGACGGTGCCGGCGTCGACGGCGCTGCCGATGTCGTTGCCCGGTGCGCCGATCGCCACGTCGTCGTAGCCGTCGCCGTCGACGTCCCGGACGCTGAGGGCGCCGCCGAAGCGGTCACCGGGCCTGTTGACGCCCGGAACGCCCGGCGAGTTCTGCGTCCAGAACTGACGGTTGTATCCGCCGCCCGGGCTGCCCGGGCCGGAGGGTCCGCCGAAGTGGACGAAGAAGACACCGGCGCTGGTCAGGTTGCCCTGTGAGTCCCGTTCGTCGGGTGCTCCCACCACGACGTCGGCGTAACCGTCCTTGTTCACGTCCCCCGAGGCTCCGACCTGGCCGCCGCCGGACAGTTCGTAGCGGTCCGCCCACCCGCCACGCCCGCCGGACACGTACATGGCCCTGCCGTACACGCCGGCTGTGTCGTAGCTCCCGTTGCCGAGGATGACGAGGTCGTCCGCGCGGTCCTTGTTGTAGTCGCCCATGGTGAGGGCGGTGGGACGGAAATCCGAGGGCACGAACATCGACAGGGGGCTGTAGTCCGTTTCCATCCGGCGGCCGGTGGAAGTGATCTCGAAGCCGAAGGACCACAGGGTGTCCTTCGACAGGATGGCCACCGACGAGTCGTCCACCTTGAACCAGCCGGCGGCCAGGGCCGCCCCGAAGCGGTTGCCCGCCACCGGGGTGATCTCCTGCAGCCCTCTGCTGCCGGTGGCGTGCAGCCCGGTGGGCGAGCCGAACAGGACGGTGGCCGAGCCCGCGTCGACGGCCGCACCGATGTCCTTGCCGGGCGTGCCGACGATCAGGTCGTCGTAGCCGTCCCGGTCGAGATCGGCCGTGGCCGTGGCCTGCCCGAAGTGGTCGTCGGTCTGGGCGAGGCCCACCACACCGGGGGTGCTCATACTGAACGTCGCCCGGTGCGCGGTCGACAGGCCGCTCGCGGAGCCGTACAGCACGGCGACGTAGCCGGCGCCCTTCTTCCCGCTGACGGTCCCGCCGGGGGCCGAGACCACGAGGTCGCGGTAGCCGTCGTTGTTGAAGTCGTCGTGTGTGATGGGTGCGGGAGCGGCGTCGGCGGACGGGGCCGTCGCCGTGATGGTGGCGCCGATCATCAGCAGCAGTGTTGCGGCGGTGGCGGTCGCGTGGCGCGGCCGACCGGCGTTGGAGGATCTGTTGTGGCGCACGGTGAGGCTCCCGGGATCGCTGCGAGGCCGGACACGGGCGGGGCCGGGCCGCGGAGGCCCGCTGCCCGCCGCCGAATAGGGGACCCGTCAGCGGGCTGAAGGGTTGTGCGAGGTCGGCCGTCGCCGACCGGCGCGACACCTCCCGACACGAGTTCGTCGCGGTAGGCCCCCTGATCCAGGGTGTAGGCGGCTTGGCCGGGTCCTCCCCGCAAGGGGCCGGGATGAGCGGCCTACAACGGGCAGCGGTACGCCTTGGCCCTCTTTGGCCCTTGAGGCCCGCTCTGAGACCGGCGCCGCTGTCCACTCGGTGGGTTCCGTGGCGGTGACGTGGGTGTCGGGCCATGCCGGTAGTGAGCCTGGCCCTGAGAGGCCTCCCGCTAGAGCGGCTAGGCCCGGCACCTCCGTGATCACTCGAAACTCACGGCGGCCGGCCAGACGTTGACCGTCACGGCGCGAGCCCACTCCAGGGTCGACCTCTTTCCCAGCCGCGAGCCTGTGAGCTCTGCAGACAGATCGAGTCCCTGGGGTGCGCTGGTGTCACGAACGGCTACTGAGATGGCGGACCGAGAGTCCTGGGATTAGGGCGCCGCGTGACCCGCACGCGCTCGTGACCTGCACAAATAAGCGGACCTGAGGAGGATGGCTTGACCGTGTTCTGCGGCATCGACTGGGCGGGGCGCCACCAGGACGTCGCCGTCGTCGACGACACCGGCACCCTGCTCGCCAAGGCACGCATCAGCGATGACGCGGCCGGCTACAGCAAGCTCCTGGACCTCCTGGCCGAACACGGCGACAGCCCGGAGACCCCCATAGCCGTGGCCATCGAGACCAGCCGCGGCCTGCTCGTGGCCCCCTGCGCACCGGCAGCCGTAAGGTCTTCGCGATCAACCCGCTCGCCGCCTCCCGCCTACCGCGACCGGCACGGCGTCAGCCGCAAGAAGTCCGACCCCGGCGACGCCCTGGTCCTGGCCAACATCCTGCGCACCGACACGCACGCCCACCGCCCGCTGCCCGCCGACAGCGAACTCGCCCAGGCCATCACCGTGCTGGCCCGCGCTCAGCAGGACGCCTTCTGGAGTCGCCAGCAGGTCGCCAACCAGGTCCGCTCACTTCTGCGCGAGTACTACCCCGCCGCCCTGCACGCCTTCCAGGGCAAGGAAGGCGGCCTGACCAGGGCAGACGCCCGGACGATCCTCACCCTCGCTCCAACCCCGGCGAAGGCCGCGAAACTCACCCCCGCCCAGCTGCGCGCCGCCTTCAAGCGCAGCGGCCGCACCCGCGCCTTCTCCACCGAGACCGCACGCCTGCGGGACATCTTCCGCTCCCAGTACGCCCGGTAGCTCCCGGCCGTCGAGGAAGCGTTCGGCCAGCAGCTGCTGGCGCTGCTCAAGCAGCTGGACGCCACCTGCCAGGCCGCGGACGACCTCGCCGAGACCGCCGAGACCGCCTTCCACCAGCACGCCGACAGCGAGATTCTGCTCAGCTTCCCCGTCCTTGGACCCTTGCTTGGTGCCCGCGTCCTCGCCGAGATCGGTGACGACCGGACCCGTTTCGCCGACGCCAGAGCACTCAAGTCCTACGCGGGCTCCGCCCCGATCACCCGCGCCTCCGGCAAGAAGCACTTTGTCGGCCGCCGCTTCGTCAAGAACAATCGACTCATGCACGCGGGCTTCCTCCGGGCCTTCTCAGCCCTCCAGGCCTTCCCCGGAGCGAACGCCCACTGCCGACGTCGACGTGAACACGTCGACTGGCACAACGCCGCCCAGCGCCACCTGCTCAACCGCTTCCTCGGTCAACTCCATCACTGCCTCCGGAAACGGCAGCACTTCGACGAACAACGCGCATTCGCACCGCTCCTTCAAGCAGCTGCGTGACCTGGAAGTAGGTACGGATGAACGTACAGAGCCAGTTGCCGCCTTTGTGACCTGTCAGCCGGCGGTCGTCGGCGGTTCCGCGGTGCCCAGGATGAAGTTGCCGCCCACGGTCCGGACATCGGCTGACCACCCCAGCGTTGCGAGCTTGCCCGTGAGCTCGCCGGCGTCGTGGAAGACCTTCACGATGCGATACGGCTGACCGTCGTCGAGTCGGCGCAGCACCGCAGGGATGGGCTGCTGAGCGAGAACCTCCTCACGGGCGGCCTCTGCGGGCCCATCGTCAATGAAGATGGCTTTGCCGTTTGGTGCGAGCGCGCCGGCAACGGTGGCCCAGAAGCCCGGTAGGCGGGACGGTGGGATGTGGGAAAGCCAGAAGGCGAAGAACACGGTGTCGTAGCGGCGTGGGGGTCGCCAGGCGAACAGGTCGGCCTGGACGAACTGGACGTTGGGGGAAGCGACCCGCGCACGCGCGATGCTGAGCGTCTCCTCCGACACGTCGACGGCGGTCACGGAGCGGGCCCGGGCGGCGAGCCCCCTGGTCCACTGGCCTGTTCCGCAAGCCAGCTCCAGTACGTCCCCCACAATCGGGAGAGGGTCCGTCGCAGCCAGCAACTCCTGCAGTTCTTCACGCTCGGCGTAGGGCCGGTCGTATCCGCCCGCGTGGGCTCGGTAGTAGGCGATCTGCTCCGTTAAAAGGGCATCCTCATCGCTGTCCATGGCCGGGGACCCTACCGATCGGGTCACTCTCCCGTCCCGCTCAATGCGACACGGGATTCACCGCGACTGAAAGATCACCAGCTTCATGACCGCCGACTGTCGAGGGACCGCTTGACTTCTTCACCCCCTGAGATGTCTCCGAAGTTGCTCCGCGAGGCCGGTCGCGGGCCGGGGTCGACGGCCCGCTGTCGGTCCCGTGGTTCCATGCCGCCGGACACGGGCTCAGCCGGACGGCGTGGGTGAGGACCACACGCCGAACCACTGCTCGGCGCCGTACTCCTCGAAGTGCTCCACTTCGGTGAACCCGAGTTTCGCCGCGAGGCGCATGGAGCGGTCGTTGGCGGTCTGGGTGCAGAGCACCACCGGTTCACCGGGGAGCGCGGCGGCGAACCAGCCGAGTGCCGCCGCGCATGCCTCAGCGGCGTACCCGTGTCCCCACGCCTGCGGCAGGAACATGTAGCCGAGCTCGGCCTCCCCGGCATCCGGACGGACGTGCCCCGGACGCTCCGCGCCGCGCCGGTCGAGCGACCTCTGGTCGCCGGAGAGGGTATGCCGTCCCGGCGCGTGGAGCGGCCCCGTGGCCATCGGTCATTCGATCTCCCGTCTCGCGCTGCCGCAGCCGGCCGTGGCACGCCGCCCTGTCGTGTCGTCACCCAAGGGCGGGGCCGGTGTGTCGGTACGGGGGGCGTTCGCACGTTGGGCAAGCAGAGGGCCGGCAGCAGGGCGTGCGGAGGTGGAGCGCAGACTTGAGTCTCCTCCAGGGGGAGACGGGAAGGTGGGCTCATGGACGGCGGCACTCTCTGCTCGATCGGTGAACTGGCCCGGCTCACCGGGCTGTCGGTCAAGACGATCCGGTTCTATTCCGATCGCGGCATCGTGGCACCTGCCGGCCGCACTCCCGCCGGCTACCGGCGTTACGCCCCGGATGCGGTCGCTCGCCTTGCCCTCGTGCGGACGCTGCGGGAACTGGGACTCGGCCTGGACGTGATCCGGCGGGTCGTGGACCAGGAACTCACCCTCGGTGAAGTCGCCGCCGAGCATGCTGCCGCACTGGACGTGCAGATCAGCGTCCTGCGTCTGCGGCGGGCCGTGCTGACGGCCGCCGCCGAACGCGAGCCCACCCCCGAGGAGATGGAACTCATGCACCAGCTGGCCACACTGTCCGCAGCCGAACGCCGACGCACGATCGACGACTTCCTCGATGCCGTCTTCGAAGGCCTGCACAGCGGCTCCTACGCCGCAGCTCGGCGCTCCATGACACCCGAACTCCCCGAAAAACCCACAGATGACCAGGTCAGGGCGTGGGTGGAGCTGGCCGAGCTGTCCCTGGACCCGGACTTCCGCGTCACTCTGCGGCGTCTGGCCGAGGACCATGCGGGCAGCCTGGCCGAGGGCGCCCCCAGACACCCGCGCCCGGACGCGGTCGCCGTCGCCCGTGATGTCGTCGCACCGGCCGTGGCGTGCGGCATCAGGGCGGATTCGCCCCAGGCCGATCCGGTCGTCGCGGCGCTCACCGCTCGCTGCGCGCTCGTCCACGGCCGCCCCGATGACGCAGAGCTGCGCACGTGGCTGCTGCACCGCCTGGAAGCCGCGAGCGACCCCCGCAGGGACCAGTACTTGCAGCTGCTCGCGCTGATCAACGACTGGCCGGTACCGGAACGTCTGGCCCCGCTGGTCGACTGGTCCGTCACGGCTCTGCGGGTACGGGCAGCCCGATGACGCAACGGCCCCACAGTCCCGGCACGCAGCCAGATCCAGCCCTGAAAACGACTGAGGGTTCGTCCTGTCAACCGATGGCCAAGACCGCTGTACAACTGAGTGCGGACGCCACACCGACAGCCCCCGCTCTCGTACTGCGCCCCTGGAGCCCGGCGGACGCCGCCGAGCTGGTCGAGCTGTCTCGCGACGAGGCCATGCGCCGCTGGACGAGCTCAGCCGTGAACGACGAGGCGGGCGCGGCGCAGTGGATTCAGGACCAGCAACGGGGGTGGGAGACGGGCCACCACTTCGGATTCGCCGTCCTGGAATCCCAACCTGGAGGCGCTGGGGGACAGTTGGCGGGGCACGTGGTCCTCAAGGACGTCACCCCGCGCGTGTCGTCCGCCGAGGTCGGCTACTGGACCGCGGCGCATGCACGCGGCCGGGGAGTGGCGCCCCGGGCACTGCGGGCGCTGACGGACTGGGCCTTCACCGTCTTCTCCCGTGACGTGCTGACCCGACTTGTACTCCTGCACCAAGTGGACAACACGGCGTCCTGCCGTGTCGCCCAGAAGAGCCGGTACGAACTGACCACCCTCCTGCCCGCGGCACCGCCCGCATACCCCCTCGCCGGCCACGTGCACGTACGGCCGCGTGACCTGTGAACCAGCCGGGTACCTGCCCCTCGCCATGCTGCTGACGGCGCCCCCGAAGGCCGGCCCGGCCCGTTGCCAGGAGTGCTTCGTACGGCGGGCGTGGGCCGCTACTGGTCAGTGCGCGCGAGCTCGCAGGCGGCGCAGCATGCGGGGGTCCTCGAAGCCGACCGCGCGGGCTGCGGCATCGACCGTGGCGCCGTGGCTGATGAGGTGCTCGGCGCGTTCGAGACGGAGGGTCTGCTGATAGCGCAGCGGGGTGAGGCCCCCGGTGGCGCGGGTGAAGAGACGGGTGAGGGTACGTTCGCTCACGCCCACGGTCGCGGCCAGGGCGGACAGGGGCAACGGTTGGTCGAAGCGGGCGTCGAGCAGGTCCTGGGCGTGGTGCACGGTGTCGTCGAGGTGGGACCGGTGCCTGAGCATGGCGCTGGTCTGCGGTTCATTTCCGTTGCGCCGTGCGTAGACGACCATGTCCCGGGCCACCTGTGCGGCGACGGCGGCGCCGTGCCGGGTGGCGATCAGGTGCAGCGCCAGGTCGATGCCGCTGGCGATGCCGGCCGAGGTGACCACCCGGTCGTCGGCGGTGTACAGAACATCGCGAATGACCGTCGCCCTGGGGTAGCGGCGGGCGAGTTCGTCCTGCACATCGTGGTGGGTGGTGCAGCGGCGACCGTCGAGCAGTCCTGCTCTGCCGAGCGCCTCGGCTCCGGCGCAGACGCTGGCAACGGTCCCGCCCCTGGCGTGGTGGTCACGGAGGGACCGCAGGGAGGCCGCGCCGATGGCAGGACTGCCGACCAGCGTGGGTGCCCGCCAGCCGGGCACCACGATCAGGTCCTCGTGGTCGAGTTCGGGCCAGTCGAGCCGGGCCGCCAAGGGCAGGCCCTGAGCGGTGGGGACCAGTGGCTGCTCGGCGATGTAGCTGAGTGTGTAGGGGTGCCCGAAGTCGGAGGCCGTGGAGAAGACCTGCGCGGGACCTGCCAGGTCCAGCAGATGGAGTCCGGGCACCAGGAGAAAGACGATGTGGCTCACGATCCGGTCATCATGCCCGAGGTCCGGCCGCGGCCTCCAGCTGCCCGACAGTGGTGATGGTGGCGAAGCGTCCGGAAAGGGCGTACTCCGTGCGCCTGATGATCTCCTCGGCGCTCAGGGTGCGGGGGTCCGAGAGCAGTTCGTCGACGCTCTGGTCGGCGGGAGCGTCACGGTGCGGGATGGGGTTGGTCGCGGTGGCGTCGATGACGAAGGTGACGAGGTAGCCGAAGTCGCTCGCGACGCGGGCGGTGGTCTCCACGCACTGTTCGGTTCGGATGCCGCAGACAGTGAGCTCGTGGATGCCGTGCTCTGTGAGGATCTGCTGCAGGTTGGTCGTGGTGAAGGCGTTGTGCGAGGTCTTGTGGATCAGCGGTTCCGTGTCCCGGCGCTGCAACTCCTCCATCAGCCGGACATGTCCGAGGGCGGGGTCGAAGACACCGCCGCTGCCGGGCTCGGAGTGCAGCACCCACACCACCAGGTCCCCGGCCTGGCGGGCGAGCCGGACCAGCCGGTCCACCTGGCCGGCGATCTTCGGGTCGGAGATGGTCTCCCACAGCGGGCGGGCGCGGAAGGATTCCTGGACGTCGATGACGATCAGTGCTCGGGTCATGTCCCCAAGCCTGACCGGTGGGGCTGGAGCGGCGACAGGCCTCATCGGGTCCGGGAACGGACCGATCCGGTCACAGCTGCAGCCGGTGAACCCCCGCTGGGCATCGGCCACCACGCTCCGGCTTCGACGCGCGGGCGGCCCGGTCAAGCGCGGTGGAGAACGCTTCGTGCAGGACGGCCGCCCGCGGACAAGCGGGGCGCCTTCCTCGCCGGCGACGGCATCTCCTGGACGGCGGGCCGGGCCGAGGGTGCCCTCCAGACCGCGCTGAACGCGGTCTGGGGCGTCATGGCAGCACTTCGGCGGTACGACCGACCGGACCGACCCGGGTCGGAGACCTCTCCGACGAGATCGTGCCGGTCGAACTCCCCGCGGACCGAGCGAGCCGGTCAGAATCCTGCCGCACGGGCCGCCGAGAACACTTCGGCGGCCACGTCCTTCAGTTCCTGCGCGTCCCGCGCGGCCCACGAGACGTCGACCAGGAACTCGTCGAGGCCGATCTCGGCGTAGGCCATCAGATCGCTGACGATCTGCTCGACGTCACCCTGGAAGGGCTGGCGGTCCGGCCCCTCGTACCGCTTGGCGGTGTAGTCCGGGTTCACGCGCACCACCGTCCGCAGCGGCCGGGTGCGGCCCCGCTCGGCCGCGAGATCCTGCAACTGGCGCCAGTGAGCGGCCACCTGATCGGGGCCGTCGGCGTACGGCAGCCAGCCGTCGGCGTGGTCGACGAGCCGGCGCATCGCCCGCGGGGTGTTCGCCGGCAGCAGGATCGGGATCGGCCGGGCCGGCTTCGGCCCGACCACGGCCGAGGCGATCCTCGTGATCCGGCCGTCCTCGTAGACCACCGGATCCGGACCCCACACCGCCCGGCACACCTCGAGCATCTCGTCCATGACCTTGCCGCGCTCCTCGAACGGACGCACCCCGGCGGCCGCGTACTCGTCGAGGGACCAGCCGCTGCCGAGGCCCGCGACCACCCGGCCGTTGCTCGCCGCGTCCAGAGTCGCCAGGGACTTCGCCAGCTGGAAGGGGATGTGCAGCGGCGCCACCAGTACGGCGGTGCCCAGTTCGACCCGCTCGGTGGCCGCTGCCGCGAGCGTCAGTGTGACCAGCGGCTCGGCCACGCCCCGGTAGGCGTCCGGCCAGGGCAGGCCCGGGACGCCGTACAGGGGCTGGGTCTGGGGTTCCGGGAACAGGGCCCGTTCGTACACCCAGAGGCTGTCGTATCCGATGGCCTCGGCGGCGCGTGCCACGTCGGGCACGTCCTTGCCGAGGTTGTACTGCCGATTCTGCGGGAGACCGATTCCGAGCCGGGTCGTCATGCCGGTGCGCTCCTCTGTAGTTGGTTGCGCAATCAAGTTAACGTTGTCTCAGTGAGGTTGGGGCGAGACCCGGCCGAGGTTGGTCTGAACGGATTCCTCAGTCGGGAACAGGACGGCAGCATCCGGCCCGCCGGTCCCACGACTCCGGCCAGCCGCTCGGTGAACTCCTCGACGAGGTCCTCGAACCGGCGCGGCAACCGCGGCGCTCGCGCCGCCGACCAGGTGGTTCGTCCTCCAGGTCGGCCGGTTCGCAGTCGTCAGTGGTGGGACAGCATGCGCAGCATGTCGGCGTATTCACCGCGGGCCTCGGCGAACCGCACCGGTTCGACCGCCTTGACGAGGATCTCATCCGGTTGTTCGCCGGAGCCGAGGATGCTCATGACCTCATCGAGAAAGGCGTCGAGGGGCATGGCGGTTTCCGAGTCCTCCTGCCCCATCAAGGCGGTGCGCACCGCCGGAGGCACCAATTCCAGGACTTCGACGCGGGTGTCCGCCAGTTGGACGCGCAGGCTCTCGGTGAAGGAGTGGATGGCGGCCTTGGTGGCGTTGTAGGTCGGTGCGATCGGGAGGGGGACGAATGCCAGCCCGGAGGACACTGTCATGATCGTCGCCCGAGGCCGGGTGGCGAGGTGTTCGGTCAGAGCGGCCACGAGGCGGATGGGGCCGAGGAGGTTGGTCGCCACCGTCGCTTCCGCCGTGTCGAGGAAACCACCGCTGTGAAGGTCCTCCGGCAGCATGATGCCGGCCATCGCCACCAAGACGTTGAGGTCGGGGAAGCGTTGCAGCAGTTGCGCGGTGGCGTCCTGGACGGCGACCGGGTCGGTGACGTCGAGTACGACGGATTCGATGCCGGGGTTCTCCGAGACGATCTGTGCCAGCCTGTCCTCGCGGCGCCCGGAAACGATGACCCGGTTGCCTGCCGCGTGCAGCCGCAGTGCGAGGCCGAGACCGATGCCGGAGGTCGCTCCGGCGACGAAGATGGTGTTGCCTGTGGCATTCAAGGGGTTCTCCGACTGTGCTTGGTGATGTGGGGGCAGCGGACGAGGGGGGATAACGGGATCTACCTGCCGGCGCCGGGTGATGGGGGCGCCGTTGGAGAGCAGGTGTCGCTCGTCTGGCACGGGGAAGAGCCGTGCCACGGTCGCGGCGGACTCTCCCGCACTTAGTAATTCAAACGCTCGCTTGAGATTATGGGGGACGATGCGGGCTGTCAAGCCGCTGTTTGAATTGATTGGTCGCGCAGTGGGGGAAGGCCTGTGTGCGGCCGCGTTGCCGCTGGTGAGGCTGCTTCTGCGATAGTGATGATCCGGCATGGTCGGGTTCGGCCTCGGCTCGCGAGGTGACTGTTGACAATGTACTCAAGCGCCTGCTTGAGTACATTGCATGACGAGGGCGGAAAAGGCGGATCTGCGCCGGGAGGCCGGGCAGCGCACGCGGGACGGCCTGCAGACGGCCGCCCTGGAGTTGCTCGCGCAACGCGGCCAGGAGGGCGTGACACTGCGCGAGATCACCGATCGCGCCGGAGCCAACGTCGCCGCGGTGAGCTACCACTTCGGGTCGCTGAAGGCGCTGTGCGACTCCGCGATAGAGCACGCACTGGAACGGTACCTGGACGCGCAGCTCCAGGAACTCGGTTCGCTTGACTCCACCGCGACGCTCCACGAGGTGGCGACAGCGTTCGCCCGGCCGATGATGCGCGCACTGGCGGCCGGAGGACAGGACCTCGCCGTGATGCGGACCGTGGCGCGGGTCGGCATCGATCCGCCCCAGGGGTGGGAGCGGCTGAACGGCAAGTTCGACCACAGCCGCCGGGAGGCCCTCCGGGTGCTGGCACCGAACCTTCCCGGAGTCGACGAGCACGAACTGATCTTCCGTACGCGCTGCGCGGCCGGCCTGCTGAACTGGCTCGCGCTGGCACCCATCGGCACCGAGCTGGCCGCCATGCCCGCCGAGCGGATCGAGCGGCGGCTGGTCCCCGTGGTGGCCGGAGCCTTCCGCGGGGACGCCCCCGTCGACAGCTGACCAGCCCAAAGGCCCCCGGCATCCGGACGACTCGAACGACTGCCGGCCAAGGAGGCGAAGGGAGCCTGCCTCGCCCAGCTCCGCCGCGGCGGAGCTGGGCGAGGCAGGCGGGCACCGGGGCCCTTCCCGAGGCCCCCGACCGACCGGATTCCCGGCGTCAGCCGATACTCAGATCGTCGATGTAGCCGCGATAGCCACCTGTCGCGCCCGGCCGGTCGTAACCGACGAGGATCTTGCTGATCGCCTGCCCCGCCTTGACCTCGCCGAGGTTCACGGTGACGTGGTTCCACGTGTCGAGCACGAGACGGCCGCACTGGTCGACCGGATGGACGCCGGAGCCGGACTGGTCGGTGGCGCCCGAGTCCCGTAGATCACTGCCGTCAGTGAAGATCAGGTCGACGGCGACGCAGGCGCTGCTGTTGTCGGATCCGGCGGGCACCCACGGAGTGGTGGCGTCGGACTGCGGGAAGATCCAGTAACTGAGGGTCGTGTCGCCGCGGACGGTGAGCGGCGCGCCGTTGAAGCCGTAGACCTGCAGGTAGGCGTGGTCGTACGATCCGCCGTTGGCGTAGCCCGAGTACATCATCGAAGCGTCGCCCGTGTGGGCCTGTTCGCCCGCGCGGACGTCCGCCTGGGGACCCGTGAGGCCGCAGCACAGGCCGGTGATGCCGTAGTTGCCGTCGCCCTTGGTGTCGACGTTGTCGACGGTGTCGGTCCAGGTCGGCTGAGGCTGTCCGGTCTCGAAACCCGTGGTGAGGGAACCGGTCGTCGCGGCCTTGGCCGGCTGGGACAGCTCGTGCCGGACGGTGGCCTCGCCGGTTCCGGCCGGGGCGAGGTCGATGGTCTCGCCGACCTTGGTGTGCAGCTTGATCGTGGTGCCGGAGAGGGTTCCCCTGTGGGCGCCGTCCGCGTAGTACTCCATGGGCTTGCCGGGCCAGGGGTTGGTGAAGGTGAGGTTGCCGCCGGACCGGCTGGTTATCCGGACGTATTCGACCGCGTTGCTCCGGATGCTGCTGGAGACCTCGAAATCGCCGTAGGCGAGCAGGCCGCCGAACTTCGCGTTCGAGCCGGCGGGCCAGTTCGGGAAGACCTTGATGTCGTGCTGGAAGGACTGCAGGAGCATCTCGTCGAGCCCCGAGGTGGTGACGTTGAGGTTCTCGACGCCGCCGCCGTAGTGGTGCACCGCCATGTTCGGGTACGAGTGGGTCGTGGCCTCGGCGTGCAACTCCTCCATCAGCGTGCTCGGGTTGTAGCCGACCATCGCCGCAGCCGCGTACAGGGTGGCCGGGGAGTTGTCGCTGTGCCAGTTGTTCAGCTGCGCGACGGTGTTGCGCGCGGTGTGGAGCAGGTCGGCGGAGTCGTTCAGTCCGACCTGCAGGCCGGGGTAGACGGCCTGGACGGCCACGTCGTTGCCGTCGGTGACCCAGCCGGAGCCCTCGGAGGTCTGCCGGAAGACGGTCTGGCCGTTGCGCGTCATCGTGGGCAGCGGCGCGAGGTGGCTGTCGATGTGCCGCCAGGTGGGGACGAGCGAGTCGTTGATGTGCAGGTCCTCGCTCATGTCGATCAGGCCCTGGAACAGCAGGTGCACCAGGCCGAGGGACAGGATGCTGTTGGTCTGCGGGTAGACGCCGCCTTCCTGCGGTGCGTCGTTCTCGATGTTGTACGTGCCCGTGGCCGCGTCCCAGGTCAGGTAGTCCTGCCAGAAGAGGCCGACCTGCTGGAGGTAGGGGAGGACCTTACGCGCGTAGGAGGCGCTACGGGTGTACTCGTACTTCATGACCATGTCGCTGGCGAAGTTCACGGCGTCGGACTTCTGGTTGTAGAGGTCGTCGGCGGCGCTGGTGCCGTTGGGCGAGATGCCCACGGGATAGAGGACGCCCTTGTAGCCGGCCGCCGCGGCCTTCGCCTTGCCTCTCGGCATCCAGTCCAGGATCGGGTCGTCGTAATTGCCCATCTGAGCAACGTGGTTGGTCGACAAGGACGGGTAGAACGCCGCTTCGTAGTTGTAGTTGGCGTGATAGTCGCCGTACCAGTTCATGGCCCCGGTGGTCCAGTTGCCCCACAGGCCCGGAGCGTACTTCCCGGCGCGTGAGACCGAGCCGAGCAGGTAGAGCGAGCCGTACCAGCTCTTCTCCACGGCCTGGTCGGGGATCTGCACGAACGACCGGGACCAGTACGCACGCCACCAGGACTCATGAGCCGCGTACAGCTTGGCCAGTGAGCCGGCGGTGAGCGCGGCTGCCGCCGAGTGGGCGACGGACTGGTAGCGGGGAGTGTCGTGGCTGCTCTGGATCGCCGCCGCGAGGGTGTACGTCACGCCGGGCCGCAGGGTCAGGCTGATGCGGTTGCCCGACGGCCTCGCGGCGGTGCCTCGCACACTTGTCGCTATACGGGCGTGGGGGTTGCCCGGCGCGTCGGTGGTGCCGGCCCGCACATCGGCGTCAAGTACGCCCTTCTCGCCGGACGTTGCCGGTGTCTTCCCGAGCCCGTCCTGCACGGTGACGGTCGCGTCCTGCGCGTGCGAGCCGGACAGCCGCAGCGTGGTGATGAAGAGGTTCTGGGTGGCCGAGACCCAACTCCTGGACGCGAGGCGCTGGTTGCCGAGCGTGTAGGTGCCCTCGACCCGCGCCTGGGCGATGTTCTGTACGACGTGGTGGTCGGCGCCGGCGAGGCCCGGGACGGCGAGCACGATCCGGCCGAGGGGCTCGATGCCGTTGGTGGCGGTGGAGAAGAAGTCGTTCTTGCCGAGGTAGAAGGTCTGGTCGTCGATGGAGCCGCCGACCGCGACGCCGACGTCGCCGTTGCCCATCAGCGGGGCGTCGACCGTCTCGCCGTTCGACAGGATGGTGGGCGGGGAGTCCCACTCGCCCTTGAACTGTGCGACGGTGCGCAGGGCTTGGGCCGTGGTGGGATCGCCGGCGGTCTGTACGGATGCCGGTGGGGATGCTGCGGCGGGCGTGCCGCCTTGGAGGGTTGTCAGGCCCAGGGCCACCAGGGCGGAGGCCAGCAGGGTGCTGATGTGGCGCCGGTGACGAAGTGAGGATGTCACTGCGGTGTGACCTTTCTGCTCATCTTTCATCCGGGGTGCCGCTCTTCCTGAGCGGGCGTTTCGGAGCGGTCCAGATAGGCCGCGCCCAGCAACGGGGCCTGGGCCGGCCGGTCCGCCGGGGTGACGGCGATCCGTCGGTTGCGGTCCGGGTCGGCTTCGACGAGCCCCGCTCGCAGAGGTTCGGCCACGAGGTCCCAGGCCCGCGCGATGGCTCCCCCGACCACGAGAACCGTCGGTTCGAAGGCGGCGAGCAGTGGACCCAGCACTCTTCCCAGGGCCCCGAACGTCTCGGTGAACACGCTCGCCGCCGCCCCGTCCCCCTCCCGTGCCCGCCGGGCGATCTCCCGGACGTCGGGCGGCGACGCACCCGTGGCCCGTGCGTAGGCCCGCCGCAGGGCACGTCTGGACACGGTCTCCTCGATCGGCTCGCCCGCGTACCGCAAGGTGTGAAGGCGGCCGTCGGGCGGGACCCCGGGCCCGTGCCGCAGGATGCGGCCGTCGCGCAGGAAGCAGGAGCCCACCCCGGTGCCGAGGGTGATCCCGGCGACCGATCGGTGCCCGCGTGCCGCCCCCGCCCACCACTCACCGAGCACGAACGCGTCCGCGTCGTTCCAGAAGCTGACCGTGGTGGCGCCGGGCAGCGACGCCGTCAGGGCGTCCCGGAGATCGAACCCGCGCAGGGAGTCGAACTTGCCGACCCCTTCGTACCGTCCGATCCCGCGCTCGTAGTCGAAGGGCCCGGGCAGCGCCACGGCCCACGGACCCGCACTCCGGCCGGAGAGGCGGGCCGCGCAGCGGACGAGGGCGGACAGTATCTCCTCGGCACCGCCGTCACCGTCCAACGGCTCACGGAAGGACCGGCCGGACCGCAGACGACGCGTCCCGACGTCCACACGCGCCGCGGTCACGTGCGTACCGCCGACCTCCAGCACCGAGACGACGCTCCCGCCGCCGGGTCTCATCGCACCAGCGCCTTCACATAGCGCACCGGTCCCGCGCCGAGGGCCCGCACGCGGTAGGCACCGACCGAGGCGGGCACGGTCAGCGTCTCGGCGTAGGCCAGTTCGAAGCCGGGCCCGCCGCTCGTCTCCAGCAGGATTCCGTCGCCCTCCACGACGTTGATGACATGGAATCGGTGGTCCGTGTCGTCGTCCGCGACGGCGTCCGGCGCCAGTTCCATGCGCCGGACCTCGAAGAACATCTCCGGGAGCCGGCCGATGACGTCCTCGCGCCAGCCGTCGCCCGAGCGCAGGGTGCGCGGCCGCTGGACCAGGTCCCGCGCCACGGCCTCGCCCGACCGGGCGGGGTCGAGGTTCTCGAAGGCATGGCCCACGTGGACCGGCCGCTGGTTGCCTTCGCGGTCCTTGCGCAGCCAGTCGTAGAGGCGAAGGCTGTACAGGTACGGCGTCGCGCTGATCTCCAGGACGACGTTGCCCTCGCCGCTGCCGTGCGGGGTGCCGCCCGGGATGAGGAAGAGCTGGTGCTGCTCGGCGGGGAAGGTCTGGACGTGGCGCTCGATGTCGAACGGCACGCCGTCCTGGACCGCGCGGTCCGCCTCCCGCCGGAAGGCGGCGAGGTCGGCGTCCTGGCGCAGGCCGAGGAAGACCTGACGGCCCGGACCGCCGAGCATCATGTAGTAAGTCTCGTGCTGGGTGTACGGCCACCCGAAGACCCGCCGCATGTAGTCCGACCGCGGGTGGCAGTGGACGGACAGGTTGCCGCCGCCGACGGTGTCGAGATAGTCGAAGCGGATCGGGAACGAGGTGCCGAACGCCGCGTGCACGCTGTCTCCGAGGAGCTCCTCGGGATGCACGGCGACCAGTGCCTGCAGGGGGACCTCGACCCGGGGGCCGTCCGGCGTGCCGACGAGGATTCCGCTCTCCGGCGCGATGAGTTCGTAGCCGAGCGCGGTGTTGGCCGCCGCACGGTTGAAGCCGAGCTGCTCCTGGGCCCAATGCCCGCCCCAGGATGTGGTGTTGAAGGTCGGGCGGGTACGGAAGGGTCGCCCGGCCAGGTCGGCGAGAGCCTCGCGCAGGGCGGCGCCCTCCAGCCAGGCCGGAGCCTGCGGGTCCTGGGTGTCCAGCCACAGGTCGACCCCGCTGACGAGGCTGTCGCGGTGCCGGTCCAGGACGGGCCAGTCGATGTAGAACAGCCGGCGTGTGGTGCCCGCTCCGGTACCGGCCGGCTGCCCCAGGTTGCGGCCCGTCCCGCCGGTGATCCCGGCCTCGGCGTACCGCTTGGGCAGATCCGCGTACCAGAGCCTGTCGTACGACACCAGGGCCGCCCCCGGTCCGAAGACGACGGTGACGGTGTCGGCGGGGGCCTCGGGCCGCGGCACTCCCGTGAAGAAGTCGGCCAGCCCGGCCCGGGACAACGGGGCGAAGTCCGGGTCGTCCGCCAGCTCCGCGGACGCGGTGAGGGCGAGGACGTCCGGCCAGGGGGCGAAGTGCTCGCGCATGTCGATCTGCTTCGCCGTGATGTCGCGGGCGGCCAGCGCGTCGCGGATGCCGCCGGTGACCGTCTCCCAGTCGACGGCCACCGGGCCGTCGACGGCCAGGACCAGCCCGGGAGCGAGCCCGGCGACCGCGTCCCGGTATCCGACGCCGACCTCTCCTGTGATGCTGTGGCAGGGGTCGGCTTCGTAGCCACGAACTCCCGGCATGACGATGTCAGCCTTTCTGTGGTTCCAACCATGAGTGCGGCGCGGGTCGTTCAGGCGACCGGGCCGAGCTGCGTGAGCGTCCCGACACCCTCGACGGACAAGGTGGCGGGCAGCAGGGCCGGGGCCCCGCCGCCGGTCGCGAACGTCGGGTTGATGTCGAACAGGGCCGAGAGCACCGCCTCCGCTCCGGCCGCGCCCGCGATGTTGTCGCGGGTGGCGGTGCCACGCTCGGCCACCCGGGCCCGGTACCGCCCGTCCGCGCCGGTGACGATCTCCATGGCCTGACCCCACAGCCCGCCCGAGGCGGCGGAGGACAGGTCGCGCAGGAGAGCGATCGCGCGGTCACGATAGCCGAGGCGGGCCAGACCGTGGGCGGTGACGCCGGGCCAGGCGGCGAAGGCGCCGGCCGCGCCGTGGTCGGGACGGTCGGAGGCGGCGGCGATGGGATCGTCGGGACTGAGTGCCCGCATCCAACCGCCCACCAGCAGACGGCCGGTGACGAAGTCGGCCATCTCCCGCCGTATCCCGTCCGGGAGTTCGCCGTGGAGGGCCACCGCGACCAGACCGAAGTCCAGACAGTGCCCGATCGAGTCGGTTCCGTCCGGGCGGAGTATCTGCCAGCGGCCCGATCCGGCGTACAAGTCTGTCAACACGTCGGCCAGTTGACCGGCCTCGGCTTCCGCACGGTCGGCATCCTCGTCGCGGCCGAGCCGTCGGTACAGTCCGGCCAACGAGCGCGTCGAGGCCACGTAGGCACCGTTGAAGGAGGCGACGACACCGGTGTAGGTGGGCACGCACTCCAGCAACTGCCATGGATCGGCGCCGAAGTCGGCGAGTACGCCTCCGGTGGCCGGGCTCCGCCGCTCGCGCCACCCCAGGCCGAGCCGCTCCAGATGCCCGAGGACCGTTGTCCCGCCGGTCGTCTCGCCGAGAAAGGCGAAGTCGCCGCTGACACAGACGTAATGCTCGATGAGCCGGAACAGGGCGTAGTCGGTGGAGCTGTAGGCGTTGCCCAGGGGCCCGCCACCGAGGTTCTCGACACCGAAGGAGTCGCGGTAGGGACCGGCCAGGACCCGCAGCAGCCAGGAGCGCAGTCCGGCCGGCTCCAGCAGGGCGTACAGGCGGCTCCACTCGCAGTGGTCCCAGAAGTAGGTGGTGGTCGGCCCGAGCCGGGGGCCGCCGGTGAGGAACACCGGTTCGCCGGGCCGGATGCGGATGTTGCGCAGGTACAGCGCTTGCAGGGCGCCCATGTAGTAGGTGCGCGCGAGTCCGGGGTCCTCGGTGGTGAAGGTCGGCAGGTGCCCGGAGAAGTCGGGGTTGCCCGGGGTGAACATGCCGGCCCACAGCCGCCGCCAACCCTCCTCCCCGGCACGTGTCGTCGCCTCGAAGTCCTCGGCGGCGGCGCGGGCTTGGGCCGAGACGGCGTCGGCGTCGGTCCCGTACGCGCAGGCGACCCCGATGGTCACGCTCCCGCCGGGCTCGATCAGGCGGCTCCACCTCGCCCGGCCGCCGGCGCCCTCGGTCCGCAGCTCGCCGGGCGGCCCGGCGAAGGCGTAGACGGCGTGCGCCGGCGAGCGGGAGTCCGCGAAAGCGACCGTGCCGTCCTCGATGCGGGACGCCCAGCGGCGTGACTCGGTCCAGTGCCGGGTACGGGCGATCTCCGAGCCCGCGAGACGCAGCACGACACGGTCGGCTTCGACGTCCACGCGGACGTGCTGCCAGTCCCCGACGGGGAGTTCGGTGTCGGTGGACTCCCGTTCCCCGGTGATGCCGAGCCACAGCCGGCCGTCGTCGACACCGATCTGGAGCGAGTCGGGGTGGTTGCCGTGCGTGAGAACCGTCCCGGACCGCCCCGCCGTGTCGAGCCGCAGCTCGAATTCGATCGTCAGGCCGGGGGACAGGACGAAGGGGGCCCGAGTCGTCTCGCCGTCGGGCGTCAGCGCGATCGGCTCGTCGGCGGCCCGCAGGATCACCTCGCCGTCGGCCCCCGCCACCCGAAGCCCGCGTACGGCCCCGGCCACGCCGGCCCGCGGCTCCGGCTCCTTGTCGTGGCTGACGTGCGCGGGGAGCGCGTCGTCCAGGAGCATCGGGCCGTGGTCCTCGTCGCGCTGGATCCCCGGGACGCGGGGCTTGCCCAGGCGAAGGCGTCGTGGTGCGGGGGAGAGCAGGTAGTGCGGCTCGCCCCCGCCCGTGGTGGCCCGGATGCGCTCCAGCGCCATGAAGTCGTGGTGCATGCCGTGATTCCACGGACCGTCGTACAGCCACCCGTACCCGACCTCGGAGTGGGCGGCCATCGCGAAGAGGTCCTGGGCCAACTCGACCGACCTGGCCTCACCGCTCTCGTTGCTGATCTCGATCCGCCACAGGAGCAGATCCCGGGAGAGCGCCATCCGGGTGTCGCTGGTCAGCAGCAGCCCGTCGTGGCGTCGGTGTTCGCGCAGCACCCCCCACGGCTTCCACAGGAACCGCTGCGCGGCCGGGACGTGGCCGTCCAGGTACAGCTCGCCGGTGTGGTAGCCGAAGGTGAACGGCGGGGCGGCCAGCCAGGACAGGGAGGTCAGGTCGTGGTTGACGTGGGCCTGGCCCTGCTGGTTGCGCAGGGAGGGCAGGTGCGCGATCTCGTCCACGCCGACCCAGTGCCCGGCGACGTCGTCCAGGTCCGGGACACCCGTCCTGCCGATGCCCACGGCCCGCGCGTCGGTCTTCGTGGTCACTTGGTCGCTCCCGAGGTCAGTCCGGCGATGAACTGCTTCTGCAGCGCGAGGTATCCGGCGACGGGAACGACCGCTGCCAGGAGCATCACGCCGAACAACTGGGCGTAGTCGGTGGAGAACTGACCGACCGACAGATAGAGCCCCGTGGTGATCGTCTGGCCGTGCAGCGGGCCCAGGATGAACTGCGGATTCATGAAGTCGTTCCAGATCCACAGCGACAGGAAGATCGTGACGGTCGCGGTGGCCGGGCGCAGCAGCGGCATGACGATCGTCCACCAGACCCGCAGGCTCCCGGCGCCGTCCACGGTCGCGGCCTCGATGATCTCGCCGGGGACCGACCGCAGGAAGCCGGAGTAGACGAACACCGCGAACGACAGATAGCCGCCGCCGACGTTGGCCAGGACCAGCCCCGGATAGGTGTGGTTGAGGTGCAGGAAGGTCAGGATGCGGATCGTGGGCAGCAGGATCACCGCGGGCGGGATCATCAGACCGGCGGCGAAGCCCGCCAGGACGATCCTGCGCAGCCGGGCCGAGCGGCGCGACAGCCAGAAACTCAGGGCCGCGCCCAGCGGGATGATCAGCAGCACCGAGACGACCACGGTGACCGCGGAGTTGGTCAGCCCGATCTGGACGATCCGGTCGGGCCGGGAGAGGGCGTCCGTCAGGTTGTGGGTGGTCGGCGGGGCCGGGGGAGCGGCCGGATCGTGGACGATCTGGTCCTGCGTCTTGAAGGCGTTGACGATCGTGAGGTAGACGGGGCTGACGAAGGCCAGCGTGAGCAGTGCCGCCGCCACGAGGTGCCCGCGCGTGGTCCAGGCACGGCGGTGCCCGCGCGGCAGGGGTACGACCAGAGGCGTTGCGGTTCGCCTCCGGGCCATGGGCCGTTGCGAAGTCGACGTGCTCACAGGTCCACCTCCCGGCGGCGCAGCAGGGCGGTCACGGACAGCGCGATCACGATCGAGACGACGAGCAGGAGCATCGCGACGGCCGAGGCGTAGCCGTAGCGGTCGTCCGTGAAGGCGAGCTGGATGATGTAAAGGGCGGTGGACTGGGTGGAGTTGGCCGGGCCGCCGGAGGTGAGCACTGCGATGATGTCGTAGAGCTTCAGCATCGTGATCAGCGAGATGGTGACGCTGATGGTGGTGCCCGGGGCCAGCATGGGGAACGTGATCCGGCGGAACCGCTGCCGGCGACCGGCTCCGTCGACCATCGCGGCCTGGTACAGCTCCACGGGGATCGACTGAAGAGCCGCCAGGTGGACGACGGTGGTGAACCCCGTCAGCACCCAGGCCGCGACGATCCCCACGGACAGGACGGCCAGGTGCGGGCTGCCCAGCCAGGTGATCGGCTTGTCGATGATCCCCAGCGAGACGAGGACGTTGTCGAGGATGCCGTCCCTGGCCAGGATGTAGCGCCAGACGAAGCCGACGATGACACCGGACAGCACCTGCGGCAGAAACGCGACGGTACGCATCATCCGGAAGCTCAGCGATGTGCTGTTGAGCAGCATCGCGAACCCGATTCCGGCGGCGTTGGCGACGATCGTCACCGTGCCGGCCAGCAGCAGGGTGAAGCCGAGGCTGTCGGCGAGGGCGCTGTCGTGCGCCATCTCCCTGTAGTTGGAGAGGCCGACGAAGTCGGCGCGTGCCAGCAGCGGGTTCTCGTTGGTGAGGCTCTTCCAGGCGCTCATGATCACGGGAACGACGATGAACAGGACGTACAGGCCGAGCGCGACGAGCGCGATCGCGCTCAGGGCGGGGTCGCCACGGCGTGGGCGGACTCGGGTGATCATGGCTCTTCCCTCGGAGGAGATCTGCGGCGCCGGAGCCGATACGGCCGGGGCCGGGCCGGTGAGGTGGCTTACTTGGTCGCCGCGTCCCAGGCGGTGTCCAGCTCGGCCAGCTGTCCGTCGACGTCGTCGGACGAGAACAGCGCCTGACTGGCCGCGTAGAAGGCGTTGTTGAGCCCCGAGGGCATGGAGTCGTCGTTGGTCGCCCAGCCGAACGCCGAGACCTTCGTGTTCCGCTGGGTGACGTAGGAGTATGAGTCCTTGAAGACCTTGGTGACGTTGACGCCGTAGTCGTCCAGGGTCTTGCCCTTGAGCATCGGGAACGCGCCGTCGCCCTCGATCAGGGCCTTGTAGTTGGCCGGGTCGAGGGACCAGGCCTGGGCGAAGGCCGTCGCCTTGGCGGGGTCCTTCGTCTTGGCGCTGATCGCCATGGAGCCGCCCACCGAGAACGGCACCACGAGCGAACCGTCCTCGGTCGGGGTGAGGAAGGCACCGAAGTCGTCGGCGTGGTCCTTGGGCACCGCACCGAGGAACCAGCTGCCCATCATGTACATCGCGGCCTTGCCGGACGTGAAGTTCGTGATGGAGTCGGCGTACTTGACGCCCAGGGCACCGTCCTCGAAGTAGCCGTTCTTCACCATCGTCCGGTACTTGCCCACCGCCGCCTTGACGTTGGCGTCGGTGAACCTGACCTTGCCGGCGTAGCGTTCCTTCAGCCAGTTCGGGTTCTTGCCAAGGACGTCGGCGGACAAAATCCCGACCAGTGGCATCGACGCCGAGAACGGATCGCCGCCGCCCAGCTCTACCGGGGTGACACCGGCGGCCTTCAGCTTGGCGCAGGCGCCCATGAACTCGGACCACGTCTTCGGGGGCGCGGTGATGTGGGCCTTGGCGAACAGCTTCTTGTTGTAGAAGACCTCGGGGATGATCTGCGAGTTGGTCGGCGGGATGTAGACCTTGCCCTTGTACGCGTTGCCATCGGGCAGCAGGAAGTTGGCGTCCACCCACTTCTGGTCGTACGGCTTCAGCAGCCCGGCCGTCGCGAACGTCGACGGGGTGATCGACTGGAGCAGATCCGGGAACTGGCCGGAGGCCTGCAACTGCTTGGCGTACGCGTCCCGGTCCGTGCTCGGCGCGACGATCTTCTTCACCGTGACGCCCGGGACCTTCTTCTCGGCGCCCGCGATCGAGGTGTCCCAGAACGTCGCGGTCAGGCTGGGGGTCTCGAAGGTGAGGTAGGTCAGGGTGCTGCCATCCTTCGTTCCCCCGGTCGACGCGGCGGAGCATCCGGTGAGGGCGAGTGCCGCGGCGAGGCAGACAACGGTCGGACGTTTGCGCCTCATGGAAGTCTCCTGACGGGACGATGCGGCCCGAGGGATGGGGCGGACCGGGCGGGATCGACGCCGCGGCATCCTTCGAGATAACGTTATCGCGAGGATAGAAGCGCGTTGCGGGAATGTGTCAAGGGCCGGTCTGATATCGGTCCGATGTTTCGAGGAGGAGTTGCCGGATGACGCGAGCACGGCGTGACAGCGGGGGACGGCCCAGGCGCCCGACGATGGTCGACGTCGCGCGCGAGGCCGGGGTGGCTCTGCGCACCGTCTCCCGGGTGGTCAACAATGACCCCACGGTGGGGCCGGAGTACGTCGTCAAGGTCGAGGCCGCGATCACCGCGCTGAACTACCGTCCGGACGACCGCGCCCGCCAGCTGCGCACCGGAGTCACCGGAACGATCGGCGCCGCCGTCCGCCGGATCGCCGAGGTCAACCCCGAACTGGCCGCCATCGAACGGACGGCCCGGGACGCGGGCCTGACCCTCTTCGCCGCCTCCACGGACTTCGACGAGACCAGGGAACGCGACGTCCTGATCTCCATGTGCCGGCAGCGCCTCGACGGCATCATCGTCGAACCGTTCGGCGAGAACCACGCATACCTCCAGCCCGAACTGGACGCGGGCGTGCCGCTGGTGGCCATGGACCGCCCGATGAGCGGGGTCTCCGTGGACTGCGTCATGTCCGACAACGCCTCCGGCATCGGCATGGCCTTCCACCACCTCCACCAGCACGGCCACCGCCGCATCGCCTACATCGGCGACAGCGAACGAGTCTTCTCCGGCCGGGAGCGCGCCGTGGCCTTCCGCGCGGCCCTGCGTGCCCACGGCGAGGCGGTCGAAGGCCTGGTGCACCCCGGCGAGATCACCCCGGAACGTGTGGCCGCCGCCCTGGACAGCGCACTGCACGGCCCGGACCCGGCCACCGCCCTGGTCACCGGCAACATGGACACCACACTCGCGGTCCTGCGGCACCTCGGCCCCAAGGCGGCCTCCCGCCTGGCCCTCGTCGGTTTCGACGAAGTCCCTCTCGCCGACCTCCTGCAACCCGCCCTCACCGTCATCGCCCAGCAGACCGCGGAGATCGGCCGGACCGCGGTCGAACTGCTCCGGGCCCGCATCGCCGACCCCGGCCGCCCGGTGCAGTCCGTGATCGTCCCGGTCACCCTGAAGGTCCGCGGCTCCGGGGAGGTGCACGCCTGACGTCCGGGGTGACGGCGCCGTCCGGGCCTCTTGGCGCGTACGGAGAGGCGTCGGGGGCACCGGATTGCACGCGCGATAACGTTATTCGATATGGGCTGGTGGCGGCCGCGACGGGTCGATGGACGGCCTTCTGGGCCCGTCGGCCGGGGCACCCGTTTTCGGTCACGATTCGATGACGAAGGTCCCTGAGGTGTGCGCTGGGCGGATGCCTGTGGCGTGGGGGTGGTGAGACGGCCGTGAGGCTCGCCCCTGTGGTCCAGGCCGTCGGACCGATCGTCCAGGACGAACGAAGGATCGACTATGCAGCACCGCAGATGGGGATTTGCCGCCGGCGGCGTCGTAGGCGTGAGTCTTTGCGCCGTGTTGGCCACGACGGCGCTCGCCTCGTCCGATCACGGAACCAGGCCTCGGGCCGTCAAGCAGTCGCAGACGAGCGCCGCGAAGCCGGAGGCGTCCTCGGGCCACAAGCCCGTGGCGGGGAACACCAGGCATTCTCAGACCACCGCCACCCAGAAGACCGCGAAGACGAAGGCGTCCTCCGGCGACGGGACCAAGCCCCGGATGTCCGAGGAGAACCGGCTGCTGCGGGAGATACAGAGGGAGATCAAGGTGTCGACCGACGGTCCGACCGCAGCCCAGGTGGCCAAGGCCGACAAGCTGGTCGGGCAGTTGAAGGCGGAAGGCAGGGCCACCGCCGCGCAGTTGGCCTGGCTGGCGCTGACTCCCGCTCAGAAGCGCGTGGAGGCGGCCCCGGTGGGCACCGACTGAGTGGAACGCACAAGCGACGGTGACCGAGGGCGGCAGGCCGACCTGACAGGCTTCGAGGACTTCTACCAGTCGGCGTACGCGCGGCTGGTCGGACAGTTGTTCTCGGTCACCGGCAGTCTCGAACAGGCAGAGGACGTCGTACAGGAAGCCTTCATCCGGGCCCTGGACCGCTGGCCCCGGATCCAGGCCTACGACGTGCCGGAACTGTGGGTACGCCGGGTGGCGATCAACCTGGCGGTCAGCGAGCTCCGGAGGCTGCGCCGACGTGCCGCGGCTCTGCTGCGCCTGGGCGCCCAGCGCCCACAGCCCCAGCTCACGCCGCAGACGGCGGACGTCGCCGAAATGCTGCGCCGGGTGCCGATGAACCAGCGCCCTGTGCTGTTGCTGCACGATGTGCTGGACCTGCCGATCGAACAGGTCGCCGAGCAGTTGGGCCTGCCGGTGAGCACCGTGCGCGGCAGACTCGCCCGAGCCCGCGCGAACCTGGCCCGCCACCTCACCGCCGATCCGGAAGGAGCCCTGTCCCGCCATGGCCGAACCTGAGCGCAGGCTTCGCGAACTCGTCGAAGAGGGCACCCGGGCCTCGCGGCAGCCGCCGGTCGCGGACCTCCGGCGCCGGGCCCGGCGCCGCCGCACCCTCCGCGACGCCGCGACCGTGGCGGCCGCGGCCATGGCCGTGACCGCCACGGTGGTGGCGATCCTTCCCCTGGCCGGCTCCGAGCGTTCCGGAACCGGCTCGCCCGGACCGACGGCCCCCAGCACAGTCGCGCCCAGCGTTACCGAGCCCACCAAGTCTCTTGCCGCTTGGCCGTCCGAGACCGTGCCCGGCGGCACGATCACGCTCACCGGCACCGGCTGCGCTCCGGGGAAGACGGTGTCGTTCGGAATCCGCTGGGACCGTGGTGCGAAGCTGAGCCTCTCGACGGAGGAGCAGAAGACGCAGGCACAACCCCGAACAACCGCCACGGCCGCCGCGTCGTACAAGCTGGCCTCGGCCAACGCGCTCGCGACCGGGTCCTTCGAGGCCACGGTGACGATCCCGGCCACTCCCGCCGTCAGCAAACCCACGCTGTGGGCGCGATGCCAGAGCCCGACCCAGGCCCCTGCCCACCAGCTCACCCAGTACGTCTCGATCGTCGTCCACAGCGCCTAGCCGGGCCGCGTCGGGGCACTAGGGGCTGTCTGACAATTCCCGTCGTCGCCCGGAGGGCGGCCTCGCGGCGTCAGGTGCGTGCTCTCGGCGCGCCGGGCGTAGGCCCTCGTACTGGACGTACTTGGGTCTGCGACCGGTGCGGTGAGAGTGCGTGCATGGCGTCGCGAGGCAGACGGGAATTGTCAGACAGGCCCTAGACAACCCGAGGTGCGCACCGAATCTTGAGACATGCTTTACGCGAAAGAGGCAACTACGGGCCATGCCATCACTGTCTGACAGTGAGTCGGGGTCGGAGTCGGGTCCGTAAGGGCCGAAGAACGAGAGAGTGGGGCAGACCGTGAGGCGGCGCAAGGGCGGCATAGGTATGGCACTCGTCACGGGCATGATCGTGGTGGGTGCGAGTGCCTGCGGCGGGGGCGGCAGCGACAAGGCGAGCGGTGACGACGCGAAGCCGTCGGGGAAGCCGAGTGCGAGTGCCTCGCCCACACCGACGAAGCCCGCGGGCCCGCCGATGCTGCTGGACACGATCACCCCGCAGACGGGAACCACGGTCGGTGTGGCCATGCCGATCTCGGTGATCTTCACGAACCCGGTGGCGGCCAAGGCACGGGCCACGGTGGAGAAGCACATGAAGGTGAGTGCCTCACAGCCGGTGGCCGGCGCCTGGCACTGGATGGGCGACCGGCGCGCCGACTGGCGGCCGAAGACGTACTGGCCGTCCGGTACGACGGTGAAGATCGACGCCGACATGAAGGGCGTCAGCAACGGCAACGGACGCTACGGCGTGCACGGTTACACGCACACCTTCAAGATCGGCGACGACGTACGCGCGGACGTCTCGGTGACCAACCACACCATGAAGGTGACCCGGAACGGCCAGACGGTACGCACCCTGTCGATCAACGCGGGCAGCGCCGAGTATCCGACGTGGAACGGCACGATGGCCGTCATCGACAAGCAGGAGAAGGTCCACATGACCTCCTGCAGCGTCGGCATCAGCTGCGACAAGGGCAGCCCCAACTACTACGACCTGACACTTCCCTGGGACGTCCACCTGACTCAGTCCGGCACGTACGTGCACTACTCGACCGGCGACCCGAACCCGGGCAGCGGCAGCGCCCGCGGCTCGCACGGCTGCGTCCACCTGTCCATGTCGGACGCCAAGTGGTTCTACGGCCAGGTCAAACAGGGCGACCCCGTGACCATCACCGGCTCGCCCCGCGCCAAGGCACCGGCCGACAACGGCTACGCCGACTTCAACCTGGGTTGGGACCAGTGGCTCGCGGGCAGCGCCTCGGGGGAGCAGACGACGGCGACGCTCTGACGCACTGAAACCCCAAGAACGAAAACAGGCGCGTTTTGAACTGATGGTTCACCGAAAAACGACCCAGAGTTCATCACTGACCTAGAGGTTCATGGGCATGACCTCAAGACCTCGCTTGCGCAAGCGCACCCGGATCGGCATAGCGATCGCTGTCACCGTCGCCGTGGCGGGCACCGGCACCGTCGTGGCCCAGGCCCACGGCTGGCTGTCCGCCCCGACGCACGACTTCGACGCGGCCGCCGACTCCTTCTCCGGCCACGACAAGGTGACGGGCGACGTGCTGCGCAACGACTCCGGCGCGACCGCGGTCGTGCGGCACACCGACCCGTCCCACGGCACGGCGACGGTCAACGCGGACGGCACGTTCACGTACACACCGAGCTCCGGCTTCAAGGGCACGGACACCTTCACGTACACGGCGACCGACGCCGTACAGCTGTTCAAGGACACCCGGCGGAACGGCGACCCGCTGCCCTCGCTCGCGACGGTCGCCGGCCCGGGCGGTACCACCACCCAGATCTCCGGTGAGGGCTACGGCTCCGCGCTCGCCCCGGTGCCGGGCAAGTCGGGCCGCTTCTACGGCCTCACCGACCGCGGCCCCAACGCCGACGCCCCCGACGGCAACAAGTCCGAGATGCTCACCGACTTCATCCCGCAGATCGGTGAGTTCAAGCTCGTCAAGGGCAGGGCCGAGCTGGTCAAGAAGATCACCCTGAAGGGGCCGAAGAGCCTCGGCGGCGTGCAGTACAGCGGCCGTCCGCCGCACGACACGAGCGAGGTGATCGACGACGTCGCCGCGACGAACGCCAACGGCGGCACCCCGACGCCCGTCGAACGGGATCCCTACGGTTACGACTCCGAGGGCCTGGTGGCGCTGCCCGACGGCACGTTCTGGGTCTCGGACGAGTACGGCCCGTACCTCACGCACTTCGACCGGAACGGCTACGAGCTGGGTCGGCTGACCCCGTACAAGGACAGCCAGGACAACGCGTACCACAAGATCCTCGGCTACCTGCCGGCCGAACTGGCCAACCGCTCGAAGAACAAGGGCATGGAGGGCCTGACGGTCACGCCGGACGGCTCGACCCTGGTGGGTGTCATGCAGGCCGCGCTGCAGCAGCCGGACCTCGGCAGCACCAAGGCGTCCAACCTGTCGCCCACCCGCATCGTCACGATCGACCTGCGCACGTGGAAGACCAAGCAGTACCTGTACCTGCTGGACGACCCGGCCACCACGGGTGACGCCAACAGCGAGATCACGGCGCTGTCGGACACGAAGTTCGTCATCGACGAACGGGACGGCAACGTCGAGCCGTTCGCCCAGAAGTCCCTTTACGAGGTCGACATCAACGGCGCGACCGACGTCAGCGGGCTGACGATCGGGGGCAAGTCGCCCGAGGCGTTCGTCGGCAAGGTCGGCACCAACGCCGCGCTCACCGCACTCACCGGTGCCGGCGTTCAGGTCGCGCAGAAGCAGCCGTACCTCAACGTCGGAACGCTGGTGAGCCAGCTCGACCCCACCGGGAAGTTCTTCGCGCACGACAAGGTCGAGGGCGTCGCCACCACGGACGCCGGCAAGACGCTGTACCTGTCCAACGACGACGACTTCGGCATCGACACCATCGCCGTCGACCCCGACGGGAAGTGGACCGTCCACCAGAAGGTGCTGCCGCCGACGGGTCAGACCGACAACGGTGAGATCCTGAAGGTCGACACCACCAAGCTGCCGGCCGTCCTCAAGACCGTCACGGTGACGATCCGCGTGAAGTGACGCATCCAGTACCCCGCCCCGGGCCCGTCCACTCCGGTGGACGGGCCCGGGGCGGCAACGGGCGGACCGGACCGAAGGATCGCGTCGCGGGTGGCGGGCGGTCGCCCACCTCGAAATCCACCGCGGTAGCCGCGTGGACCTCGCCGTAGTCCGGGTGGTCCCAACGACACGGGAGCCTCGTGCGCCGCGAGCCTCGATCCCGCCTGCTCTGGTGTTGGCGTGTGGCATGCTCCAGGAGTGGACACACTGGGGTGGATTTTGGTCGGACTGGTCGTCTTCCCAATACCTTTTATCTTTTGGTTCGGCTTGGTCCCGTTGTGGGTCGAGCGACGGCTGAGACACGTGGGTAAGGAAGTCATCGGCCGCTGTAGAAACGTTTCGGTCTCCGAGGGCAGCTACTCGACCAGCTTTGAATTCGTGACGGATTCAGGCCGGCAGGTGATGTACATATCGCCGCTCCGCAGAAGGATTCTGGGCACGCCCGGCGAGGAAACCCTTCTCGTGTATGACCCTGCCTCGCCGTGGCGACGGGTTCGCACTCGGGAGGAACTCGATTCGCGTTCTGAAGCGTGGCATCCTCTGTGGTGGCTGCTGGGCGTGGAAGCGATGATCGTGCCGCTTCTTCTGCTGTATGTGTTGACGTACGTGAAGTGATCGATTCGGTTCAACCGTCGAATTCGAGCGGTAGTGCCTGTGGACCTGGCCATGTCCATCGAAGGTGGGGCGGGTTTGCAGCCCCGCCGTCCTCGTTGAGCTATTTCAGCGTGGACATCGGGTGGGTGACGCAGACGGGATGCGAAACGCACGAGGCTCCCGTGCCAAAGCCGTCCTCACCCTGGAGAGGCAACGCTGAAAGAGCTCACTGTGCCGTGCCCCGCGGGCCAACTCCTCGACCATGCCGAAATGCCCATAGCCGGCATTGCTGACCGCGACGTCCAGTGAACCGAAATGCGAGCGGGCACGCCGCACTGCCGCGTACACCGCCGCACGGTCGGTGACATCGAGCCGGAGCGGCAAATGATGGGTGCTCCTTATGCGCGGATCGCCTACGCCGCCCGCGAATGGCCCACTCGCCTCGGTCTGGTCGCCGCCGGTCTCGGCATCGCCGTACTGCCCGAACTCGCCGCCGCGGCGGTCCCCACCGGCGTCCGCACCGTCCACGTCGACGACCCCGCCTGGCTCGGCCGGGCCACGGTCGCCGTCACAACCCGCGACCGCTCTCCCGGGGTGACGGCCACTGTGGAAGCGCTCCGCCACGAGGCCGCACGGCTCCGCGCGGCTTGACCCTCGGCTCTCGGCCTGTCCGCCTCGCCGCTCACACCCGCCAGTGATAGCCCAGGGAAGAATTCACGGCGACGGCGTAGGTGAGATACATGAGCCAGCCGCCGGTCAGGATATGGAACAACCCCAGTCCGCGTCCGCCCATTTTGACGCCGATGACGGAGAAGAAGTGACAGAAGTAGATCACGAAAAGCCCCAGGAAGAGGAGGCCCACCGGCCAGTCCCCGACCTTGAAGAACACTGTGGCGCCCATCGCGGAGATCACCATGTAGGCGACGCACATACCCGCGTTGGTACGCGCCTCATTGCCGCGATAACGGTTCCAGCCCATCGCGAACCAATGGATTCCGTATGCCGAGAAGGCCAGCGCGGCCGTGTACAGCGGCGGTGACTTGGTGAAGACCTCGAACCAGCTGAGTCCGACGAAGAGGATGATTCCTGCGACGAACTGACAAAAGCCCGGCAGCCATATTCCCCAGACACCGAGAGCACGATCCGTCTCATCGCTCTGCTGCGGATATCCGAACAGTTCGTGCGGCCCGTAGACGAGGTATCCGGTACCGAGACCGAAGAATCCGAGAGCCAGGGGCGGATAGGCCTATGGATCGAATATCACGTCCATGTTCTCCTCCTTCGAAGGACGGAGGGCTGGCTCCTGCGCGTCTTCGCCCTTGCCGTCCCTAGGGCGTGCTGCGCGTCAGACGCGCCCGCATATTTTTTCACGCGATAACTCCGCCCGTCGAAAGAGCGAATACGCTGAACCGAGGGATCCGAGCGGCTGCCGGACCGGCTCGGGAACTGGGCGGACGGTAGGTCAGGACCAGTTCCACACCTGGTTGCTGCTGCCCGCACAACCGAAGCCCTGGACCTCCTGGCCGTCCTGTCCGGAGGTGGAGGCCTCCGCGTCCAGGCAGAATCCGTCCGGGACGCTGACCAGCGTCCCGCCGCCCCCGAGACGCCACGTCTGGGCCCCCAGCCCGTCGCAGCTCCGCGCCCGGACCTTCTGGCCGTTCTGGCCGGTCGTACCGGCGTCGGCGTCCAGGCAGAGATGCGTTCCCTGATTGACCACGCGGTACTGGGCGTTCTGGTCGGCCAGTCGATACAGCGCCCACTTCTGGCCGGCCGTGTCCTTGCAACCCCAGACCTGGACGTTCGCGCCGCGGGTGTCGAGACATCGGGCGACCGAGGCGGCGTTGACGCTCTCGGTCACGGTGACCGAGCCGTGCCGGACCGGCCCACGGGGCAGGTCGTACAGAAACTTCTTGGTCTGCGCGTCGGCCTTTCCGTCGACGGTGAGCCCCGCCTCCGTCTGGAAGGCCCTGACCGCGGCGAGGGTCCCACCGCCGAACCTGCCGTCGGCCGTCACGTACAGGCCGTGACCGGCGAGGAGGAGCTGCAGGGACTTGACGCAGTCGCCGGCGGCCCCCGGGGCGATCTCGGCGGGGCAGGTGGCGGAGCGGAGATCCGGTGTCCCCGAGCCCTGTGCGTCGGAGTCCACCGTGGCCGCCGTGGTCGGCGCCTGTTTCACCGCCTGGCCGGTCTTCGACGCGGTGGGCGCGGACGTGTTGTGCGAACTGCTGGGTGTCGAGGCCGGGGTGTACGTCACGGTCACCGACGTCTCGGGCCCGGAACCCGCCGACGCCGGGGCATGGTCGTCGCCCTGCCGTAACAGCGCCACGGAGACGGCCGCGGCGACCACGACACCGGCTGTGGCGGCGGCGCCCACCATCAGCCTTCTCCGCCCTTGCGAGGGAGTACCGGCCGCGACGGAGCCGACCGGCGGGTGCACGGGCGGCGGGGCGGCAGGGGCGGCAGGGGCGGCAGGTCGCCGGTCACCGAGGGGCGTACTGTTCGCTCTCCTCGGCGCGGACCGGGGTGGCCGCCCGGCCGGGGCGGGCAGCTGGTGCCCGATGGCGGTCCGGAACACCGTCTCCGGCGACGGACGTCCCTCGGGATCCTTGTCCAGACAGGTGCGGATGAACACGCCCAGTTCCGCATCGACCGCCGTCACCTTGTCGAGGACCTCCTCCCGCGGCGGATCGAAGGCCACCCGGTGCAGGACGTCGACCCCCGTGCCCTCCCCGAACGGCGCCTGTCCCGTGACGGCGTAGGCGAGGGCCGAGGCCAGCGCGAAGACGTCGGAGGCGGCGGTCACCTCTTTACCCCTGACCTGCTCGGGGGACATGTAGGCAGGGGTCCCCACGTTCTGGCCCGTGGCGGTGATCGAGGTGCCGTCGGTGGCCTGGACGACACCGAAGTCGATGACGCGGGCACCGTCGGCTGCCAGGATCACATTGGACGGCTTGAGGTCACGGTGGACGATTCCCGCGCGCCAGATGGCCTCGACCGCACGTCCCAGGTCGGCCAGCAGCCGCCACGCGGCCGTCGCCCCGATCGGCCCGCGGTCCTCGACGAGCTCGGCGAGCGTGGGTCCGGGGACGTACTCGGTGGCGACCCACACCAGGTCCTCGTCGCAGCCGCTGTTCAGCAGCCGGACGATATGTGCCCCCTGGACCCGGTCGAGCGCGCCGACCTCGCGCTCGAATCGCTTCCGGAACTGGGGATCCTCCGCGTACTCGGGCCGGACCACCTTCACGGCGGCCAGGCCGGTCCCCCCGACGGTGTCCCGGCCCAGATAGACCCGCCCCATCCCGCCACTGCCGAGGACCGACATGAGCGCGTACGGTCCGACCCGTGCCGGGTCGTTCTTCCGGAGCGGGGTCGGAGGCGGGGGTTTCATACCGGCCGTTGCGTAGGCGAGCGCGTTGGACCGGCTGAGATGGGGGTCGGACATGGGAATCCCGGTCTCTCGCGTGACATGTGGGACGTGTGTGACTGGGGTCGGTCAGCGCGAGAGTATCGCAACATCCTTGGCACAATTGCGAGTTGGCGTTCGCTTCAATCGAACACCGCGTAGCCCGGCAAGGCCGTCGTGACGGGCCGGACATCGCGGGAGAGGCGCTCGACGGCGCCCCCGCGCGACCGTGGACTTTGAAGTCGGCGGCTCCAGGGCCGTGGCCCGGCACGGCACGTGCTGACGAACCGTGCGGGGATACCGGCGGAGGCTGCCGCCGCGGACTCCGCCGCGGACTCCGCAGCGGACGGAGCTGCGCCGAGACGCCGCCGTCGTCATGGTGAAGAGACGAACACCGACGCCTTGCGCCCACCAATGGTGCACCCGACCGGCGTCCGTGTGACCTGGCCGGGTGGATTGCGTGACGGCTCGCGGATATGCCTGGCCGTTTCGGCTGATTGGCACTCGTGAGATGGCACCAACGGGGGACACGGTGGCGTCGCCGGGCGTTTCGGCGAGTGGGGCCTCAGGCGCTTACTAGCATGCGCGAGATCCGTCCTCGCGTGATTCCGGACTGCCTAGAGGTAGGGGCCGTGGAGGTTTCGAATGACATGGGCGTGAGTCCTCCGGCCGCCGCGGGCGACCAGCGTGTCCGCGTACGGTGACCAGCTTCGACGAAGCTTCCGTGTCTGTTCTGCCTGATTCCCCACGGCGGTGAGCACGTGACTGACGCGCGAGTCGTCCGCCGCTGTCCGAGCCGGAAAGAGAATTCATGCTGTTGTCCGCGCTGCTGGCAGCCGCCGACCCGCCACAGCTTCTCCCCGCACGTGAGCAGATGGCGTTCACTCTGGGCTTCCACGTCGTTCTGGTGCCGTTCGGCGTCGCATTCACCTTCATGATGCTGGTCTGCCACTACCGGGCGCTGCGCCGTGACGATCACGAGGCGCTGCTTCTCGCGCAACGCTGGTCGAAGGTGGCTGCCGTGCTGTTCGCGGTCGGGGCGGTGTCGGGTACGGTGCTCTCCTTCGAGTTGGGGCTGTTGTGGCCCGGGCTCATGGGCCGGTACGGGGCGGCGTTCGGGTTCCCGTTCGCCTACGAGGGGCTTTTCTTCTTCCTGGAAGCCGTGTTCGTGGCCATTTACATCTACGGCTGGAAGAGGCTTCCAGCGTGGCCGCACTTCTTCACCGGCGTGGCGGTGACCCTGGCGAGTGTCGGCGGAACAGCCTCCGTCATCGCGGCGAACAGCTGGATGAACCAGCCGGCGGGCATCGTCGTCAGCCACGGGCGTGTCGTGCAGGTGTTCCCGTCCAAGGTGTTCTTCAACGGCGCCTTCTGGTGGGAGATGGTGCACATGCTCCTGGCGGCCTACATCGTCGCCGGATTCTTGGTCGCGGGGGTGTACGCGTGGGGCCTGCTCAAAGGCCGCCGGGACCGCTACCACCAACTCGGGTTCCTCGTGCCGTTCACGGTCGGGTCGATCGCCATGCCCTTGCAGTTCCTGGTCGGCGACACGATCGCCCGCCAGGTCTTCAACAGGGAGCCCGCCAAGTTCGCCATCATCGAAATGGTCCCCGAGACCGGTGACCACATCCCCGAGACGCTCGGCGGCATCTTCGTCGACGGCAAGGTCCGTTACGGCATCCCCCTTCCGGACGTGGCGTCGATCCTCGCGGGCTTCAGGCCGTCCACCACGATCAAGGGCCTCGGCGCCATCCCTCCGGCCGTGCGCCCCGACGACGAGGTGGTGAGCGTCGTGCACCTCGCGTTCGACGTCATGGTCGGAACCGCCTCGCTGCTGTTGCTGATGGCGCTGTGGTTCGGCTGGCTGTGGTGGCGGCGTCGCGAGGTCCCGGTGAACCGCTGGTTCCTGCGCGGTGCGTCGGTGTGCGGACTGCTCGCGCTCCTGTCGTTGTGGAGCGGCTGGGTGGTGACGGAGGTCGGCCGGCAGCCGTGGACAGTCGTGGGGCTCCTGCTGACCAGGGACGCGGTCACCACGGTGGGCAATCTGTGGCCGCTGTTCGCCACGGTCCTCGCGATCTACCTCTGTGTCGGGACGGGCGCGGTGCTCGTCCTGCGGGCGATGCATCGTCGCTGGTTGCGTGAGGGTACCGAGGCCGTCGCGGTCCCCTACGGTCCGGAGCCGGTGCCGGCGGCGAGCGAGCGCGGGTTCGGAGCTGATGACGTATGAGCACGCTGACCGCCGTGGTGCTGTTCGTCGGCGTGATCGCCTACGCCCTTTTCGGGGGAGCCGACTTCGGGGCCGGATTCTGGGATCTGACAGCCGGGGGCCGTCGCCGCGGCCGCCCCATGAGGGAGTTGATCAACCTTTCCATCAGCCCGGTGTGGGAGGCCAACCACACATGGCTGGTCTTCATCCTGGTGATGATCTGGACGGGATTTCCGCAGGCGTACACGGCCATCACCACCACGCTCTACATTCCCCTCGGGTTGGCAGCGCTGGGTATCGTGGTGCGGGGCGCCGGTTTCGCCTTCCGCCATGCGCTGGCGGGCGGCCGGGGCGAGGCCGTTGCCGGTGTCGTCTTCGCCTCTTCGTCGGTGGTCACACCCTTCTTCTTCGGCGCCGTCGCCGGCGCGATCGCCTCCGGCCGTGTCCCCGCGGCGGGCCACGGAGCCCCGCTGTCCAGCTGGCTCAATCCCACCTCCGTTCTCGGCGGCGTACTCGCCGTCACCGTCTGTGCCTACCTTGCCGCCGTGTTCCTCACCGGACAGGCCCGGCGCCGGGCGCAGTCCTCTCTGGAAACGGCGTTCCGAACCCGCGCCATCGGGGCCGGCGTCGTCGCGGGACTGGTGGCGCTGGCCGGCGTGTTCATCCTGCGTACGGACGCTCCGCGGCTGTTCCACCAGCTGAGCCGGGTCGGCGCGCCGCTGCTGGTCGTCTCCGCCGTGTGCGGTCTGGCCGCGCTGCTTCTGCTGCGCAGGGGCAGCTCGCCCGTCGTCCGTACCCTTGCGGCCATCGCGATCGCCGCGGTCGTGGCGGGCTGGGGGGTCGCGCAGTATCCCTACCTCCTGGGCACGCACCTGACCATCCATCAGGCGGCGTCCCCGTCGGCCACCCTGTGGCAGTTGTTCGCGGTCTCCTGCGTGGCGGCGGTCCTGGTCGCGCCGTCGCTCCTGCTGCTCTACATCCTGCAACTGCGGCGCAAACTCGGCTGACAGAGAGGCACAGTCGTGACGACCACCCACCGCCCGGGTCCCCGGGCCGCTGCCTGCGCGGCCCTTGTCGTGCTGAGCGCCGTGGGCTGCGCGGGCAGTGGCGGCAGCGGTGCCCAGACGCTCCGGCGGACGGCGCCGGCGAGTGCCTCCCCGTCCGCGACCGTGCATCCCTTTCCACGGGTGCCGACTGTCGCCGAGTGCCGCAAGGTGCTCGGTTCGCCCTGCTACACGCCCGATCTGGTCCGTACGGCCTACGGCATCGACAAGCTCAACTCCTCGGGGCTGAGCGGCAAGGGCCGTACGGTCGTGGTCTATGAACAGGTGGTTCCGGACACGCTCGGGAAGGATCTGGAGACCTTCAGCCGGGCGATGAAGCTGCCGGCTCCCGACCTGACGGTCGACCGCTACGACCCGGCCGGGCACATCGCCCCGTTCGACCCCAAGAACTCCCAGATGGCCGACGTCGCCATGGAGGCCACCCTGGACGTGCAGATGGTCCACATGGTCGCCCCCGACGCGAAGATCGTCGTCACCCAGATCGGGCTGCCCGCCGCTGTCTACCGTCCCGGTCCTCCCGCCGCTCCCACCGCGCAGACAACCGGGCAGGCCGCCGAGGGCGCCTTGTTGGGCGCCGAACTGATCCTCGACGGCATCGCCGACAGCGTGACGCGGCATCATCCGGACGCGATCTCGATCAGTTTCGGTGTGGAGGAGTATTCGGCAGCCGGAAACAGCGGCCTGCCCGCCCGGGATCTCACGCGGTTCAGCGGTCTGCTGGCCCGGGTCGTGGCCGACGGCGTCACGCTGGTCGCCAGCGCGGGTGACTCCGGTGCCGCCCCGCCTGTCGGTCCGCACGGCGAACGGGTCAGGTCGGTGTCCTGGCCCGCGTCCGACCCCAGCGTCATCTCCCTCGGTGCGTCCCGGCTCCACCTCGACGACCGGGGCCGGCGGACCGGCCCGGACACCGTCTGGAACGACCGTTTCGGCGCGACCGGCGGCGGCCCCTCCCAGACCTTCCCCCGTCCCGCCTACCAGGACGGAGTCGGGGACCGGGTCGGTACCCGGCGCGGCACACCCGATATCTGCATGGACGGTTCGGCCTCCGGTGGCACCCTGGTCTACCAGGGTTTCCTGCCGGCGGGCGCCGGTTGGCTGCCGGCCGGCGGCACCAGTGAGGCGGCTCCCATGTTCGCGGCGATGATCGCGCTCGCCGACCAGAGGGCGGGAGCCCGGCTCGGCGCCCTGCACGGCCCGATGTACCGGCTGGAGTCCGTTCCCGGCGGCGGCATCGTCGACATCACCATCGGCAACAACGGCCCGGACGGGTACCAGGCGGTCAAGGGCTACGACATGGCTTCGGGACTCGGCACGGTCGACGGATCGGCCTTCGTACCGCAACTCGTCTCAGCGGCCGCCGGCTGAACCGCGCAGCCCACGACGGCGGCAGGCGGAAGCCGCTTCCACCGCGCCGCGTGCCCCGTTCACCGCCGTGACGCCGGCCTGCACCGCTCCACCGTGCGTCGTGCAGCGACTTATCGGCCGGCTGGTGGGCCGCCGCCCGCTGACCGACGCATCGTCCGGGCCGGGTCACTCACCAAACCCCCGAGCCGCGCAGGCGGAGGCCCATGAGGTCGCTGTCGTGCCGCTCATCGAAGCCTCGCAACCAGAGTCGACAAGGCATTTCCCGGCCCCCTGCCGGCACGCCTGACCGGTGGTCCCGGTCGGCGCGACCCGAAGGACCGCCAGGAACAACACCGTCGCCGACCTGATGCGCCGGAACCTCCTCGACGTCTTCAACGAGCCGGATTTCGAGCGCCGCAGCGCGGCCATCGCCCAGACCTACGCCGAGACGTCGTCTGGCACGAACCCGACCGCGTCGTCCGAGGCCGCGAGGCCCTCGCCGAGCGCGCCGCAGAGCTTCGTGCGCAGACCCCGGACTGGGTCTTCCGTCCCGACGGCCCCATCTCCGTCAACGACGACCTCGGTCACCTCGGCTTCCAGTACGGTCCGGCCGGCCAACCGCCGGTCGCGACCGGAATGGACATCGCCCACTGCAAGGACGGCGTCATCATCGAGCTCTACACCATCGTCAGCGAAGTCCGCCAACCCTCCTGAAGCGGCGCGGATCTTTCCCTCGCCTCATTCCGGCTCGGCCGCGTGTCGGTCAGCCGGTGACGGGGGTACGGAGTCAGAGGGTTGTCAGCCAGGCCGTCGTGTCATGGGGGCGGCGGAAGCGGCGCAGACGGCTGCTCAGAGTTTGGGCGAGGGTGGATTTGCCCGGGCCGGTGACGCCCACCACCAGGATCCGTTCCACGCGTGGACCTTATCCCGGCACCTTGTGAGGAGCGTTCCCTGCCGTGGATCGTGCGGGCCTGCCGCGGGGTGCGCGGCTGCGAGCTGCTCGCCCACCGCTTTGACGCGCACGTCGGCGTGCGTGGCAGGGCCGCGGACGCATGGTCCATCAGCGGGTGCCGCCCGGGCCGCCGCTTCCGCAGCCGAGCCCCAGGCAGATCCCGCCGCGACCGCCCGTGCCGCCGCGGCCGCCGTCGCCAGTGCCCGCCGCGGCTCCGCCCGTACCGCCGGTGCCGCCGTTGGCGCTGCCGGAGCAGATCCCGGCGCAGATCCCGCCCGTGCCGCCGGTGCCGCCCTGGCGACCCGGCGCGCCGGTCGTACCGGTGCCGCCGTTGGCGCTCCCGTTGCACAGTCCGGCGCAGATCCCGCCCTGGCCGCCATTGCTCCCGTTGACGGTTGCGTTGCAGTTGCCCGCGCACACCCGGTCGCCGATCCGCACACTGCCGTTGCTCCCCTTGATGTCGCCGAACCGTCCGCTGCCGAACAGGCTGCCGCCGCCCGGCCGGGCGCTGTCAGCGGGAAGATGCCGGGCGGCCGCCATGGCCGTATGGCTCTGCGGCGCCGGTGCCGCCATCGCGGCCGGCGCGCCGACGCCGGCCGCGACGGCGGCGGTCAGGGCGGTCGAGACCGTGAGACCGAGACGCACCTTCCAAGAACGCGTACGCATGGCATTCCTCTTTCCAGAGAGTTGTTTCCCGTACCGCGGTGTCCGCTGTCACGAATAAACCCGGCCATGGGTCTCGTCGTCACGGCCCGGGAATTCGGGGCTTGACAGGAACGCCCCGGCCCACACCGGGCCGAGGCGTCGGGGAAGGTCCTTCAGGAGCCGAAGAGGGAATTGAGTGCCGCCAGTGCGGCCCAGTCCCCGTCGCGGAACTGCTTGTCCCAGCTGCCGAACTCCTTCTCGGAAATCTTGTACTTCTTGATGACGTCGGCCTTCTTCGCCTGCCCGGATTCCACGGTCAGCATGATCCGTATCTTGTCCGTGCCGGTGAGGTGAGACTTGGGCTTGTCGGGCAGGTCACCGAACGTGAAGCAGCCGATCCGGCCGGGCTTGCCGGGCTCTCCCGGCTGACCGGGCGCACCGCCCTTGCCGCCTTCCCCGCCCTTCCCGCCTTCACCACCCTGGCCGCAGTGGTACGGGTCGGCCGGGGCCGTGTGGCTGGTGCCTGTGGTGGCACCCGGCGCCGCCTGGGCGGCACACGCGGTGCCGGTGGCCAGGGCCACCGAGGCCACCGCCAGGACGAGCGGACGCTGCCAGCGAGTTGTGGACATGAGGGCTCTCCGTTTCCTTGATCAGGACTGTGGTTCTGCGGGTGCTGCGCCGGTCGCCCGGCTGCGCACACCGGTCAATGGGGTGCGGGCGTGGGGGCCGGGGGACGGAGGCCGCGCGGGCCTCCGTCCCCGACCCGGGAGAGGCGGTCAGAAGATGCTGCCGCCGCCGGCGCCACCGCCGCCGCCCAGGCCGCCGAAGAGGACGCCGAGCCCGCCCGCGCCGCCCTTGCCGCCGCTGCCGCCCTGGAAGACGCCGAAGCCTCCGTTGCCGCCCTTGCCTCCGTTGCCGCCCTTGAGGATGCCGTCGCCGCCGGTGCCGCCGGAGCCGGCGCTGCCGCCGAACAGGCCGGTGCCTCCGCCCCCGCCGGTGCCTCCGTTGCCGCCGACGACACCGTCACCGCCGCCACCGCCGCCGCCACCACCGCCACCGGACAGGACGCCGTCGCCGCCCTTGCCGCCCTTGCCTCCGTCGCCGCCGATGCCCAGGACACTGCCGCCGCCGGAGCCGCCGGAGCCCCCGCCGCCGCCGATGAAGCCGCCGCCTCCGGCACCTCCGTCACCGCCGGCGCCGCCGCCGTGGACGAAGCTCACGACCTGCGAGGCAGGCATCGGAGCGGCCGTCGCGGCGGACGCGGGAAGGACGATGCCCCCGGTGATGACCGCAGCCGAGGCGGCGAGTGCCGCGAGGCGGAAACCTCGGCGCTTGGAACGGACGTCGCTGGGGGTGTGAAAGTTACGGGTCATGGGTTCTCTCCTATCGATACTGGGGGCCTTTTCTGGCTGCCCCGGAAATCCCGGACGATGACTGGCGGACCGCTTTCCCCGGACAGTCATACCGGGGACAATTCGCGGTTTCGGTGAAAGAGGAGAACCTCTGTGAGGATTTCCGTCCTGCCGACCTGCCTCGTTTGTTTCCGGATTCCCTCTCCGGCGAGGCCCGCACTTCAAGTAGGCCCTGCGGACACCGCGCGGTCACGTTCCGAGGGGTCGTGGCTTGACCCGGAGGGATAAATCGGCTAGTGCGCGTAAAGGGGTGCCGTGCGATGGTCCTGGGACACCGCGCCGAGCACGCGCGCGAGCGCTGCGCCGATGCTCCGACCGGGACGGTCCCCCGGGGCGGCGGTGGGAACGGTCGGGCGGGTGGTGACGTCCGTTGCGACGTGTGTGAGTGGTCACGGCGGCCACCTCGAAGCCGTCCGCGTCGGCCACAGCCGCGCCGCGGACGGGGCTGCTTACCGACGCGCCCTGGGAAAAGTTGTGGCCCGCTGTCGATCCGGCCACGTTCCGATCGACGTCATGATGTGCGGCGTCCCGCCGCACGATGACGCGACAGGACCAGGCGAGGAAACACGTGGATCAACTGCTGAGAGTCATGAACTTCAACGTCTCGGGTGACGGGATCGGTGCGGGTGAGAACCAGAGTCTCGAGCGGCCGTTCGGCCTCGATCATGCCGGGTCGCTGTTCGCCTGGGCCGGAGCCACCGCGAGCTGGCCCATGCGTACGGATCCCGGGGGGAGCCGGGGCCTGGACGACTACTTCACGCGAGACTTCGCACGCAACATCGGTGCCGAGATCATGGGGCGCAACAAGTTCGGGCCCCAGCGTGGGCCCTGGCAGGACCATGAGTGGTGCGGCTGGTGGGAGAAGGAACCCCCGTTCCGTACGCCGGTGTTCGTCATGACCCACCACGAGCGTCCGTCGTTCACGCTCTCCGACACCACGTTCCACTTCGTGGACGGCGACCCGGCCGAGGTCCTCGCTCGGGCGCGCGAAGCGGCACAGGGCATGGACGTCCGACTCGGCGGTGGGGTCACCACCATCCGGCAGTTCCTTGAGGCTGACCTCGTCGACACCATGCATGTGGCGGTCTCGCCGATGGAACTCGGGTCCGGACTACGGCTATGGGAGTCACCCGACGAACTGCTCGACCGGTTCCACCTGGAGGTCGTGCCCAGCCCGAGCGGCGTGCGGCACCACCTGTTCTGGCGGAGGTGACGCGAGGGCCCACACGGGTTGTGGCTGCGTCCGCGAGGGGGGCGTCCGTCCCGTCGGATGCCCTTCCGTCACGGATGCGGGCGCGTTCCCTGCGCCGGACGGCGAGTACTTCGCGGTGGTCGGTGGGTGAGTGGGCGGGGGGCCGTCCCCGCCGGCTCAGTCACCACACAGTGCCGACCCGGGCACTGCACGTCTGTCTGCGACGGCGCGACGCCCGCGCCCGACACAGCGACGTCCTGGCCGCCGAACGCAAGGAACGGGCCCGCATCCGAAGTGAGAAGGGCAACCACTGGGGAGGACGCCCGCTCCACAGCCTCCGCCTGACCCAATCCGGCGAACCTGCGCGGTCACCAGCACACTAGTGAGCCCAGGGCGGTGTCATGGTGCTGCCGTCAGCCAGTTTGGCGGTGAGCCCGACCCGTGTGGTGACCCACATGTGGGCGGCCTGGTCGCTGGTGTTGGCGACCGCCAGTTCCGAGCCCGCAGGTGCCACCGCCGCGTCACCTGCGCGGAGTTCGGCGCTCTCGCCGTCGATGGTGAGTCGGAGGCGACCGGAGAGGACGTAGAACGTCTCCTCGTCGCTGATCGTGTGAGCTGGCCCCACCATGCCGGTCGGGATCTCGACGCGCCAGGCGGCGAGGTCCCGGCTGCCGGTGTCCGGGCGGACGTAGGAAACGAAACGGCCACCGTGAACCTCATGTACGACGGCCTCGTCGCTGCGGATGAACATGTCAGCCCCCATCTAGACAACCAGCTTGTCTAGATAGACAAGCTGGTTGACGAGTTATAGTCAAGCCCATGGACGACGCCCTGGCCTTCTCCGCACTCGTGCTGGCACTTTCCGGACACCTGGTGCAGGAAATCCACACCGGCGTGTCCCAACAGGGATTCGAGGACCTACGACCTGCACACGGCTTCGCCTTCGTCCGCATCTCGATGGGCGGCGCCACCGCGGCCGACCTGGCCGAGCACCTGGGGGTGACCAAGCAGGCCGCCGCCCAGTTGGTCGAGGAGCTGGTCCGAAAGGGATACGTGGAGCGGCATCCACACCCGCGCGATGCCCGCGCCCGCCTCCTGGCACTGACCGAGACCGGGTGGGCCGCCACGCGCGCGGCTGACCAGGCGGCCCGGGCCGCCGTCACACCGTGGCGAGAAGCACTGGGTGAGGAGCGCTTCAGCGAACTCGTCGCCGACCTGACACAACTCACGCCGCCGGGGCCGATCCGCCCTGCCTGGTGAGCCGATGGCCCACCGACCTGGAGACAGTCGGCCGTGAGCGGACCGTCTGCCGGCGCGAGGCACCCTCAGTCAGACAGGCTGAATGCCCGCCTCGTACGGAGCGTGCTCGCGCGCAGGGACATCGAGGCCCAGCGCCGTCATGCCCTCGCCGGCGATGAGTGCCTCAGCGGACGCGAGGATGGCGGATCCATGCCCGAGACGTCTGAATGGCCTGAAGGTGGCCGCGAGGGTGCGGGCGCCGTAGACCGGCCGCACGGTCGCGCCGGGCGGCGGGACATCGACGTCGTACGGTCACGAGGAACTCGCGCTGCCCGAAGCCTGGTTGGGATCCGGGCCGACCCATGTGTTCCCCGCCGCCTCGCCGGCTTCGTTCTCCGCCGTCAGGAGATGATGACCGGCCGTGTCGAGCCCATCCGGCAGGAACCTGGCCGTGCCGTGCTGGAGGAGCCAGTCCGGCAAAGCCTGGTTGATGCGGCATTGGCCTGACGGTTTACGTGAATGCCGTCGGCTCCGGTATCGACGGACGTAGGAACGCGAAAACGCTCCATCTGGAGGGCAGAAGGCTGCAATGGGGATGACGGACAGGCGCAGCGGGGCCAGGCCGTACGGCCCAGCCACGCTTCATCACCTCTTCGACCACTGCAGCCGTTCCTACGTCATGGCCCAGTTGTCCCCGATCTCGTAACCGGCTTCACGCAATCAGGTGTAGAGGAGTTCGTCCTGCCACTGGTCCTGCGGCTGCTGATGCAGGTTCAGGTAGGCTGCGGCCAGATTCTCGGGAGAAAAACGAGGGTTGTCACCACCGATGGCGCCACCGATCGTCACGGTGGTCACGTGCACGCCGGAGCCTTGCTGCTGCTTGTGGAGAGACTGGACGTATGCCCGCAGCGACGCCTTGCTCACCGACAGAGACGTGAATGCGGGCGACGGGTCCAGAGCCAAACCACCACCGGTGAACAGCAGGCTCCCTCGGCCCTCACGCAGGAGCGGGAGGACCGTCCGGGCCGCGACGACGGCTCCGGTGACGTTGACCGCGAGGATGTGTGCAAACTCCCGTGCGTCCAGCTCGGTTGGCGTGTCAGGGCTCATCATAGCCGCGTTGTACACGAGCACTTCCGGCGCCCCGAGCTCGTCTGCGGCACGCGTGAGCGCAGCCTCCAAGCCTTCGGGATCGGCCGCATCAACCGAGTAGGCGCGCGCTGTGCGGCCCTCAGCGGTCAGCTCAGACGCGTACTTGTCCAGGCGCGCCGCGTCGCGCCCGAACAGCCCCACAGAGTGGCCGTCCCTGGCGAAGGCCTCAGCAAGGGCCAGGCCGAGGCCGGGGCCGACTCCGATGACAAGCGCGGATCCCTTGGACATGATCTCTACTCCTTCTACCGAATGTTGATATGGGGCTCGACAGTGCGTCGACCGATGTCCCCACCAGGGCGGGCGAGCCTGGCGGAGTCTGGTCCGACGTAGCAGCCAACAGCCCGGGGGATGAGCTTGTTCCGCTTTTACGGCCGGCGTTGGTGCGGTGGTCAGGCCGGAAGGACGGTTCCGAAGCCGACGGCGGTGACCTAGGCCGGCCCGCGGGCGGAGCCGTCGGCACTACCGGCCAGTCCGAGGCGTCGGCCGCCGCGTCCGGGCCCGGCTCGGCCGCCTGCGAAGCCGCCGAAGAGGGCGGCGTCGCAAGCGCCTCCGGTTCCCGCGCCTCCGGTTCCCGCGCTTCCGGTTCCCGCGCCTCCGCTTCCCGCGCCCCGGCCACGGCCTCGCCCTGCTCGGCCAGCGCCCACGACACCTCCTTTCGGCCGGCCCGGGCGCAGCCCGAGCACTGGTGGCAGACGGCCACACGCTCCGACGCCTCGCGCAGCCGCTCCGACGAGGCATCCAGATCTTCCCGGGCCCGTCGCTCGCGATGTCGCAGCAACGCGATCACCGACGGTATGAACCGCACCTCCACGACCTGCTTCACTGCCGGACGGCTGCCCAGCAGACCCCGCCCGCCGCCACGACGCCGAGAAAACCCCCAGCTCATCGAGGTACCGATTGGTTCACGACCATGCTCTGAAGACATTCGGATCCCCGTCCCGACCGGTCGTCCGACCCACGGCCGACACCGCATCCCGCTACCACCTGCTACTCGGCCTCCGGCGAGCGGGAGGCCGATGGCGGCATGGCACGGCTGGCGAGCGCGAGGACAGCCATGATGGCGATTTGAGCGGCACCGGCGGCGGCGAAGGCTTGAGAGATGCCGTGGTTCTCAAGGCCGAGGTAGAGCGTGCCGATCGTGGCGACGCCGAGGGCAAGACCGCTTTGCTGGATGGTGACGAGCACCCCTCCACCGACACCGGCGTGATGGAGCGGAACGTCGGACAGTACGAGGCGGAACAGCGATCCGAACACGAGGGCTTGGCCGGACCCGACCACGGCCAGAGCAGGGGCCAGGGAGAGCAGGCTGACGTGTGGCCACATGTCGGTCACGACGACGACCAGGCCGATCAGCCCGATCCCGTTCACTGTTGCTCCGAGAGCGACCGTCATACGGCCACCGAACCGTCTGACGGCCTTGGGACTGAGGAGCGAGCCGACGAAGAAGGCGACGGCCATGGGCACGATGGCGAGGCCACTTCGAAGCGGGTCGGCGTGCAGCCCGTTTTGCACCGTGAGCGCGAACACGAACATGAGCGCGCCGTAGCCGAGCATGAACAGGAGCTGTAGGAGCAGTCCTCGGCGCATCGACCGGGTTCTCAGGAGGGACGGGGGCAGCAACGGGACTCCACCGCTGCTCTCGAAGCGACGCTCGAAAACGAGGGTGATGAACGCGAGGACGGGTGCGCAGGCGAGGAGAATCCAGGTCCACGCCGGCCACCCGATGGTTTGGCCTTCGGCGAGGGGCACGAGCAGAGCGACGAGCGTGGCAGCGAAGAGCAGAGTTCCGCGGGTGTCGATGGTCGCGGGGCGCTTGGAGCGTGTCGGAGGCACGAATCGTGGGACGGCGATGAGCGTGGCGAGACCGATGGGGACGTTGACCCAGAAGATCGGTCGCCATGTGGTGCCGGCGATGTCGATGGTGACCAGGAGTCCGCCGGCGATCTGGCCGACAGCGATGGCCAGCCCGGCGGCTGCACCATAGAGGCTCTGCGCGCGGTGCAGTTCGGCCCCTTGGAGTGTGGCATGGAAGGTGGCCAGGACCTGGGGGACGATGAGTGCCGCGGAGGCGCCTTGCAGGAGACGCGCGCCGAGCAGGAACCACACGTCCGGGGCCATCCCGCAGGCCAGTGAGGCGGTCGTAAAGCCGGCGAGGCCGATCGCGAAGACGCGGCGTCGGCCGAGCATGTCGCCGAGGCGGCCGCCGACGACGAGCAGCGCTGCGTAGACAGTGCCGTAGCCGGCCACGATCAGCTCGAGGGCTCCGGAGGATGCGTGGAGCGACTGGTCGATCGTGGGGAGGGCGACGTTGACGATGAAGTAGTCAGCCTGGGGCATGAACACGCCGATGAGCAGAACCATGATCCCGGCAGGACCCAGGTCGCGGGTGCCGTGGTCGCTGGTCAGGCGGCTCTTCAGACGGAGGTTCCTGGTGGCCTGGGGGTCGGTGCGGCGGTGGACGACGGTGCGCATGGCGTCGACGGTAGGCAGGGCCGAACCTAGCAGCCAGCAACCATTTATACTGGTAGTGCCTCTACCAGCCTGGAAGGACCAGCGAGGATGGCGACAGCGATACCGTCTGCCGGCCCCGAGGATCGCGGCAGCTTGCGGCGCGCAGAATTGGCTGAGTTTCTCCGGAGCCGACGAGAGCGCCTCACGCCCCAGCAAGCCGGAGTGATCCACACCGGCCGCCGCCGCACGCCGGGCCTGCGCCGGGAAGAGGTCGCGCAACTGAGCGGGATGAGTACGACCTGGTACACATGGCTCGAGCAGGGACGCGACATCAGGGTTTCCGATCAGGTACTCGATGCGCTGTCACGGACATTGCAACTCGACCATGACGAGCGAAGTCACCTGTTCGCTCTGGCCGGCGCCCCGGATCCCACCACGACAACGGAGTGCGACGCCGTCACACCGCAGATGCGCGCCGTGCTGGCCAAGCTGGATCCGTATCCCGCCTGTGTGCAAGGCGGCAAGTACGACCTGCTGGCCTACAACACCGCACTCCGCTTGCTGCTCACCGACCTGGACGAGGTTCCCAGAGAACAGCGCAACTGCGTGTGGTTGACCTTCACCCACCCGGCTTGGCGGGAGAGCATCGTCAACTGGGAAGCCACCGCCGCGCGCATGGTCGCCAACCTACGAGTCGCCATGGCCGAACACGTCGGTGACCCCCTGTGGCGGAACCTCGTGTCCCGGCTTCGGGCGGTGTCCCCGGAGTTCGCCGAACTATGGGACCGTCACACGGTTGCTCAGGTGGAGGACTCCGGAGTGCGGACGATTCGCAACGCCATCGTCGGTGAGCTCCACTTCGAGGTCTCCAACACCTGGCTGGCACCACGGTCGGGCCACCGACTGCAGGTCTTTACCCCGGCCGATTCTGAGACCGAACGACGTCTCGCCGTGTTGGTTGGTCGGACCCCCCACGCGCGGCCCGCGCCGTAAGCGCCTGGGAGATCGTCTCAACTGGCCCGCTCACCAGGCCGGCGGTCGTGACGGCGATGGTGGAGCGGCTGGTTCAGGACGGGCTGTGGGAGGCGTTTCAGCGGGTGCTCCCGGCAGTTCCGGTACGGCCCCACGGCGATGGCCGACGCCGGTTCGGGAACGGGCAGGTGCCGGCAGCCATCGGGTTCGTGGCCGTTGCTCGGCGGCGCAGTCATCACCGGTGACGACAGCATGCGCCTCTACTTCCGCTCGCCCGCGCGGGACCGCACGTGCGGAGTGGACGTACTGATCAGCCATACGGGGCCCGGCCTGCTGGGCTTCCTGGCGTCCCCGGCGTTCCTGGCGAACGAGCATGGGGCCGTGAAGCGAAGGTCTCACGCGAACCGGGCGGCCAGGCGCCGGAAAAGGGCTGGGGCGGCACCGTGCAGGCGGGCGGGGAGTCGCATCCAGCCGGGGGCAAAGGACTCATCCTGACGCCGGCCGACCGCACGGACGACGGTCTCAGCAACCTGGTCAGGCGGAATCAGATCAGGGAACCCGCGTGTGTACGGGCTTCCCCGGCGTTCGAAGAACGGGGTGTCCACGGCGCCGGGCACGACGACGGAGACTCTCACATCACTGCCCGCACCGCTGCTGGCTGCGGCGCCGACCTCGTAGCGAAGGCTTTCGGCGAAGGCGTTGAGCCCCGCTTTCGTGGCGGAGTACACGGCTTCCCCGCCCACGGCGACGCACCCCGCGATCGAGGAGACGAACACCAGATGCCCGCGTCCGCGCCGCACCATGCCCGGCAGCAGGGCCCGGGACAGGTGCAGAGGGGCGAGGAGGTTAACCGCGAGGAGCCGGTCGATCATCTCGGGCGGGGTGTCGATGAAGGCCCCGGCCCAGCCGATTCCGGCGTTGGCGACCAGCAGGTCCACCTCGCCGACCAGATCGATCGTGGCGGCTGCCAGCTTCTCCGCTCCGCCGATGGAGTCGAGTTCCATGGGCAGGGTGAGTCCGCCCGTGCGGTCGGCGACCTGGGAAAGCCGTTCCCCGTCACGGCCGTTGAGCACCAGCCGCCACCGGCCGCTCGCCGCGAGCCGGTCAGCGACACATGCCCCGATGCCGGAGGAGGCCCCTGTCACCAGGGCCACGGGCAGTGTCACTGGGTCTCCCGGGCGGGCAGGACGGCGTCCCAGGTGATCGGAAGGGCCGCCGGACCCGGCACGACCGAGTCTTCCTTGAAGACGATCTGCTCGAGCGGGAGGGCCGGGCGAATGGTGGGTATTCGGCGCAACAGTGTCTCGAAGACCGCTTTCAGCTCCAGACGGGCGAGTTGCTGCCCTACGCACTGGTGCGGACCATGGCCGAATCCGAGATGCGGCACGGGTTTCCGCCCGATGTCCAGCACGTCGGGGTCGGGCACCAGGGCCTCTTCCCGGTTGGCGGTCTGCACGACCGCGACAACATAGTCGCCGGCCGCCACCGCCTGGCCCGCGATGTGAGTGTCCTCGGTGGCCCTGCGCAGGACGCTTCCGGGGAGGCTGCTGGTGCCGAAGCGGATCAACTCCTCGACAGCGTTGCCAGCCTGTTCGGGTTCCGCGCGCAGCCGGTCCAGCTGGGTCGGCTGCTGGAACAGGGCGAGCAGCCCGCAGGCGGCGATGGTATCCGTGCTGGCGAAGCCGCCTACCAGCAGGGCGGCGCTCGTCATGACCAACTCGGTGTCGGTGAAAGGCCGTTCAGTCCGCTCTCCGCGGGCGATGATCCGGCTGAGGAGGTCCTCGCCAGGATTGCCCCGTCGGTCTTGTACGAGCTTCAGCAGGTACTCGAAGAGCGGCAATCCGACCTTGATGACCTCGTCTTCACTGGTCGTGGTATCAAACAGGGTCATGGCGGTCTTCTGGAAGACTCCGCGGTCGGCGTACGGAACGTCGAGCAGTCTGGCAATGACCTGGGTCGTGACCGGCGTGATCAGCTGAGTGCAGAAGTCGGCGGGGCCCGGAGCCGTTGCCAGCTCGTCGATCAGGTCGTCGACGATCCGCTGGACGGCGGGGCGAAGTGCGTCAAGCTGTCGGGGGGACAGTTCGGGGGCGATGGCACGGCGGAGCCGCAGGTGCTCGGCACCGTCCATACGTGGGAAGTCGCCCTCGACAATGGGGGCGTCGGGGTTCAGGCCGCGGACGAGATGGGCGATGGATCCGGGCTGGGAGCTGAACCGTGCGGTGTCGGCGAACACCTCGCGGACGTCGGCATACCGGGTGATCAGCCAAGCGTCGATGCCGGTCGGGCAGGCCACCTTGGCCCCCGGAGCCTCGGTCTGCGTCTGGGCTGTCTCCGGGGTGAAGCCGAAGGGGCATCCCTGTCCCCGCCCCCCGGGCACCGGAGGAGCCGAAGTTTCTTCGCCAAAAAACATTGATCGCCTTTGTTTGTTTCCGGAACTCGGAGAATTTATTGACGAAACTCAATTCCAGAGAATTGCGCCCCGCCATGTGTGCATGTGTAATGCGACTGTTCGGCGGGACGCGCTAGATCCACCTGCCGCGATCTCGTCAGCGGCGCATCACTTGAAATGTCTCAAAACGTCTCGCATGGCAGCGCAATTGCGAGAGGCGGTAACGGAACGCTGCGGGGTGACCGTGTCTCGCCGCCGGGTACGCCGCGTGGCTCGGTCGCGCCGGTCTGGCGGTCGAGCGTTGGGGGGTGATGGGTGGTCGGTAGCGCGCGGGGGCGGCGCCCGGTGGGGGAGTGGTTCAGTGCGTGCTGGCCGCCGAGGTCCAGCCCCTGTCGACGCTCAGCTGCTGGTTCATGGTCGGGTACCCGACGAGGCAGTTGAACGTCTTGACCTTGCCGCTGTGTGGATACCAGAGGTCGGCGGTCGGGACGTCGATCTGCGCGCCGTTCGGCTTGGCGGTTCCGGCCGGTGACTGTGGCGGCCCTTGGAATGTGCTCTGGACGGACAGTTCGATGCCCCAACAGGCCCTTGATGTCTGTGCTCTTGCCCTCCGCTACGTGGTGGTCGCGCCGGACGGCTGCGAGGTTGTGCCTGTGCCGGCGCGGCGGCGATGGGAGGACCGTCCAGGGTGGCTGACGCGGGCGCGACGGTTTCTCCCGCACTTAGTAATTCAAACACTCGATTGAGATTAGGGGGTGGTGGTGTGGGCTGTCAAGCCACTGTTTGAATTCCGCGGGGGTGGGTCGCGGTCGCGGAGTCCCATGCCTGCATGACGCCGGGCGTCACGCCGAGTTGTGTGACACGCCCGTGGGACAGTAGGCGCCGGAAGTTATTTTGTGAAGCAAATCTGGACGGATATCGCACGTCATGCTGAGGAGTGCGGCGCCCTGGCAAGGGCCGATGTGGGAATCCACTGTGTGGGCGGGCGCAGCCTGTTGCCAGGCACATCGACAGGCGGGCGTGCGGGCGACCATTCTCATGGCAGGAGGAGCACCCCGCGGCTGACACGAGGCCGGTGAAGGGGATCGGGTGTCGCCGCTCGGCACGGATGTGACCTCTCGACCATGACGTCGATAAGGTCAGGCGATCGGTGGACCGTCGCAGCAGGCCGGACCCGTGTGCTTATTTCCGGAGGCAGGTTGTCGATGCGTCTGCGTCCAGGCGAGACCGAGGCCGTTGGCTGGCGGGTGGTGACCGTGCTCGACGCCGTCCGGCAGCTGCGCGACGCGTCCCCCGACGTTCTCGGACGTCCGCGGTTGATCGCGATCGACGGCCGGGGCGGTGCCGGCAAGACGACCTTGGCCGAGCGGCTGCGCAAGGTGGTGCCCAACTCCGCCATCCTGCACACCGACGACATCGCCTGGAACCACGCCTACTTCGACTGGGGTGCCGTACTCATCGAGAACATCCTGCAACCCCTGCACCGGGGCGAGGCGGTGGACTTCCGCCCTGCTCCCTGGATCGCCCACGAACGGCCCGGATCGATCACCGTCCCCGCGAGCGCGGACTTCATCTGGGTCGAGGGCACCGGCATCATCCGCGAAGGGCTTGCCTCGTGGTTGGACGCCTCGGTGTGGATGCAGGGCGACCTCGATGAGCAGGAGCGCTTGTTGGCCGTCCGCGACGGCGACTCTCCCCGGCAGCGGGAGCACGTGGTGAACTGGCTGCTGGAGGAAGTGCCGTTCATGCTGCAAGAACAGCCGTGGGCCCGAGCCACCATGATCGTCGCCGGCCCTCCGCAGATCGACCACGACCCGGACACCGAGTTGGTCGTCGCCCCGCCGACCAGCCCTTAGACGTCGTTGGTTCGATCGCCAGTGTTCGGGCGTGACGATCGTGGAGCGTCTGGTCCCTGACAGGCTGTGGGAGTTGTTCGAGCGGGTTGTGCCAGCTGCGCACGTACGACCCCAAGGAGGCGGCCGGCGGCGGTACGGCGACCGGAACATACTGGCCGCGATCTTGTTCGTGGCGGCCTCCGGCTGTACGTGGAGACAGACACCGGAAGCATTCGGACCATCGTGGTCAACGGTGGGATCTCCGCCACAAACACCCATGACAGTCTGGGACTTGAGCCGCTGGTGCGGGGTATACCGCCCATCCGCTCCCGCCGCGGCCCCCGACGACGCCGTCCCGCCAAGCTCCATGCGGACAAGGGATACGACTACGACCACCTGCGTCGATGGCTCCGCAGCCGCCGCATCGTGCCCCGGACAGCCCGTAAGGGCGTTGACTCCTCGGCCCGGCTCGGCCGACACCGCTGGACCGTCGAACGGACGGTCAGCTGGCCCGGCGCGATCCGCAGACTCCACCGCCGCCACGAGCGTAAGGCCGAACACTTCCTGGCTTTCGCAGGCATCGCAGCAACCCTTATCTGCTACGGCCGTCTAACGAGGGGACGCCCTGCTCGCTAGCATCGCCCCTCATGATCGCAGTGGTCGTCACCATTGGGCTGGCGTTCGTCGGCTATGTTGTCACCTACCTCAACGGCCTGCGCCTGTCGCAGCGGCAAGAACACCTGGCCCGCGTGAATCGCCAGCTCAGCGACTTCTATGGGCCCCTGTTCGCCCTTACGGAAGCCAACAGCCGCACCTTCGGTGCGTTCCTGGAACGTCACGCTCGCCCTGGCGGAACGTCACCGTTCGTACATGAGACCCCGCCCACTCCAGAAGAGCTCACCGAGTGGCGGCTGTGGGTGACTACCGTCTTTCTGCCGAACATCCAGGCCATGCGCGACCTGGTCATCAAGCACGCGGACCTGTTGAGCGAACCAGAGATGCCGCCGCTTCTGCTCCAGCTGTGCGCGCATGTGTCGGGCTACGAGATCACAGCTGCCCGGTGGGCGCAGGGAAACCACGACCAGCACCTCTCGGTGGTGTCGTTCCCCAGCGAGGAGCTCGCCGCCTACGCGCGTCAGGGATTCTCCGCGCTGAAGAAGGAACAGGCCCGCCTGCTGGGGCAACGGCAGGAGAGCTGACCAATGGCAACGACGTCTTGGAACGGCTACTGAGGTTGAACTCGTGGTGTGTCCGGCATCAGGGGTCAAGGCCTTCCCTCGCATGGCCGCACTACATCGTCCTGCCGGCTGAACGGCACACCCTGACGGCCTACGACCGGAAAGACCCTGGAGAACCAGACCACCGCGCTGGTCTCCGCCCTGTCCGAACACCGAAAATCGCGTCGGCCGGCCGACAAAAGTCCCCCTCAACGACTCCTCATCGCCCCAACCAAGCCAGCGAGGTTGGATCGTGATGAGACGTCTGGCTGGCCGCGCCTACGGGTGCGTGTCCGTGATCGCGATGACCTTGTCGAGGTGGTCCAGGGCGGCCTGCATGTCGTCGATCTTGGCCTGGATACGCTCGCGCTCGGCTCGCAGCATGGCTCGTTGCTCGGCGTCGGTGTGCCCGGAGTCCCAGCACGGCAGGAGTTCGGTGATCCTTCGGCTGGTGAGCCCGGCGGCGAACATCTGCTGGAAGAAGCGGACCAGGGGGATGGCGTCCTGCCGGTACAGGCGCTGGCCGGACGGGCTGCGCTCCGCGACGAGCAGCCCTTGCTGCTCGTAGTAGCGCACGGCGCGCACTGAGACGCCGGCACCTCGTGCCACCTCGCCGATGCGGATCAACCGCTCGGCTGCGGCCACTGTGACAGTCATGGTGATTCCTCTCACCCCTGGCCCTGACGATCAGCACTTGCCTCTGACGTTAGCGTCAGGTTTTAGCGTACCGGCCATGGATATCAACAACTCAGTTGCCCTTGTCACCGGAGCCAACCGCGGCCTGGGCCGCGCCTTCGCCCAGCGCCTGCTCGAACGGGGCGCCCGCAAGGTCTACGCGACGGCCCGCCGACCGGAGACCGTGGACCTGCCCGGGGTCGAGGTGCTGCCCCTCGACATCGCCGATCCCGCATCCGTGAGGGCCGCCGCCGAGGCCGCCCCGGACGTCTCGCTACTCATCAACAACGCGGGAATCAATACGGGGACCGACCTGGTGACCGGTTCGCTGGACGCGGTGCGGCACGAGCTGGAGACCAACATGTTCGGCCACCTGGGAATGATCCGGGAGTTCGCGCCGGCGCTCGCCAGGAACGGCGGGGGCGCGATCGTCAACGTCCTCTCCGCCATGTCGTGGTTCGGGGGCAAGGGCGCAAATGCCTACCACCTGACCAAGGCCGCCGCCTGGGCCATGACCAACGGCGTCCGCCTGGAGCTCGCCGAGCAGGGCACGCTCGTCACAGCGGTACACCTCGGCCTGGCCGACACCGACATGGCGGCGGGCTGGCCCGTGGACAAGATCGCTCCGTCGGACCTGGCCGACGCGGCGCTCGACGGTGTTGAGGCGGGCTCCGCCGAGGTCCTCGCCGACCAGTGGAGTCGGGACGTCAAGTCCCGTCTGCCGCTGACGCCGGAAGAGTTCAACGCCGCAATGGACCGCGCCCTGGCGGCGCTGATGGCAGCCTGAGGGGCCCCTCGGGCCGCACGGACTTCGGTCGGCTGCTTCTCCATCGGCCTCCCGAACTCCTCTACTTGAGGTTGAACTCGTGGTGCCGTGTCGCTGATCAGGCGGGTCCGATGGTCAGGCCGGCCTCGGCGAAGCACCCGTCTATGTGGATCAGGGCGGTGACTGCGCGTGGGCCACTCGCGCCGGTGGTGGGGCGGTGGCGATCACCTGGTCGCCGATGTCGATGTCCTCGACGGGTTCGGCTGGACGCGCTGACCAATGCGGACCGCGTGTGTCGGGGTGACCGGAGCCTTCCGAGACGTGATCCCCGGACTCACCTACGAGTGCGGCATGGCGTCGGTGGACGCGGAGTTTGCGCAGCAACGTGGCTGGCTCAAGCCGGAAGGGGCCTTACGGAGGACGCCTACGAAGCCCCCGAGGGTCGAGCCCGGCAGGGGGCCGGGGAGGACCGTACGTGGGGAGGCGTAGCGGCGGAGTTCGGTGCTGCGGCGGTTGATGCACCGCTCGACGGTGTCCGCTGCTTGTAGACCTCTCGGTCAAACCCGGGTGGCCTGCCGCCGCGGCTGCCAGGTCGTGCGCGGTGGGCCTGCTGGTCTGCCGGGATCGGACTCACGGCACGGGTCCCTCGTCGTCTGAGGTGGGTGCGGATGGCGCGGAACGAATACGCCCTGGTCTGCCAGTACCAGTGTCGGCCGCGTGCGCGGGGCCGCCCTTGGCGGCGGGGCATCCTCAGGGCAGCCACGACGGATGCGAGAGCCGGAGCCTCCCCGGCCTGGCCAGGCGTGAGGGCAAAGGCCGATGGTCGGCATCGACCATCGGCGGCCAGATGGGCCTTTGCCGTCAGGCCACCGCGCTACCGGCCAAGGGCGTGATCGTCCGGTTCGCCAGCTGCGGCCCCTTCTTGCGGACGCCCGCACCATGTTGGTGAGCACGCGATGCGGACGGGCAGCAGCGGCCCGTCCGCACGTGTGCTGGGAGTACATCCAACGGGCGGCAAGGCGCCCAGACGTTTTGGCCCCCTGTGCGGGCGAAAATCGTGGTCGGCTTCCGCGGCTCGGTGGCAGGCTTCCGCAGGACCGCTGCCTCGTCATCTACGCGCCGGACCGGCCGGCCCGCAGACCGCCGGCAGAGCCCGACCGGGCGCGTAGGCGGCATCAGAGGTCCTTCTGGTACCACCCCTGGTTCTGCGAACCGTCGCACGTGTGCTGGATGAGGACCGTATTGGTCGTGACGGCGGCTCCGTTGGTGCCGATACACATTCCGCTCTTGCGGTTGATGATCCGGACAACGTCGGAGGGGTACAGACGGTAGTGCTCGATGTGCCAGTCCTGGTTGACGGAGTTGTCCGGCGTGGCCGCGATGATCTGGGCGTTTTCGGCGGTACTTCCCCCGCTGACGCCAAGGTTGAGCTTTGTGAGCACATTCGTGTACCGGCTGTACGCGGGGGTGGTCTCCTTCCACAGTTCAACGCCGGCGTAGTCGCCGGCGACGATGACACTTGGGTTCAGGATGACGGGATAGGCGTTTCGGGCATTCGATGCCGTCATCATCTGGTTGGTGCCGGCCAGGACGGATTTGTAGTTGAGGAATCCGTACTGCTTGTCGCCCGCGGTCGCATGGGCGTCTGTCGCGGCGATCACCGGTGTGACGACCACCATCGCAGTCATGGCGGCCGTCACGGCGATCACCCGTGGTAACCAGCGGACTTCCACTGTCATTTCCTCACGCTCCCAATTGAAATCAGGGATCTTGCTGTACGGAACGACCGCTACGCCTACGTCTGGTGGAACGGCCCCGAGAATGGGAACGCTACGGAAATCACCCGCACGGGCGTACCTATTGCATGTACAGGCAAAAGCGAGGCCTCACGGGGCGTTCCGTGCCTGCGTCAGGTTCCGTGCACCAGCGCGGTCCCGAGCCGGGTGCGCGTGTGCAGTACGGATGTGCCCAGCCGCTCGGTGCCGACCAGGCCGGCCCGGCGTAGCGCGGCGGCGTGGCGGCTGGCCGTGGACGCGGACACGCACAGCCGCGTCGCGAGCGCGGTGGTGGTGTGGCCCGTGTCGAGAAAGCGCAGCGCGGTCGCCCGGGTCGGCCCGATCAGTTCCTCCAGCCCCTGACCGCCCGGTCTGTCCGCTGAGGCCCGCGGGATCCACAATGGCGCGCGGGCGACCGGGTAGATGAGGACGGGCGGCAGTTCGGGGTCGGCCAAGCCGATCGGATGGTTGTGGCAGAAGAAGCTGGGGATCAGGCACAGGCCGCGCCCGGCGAGATGGAGGTCGCGGTTGACCGGGTAGCTGACCTCCAGGATCGGAGGGCGCCAGCGCATTCCGGGTCTGAGGCTGTTGAGCATGGCCTCACTGCCCTGTTCCAGGAGCAGTTCGGCTCGGCGGGCTGTGTCCCGGCCGGCGCACGCCAGCGCGCTGGGAGCGTACGGGGCGAGCGCGGTGTCATGGTAGCGGTGCAGTGCCGCGCCGAGTTCGCGCAGCGCGGGCGGGCTGCCGGTCCCGATGGCGTCGAGCCGGGCTGACGGCCGGGACCGACTCTGAGCGAGCTGGTCGATCTCGGTTCGCAGCCGGCGTCTGCTCGTGGACAGGGCCACGTCGATGCCCGCCTCGACGACGGTGGTGTGTCCCGGCGGCGTCAGGAAGTCGGGAAAGTAGGAGCTGATCGGCACGATTGCCGCCAGCAGCCGGACGTCCTGCTCAAGCCTGGCGGTGGCCAGGGCCTGGCAGGCGACGCGCTTCCACGGGCCGAAGAACGGGTCTGGGCTCACGAGCTGATGCAGGCTAAGGACCGTCTCCCACATGACGTCCGGCTGCGGGGCCAGACGTAATCGTCCGAGATCGGCGCTGCCAAAGTGAATACGAAGCACGGTTCCCCCACCGGTCGTATACGGCTGAGCATGATCGGGTGTGCCGGGAACGTTTGCAGCCCCCGCCGCCCGGTGTCACCGGCGCGCTGTTGCCTGAGCGCGCGGGCGCAGTCGCGATCGTGTTCTGTACGACGCCTGACCGCGCCCGAAGGTTGGAGCGACTCGCGGCCAATTTGTCTCAGGCGTCGGGGCGTCCGGGGAAAGAGACGGGTCGTCCGGGGCCGCGGCCTCCACCACGGCCAGGCCCGGCTCCACCGCGTATGCGTCGATGATCGTGCGGCACCGGCTTTCCCGCGACGAACGACTCCGGCTGATCCTCAGTGGTCGGGCGCTCCGCTGCGAGCCCGTGCGGACGCGCCGCCCCCCCCGGCCGCTGGCAAATCCGTTCCCGACAACGGCCGTACGGTCTGCCGCTCCCGTTCCGTGTCATCTGTTCCTGCACCGACGTGGCAGGTCGAGGACGTCGCATGCCCCGAGTGCGGTGCAGGACCTGGAACTCGCCGTACGACGTCCCGCCGGCACCCTGCCATGGCGCGCGTGACGCAGTTCAGGCTCCGATTCGGGTCTGACTGGTCGAGAGGACCGTCCATGCCCCTGTCCGAGTCCTGCGCTGAGTTGCTCTGCCTCTGTTCCTTACGCCGTCCCAGGCCGACGTGCCCGGTGCCCTGCCGGCGAGACCCGCCGCAGGCCCGGCCCGGGGATCTGGTCAACGACCGCAAATGGAACCAGACCTTCCCGCCAGCAACGGTCTCAATACGTGAACCCTGCTTCGCCGTGCCACGCCGGCCGCCCCGCGTCCGCATTCAGTAGGCAGCCATATGGTCACGATTAGTGAACCTCAGGGGTGCACATGCGGTGCGCGCCCGCCGGTGCGTGCTGGGCGTGTGGCGGGTGGTGGACCTGGTGTGATGCAGAACACGATGGAGATGCGAAGACCTGTTCGGGGCATCCCCCGTGCGAGTTAGGCCTGATCAGGAGGCTACCGAGGGTGACTAGCAGTGCTTGTTGAAGATTGCAGGATGCTGCGGGGTGGGACGCTCGTTGATTTTTTCCGCGTGTGCATGAGTGATCGGACGCGTGAATCACTTAGGTAGGTCTCAGGCCCAACGGGCCGTCGGCGCGCACGAGTTGGCGCCGGTCCCAGCCGACCCCGATGGAGAGGGAGAGCCTGCCCATGTGCCGTGCCGCCGGGAGGCCCGCGTGAGTCATGACGACGTCCCAGAAGACACCCCAGCCCCAGACCAGGGCATGAGTCTGTCGCAGGACATGTACCAGCCGCTGGACCTGCCGATCGACTTCGAGGCGTTCTACCTCGGACACCAGGAGCCGTTCCACGCCTACGCGGAAGTCCACTTCGGGACCCGCGAGCTGGCCGAAGAGGTCATCCACGAGGTGTTCCTCCAGATCCACGCCGGCTGGACGCAGCTGCTCAGCTCGGGCTCCCTGGAACAGGGCGCCTGGGCGATCATGCGGCGCGCCGTCCACGACCGCCTCGACCGCGAAGGCCGCGCACCCGCGTTCGTCATCAACGGGCCCATCACCCAGGCGCTGGCCCCGGCGCTCGCCACGGCCCGGGACAAGCTGCACAAGATGGAGTCGACCAGCGGCCTGTACGAGGCGATCGCGGAACTGCCCAACCGTCAGTTCGAGGTGATCGTGCTGCGCTACATCCTCGGCTATTCCACCGCCAGGGTCGCCTGGTACGTCGGCATCGACGAACGCACCGTCGGCCACCACCTGCGCCGTGGCAAGGACCGCCTGCGCCTCAAGCTCGGCCTGCCCGACGAACGCAAGAAGCCCCACCAGAAAGGGGAACGGTCGTGACCACTACTCTCGACGCCCTGCTGAACGAGGTCCGGCTGCCCGTCACGACACCGAGCCGGTTCGACGTCGCCGCAGGCCTGCGCAGGCTCGCCGCCGACGCCCGCCGCCGCACCCCGACCACGGACATCGCCCGTGCCGCACAGGCCGGCCAGCGGTTAGGGGTCGTGTGCCGGTGGGTGCTCAACGAGCCGGCCGTCGCCGACCACGTCGCCAAAATCGCCGAAGGCCCCGCCCGCGGACCGCTGACGGAGGAACAACTGGACGTCGACGGCGCCCTCGCCTTCGCCTGCCTGCTCTACCTCACCCGCCACCCCGAGTCCGCCCAGTTCTGGTGGCAGCTCGCCGCGGGCGCCGGCAGCCGCGCAGCCGCCTACTGCCTGCACCTGCACCACCTGGCCCTCGGCGAATCCAAGCGGGCCCGGCACTGGTTCCACCAGCTCACCCACTCCATGGCCGACACCGCACCACCCGACGCCGCATTCCTCGAAGGCCTCGAACTCTTCGCCCGCTACGTCCGCACCAACGGTTCCACCGCCCTGGCCCCCACCGGCCGCCTGGAGCACGAGATCGACCGGCTCGCCGCCCGCGCACCCGGCCGCTCCGTCATCGTCGCCCGGCCCGACCGGCAACTGGTCGACCAGCTGCAGCAGTTCGCCGCCGGCCGCTGACCCGGCCCCGAGCACCAGGAAGAGAAAAGAAGGAAGAGGAAAGAAGGAGGGGAGTCCCGTTCCGGCCACCGGTTCCGACGCCACCGGCCGGGCGGACTCCCCACCACGACGCCATACGAAAGGGACGCCTTCCATGCACCCTAGCCCTCGACCACCCCTGCCGGGCAAGAACCAGCGGGTCGCCCCGGCTCGCATCCTGCGCGGCACCCGCCGCACCGAATCCGACATCGTCGGGCTGGTGGTCTTCCTGCCCTGCCCCAACCCCTGCTGCGATCCGCGCCGGGAGATCACGCCGACGCATGTGTCTGCGCTCTCTGTTCGAGGGGCGAGCGATGCGGACGCGCTCCGACAGGCCGCCCGGCCGAGCAGCGTCAAGGCGATGCGGCTTCCTCGACCGTGACTCGTGGACGTGGCCGCGGGAACCTTCCGGCGGTCACGTCCACGGGCAGGCCCAGGCTGCGGCAAGCACCGGGTACCGGAGCCCGTTGCCGCCGAGCCGCGCCAGGCCGGGAGCGCCTGGTTCCGCGCATTCCACTTCCGCCCGCCTGGCAGGCGCCGGCCTGTCCGGTTGCCGGGCCGGTTCACCAGCGGTCACCCCCACGTGGCCTCGAACAACGGATGGGCCCGGTCCGCGTCCACACCCAACCCCAGGGCCTCGCACCGGCGTTCGCTCGTGATCACGGACCGAAGTGGCGCCTGTGCCCGGCATCCGGCGTATCGCACCGTGCCGCATGTCCGACACCCCACCCCGCTGCCGGCCGCCCCGTCCTTGGACGGCCGGCTCCGCCTCTGATCACCCCTTGGCGGCGGCGAGGGCGGCCAGCTCGCGGTTGACGGCGACTTGGTGTGCCTCAGCGTCCATACGCGCCTTCTTCGGGCTCCAACGACCTGCCATCACGAAGACGAAGGGCAGGAAGAGCACCTGGCCGCCGACGCAGATCCACCACCAGGTGCGCCATTCGCCGGGTCCGTCCTTCGACGCCTTCTGGACCGTGGCGCCGTACTCCTGCAGCAGCTTCAGCTGCGGCGCCGCCTTCTGGACGACGGCGAGGTTCTCCGCACCGACCTCCTTGGCGGCGCGGGCGCCCAACGCGGGCGGCACGGTGGCCGGGGTGTACTTGTTCAACTCGGCGAAGAGTTCCGGGTGCGCGTTGACGATGGCCAGCGCGGGCGCCGCCTGCGCCGAGGCGACCTTGACCTCGGCACCGTGCTCCACGAGCGGGGTCACGGAGGTGACCAGTACCGGGATGAAGGCCGCGGACACGGCGACCACGATGCGCACCGTCCAGCCCCACACCGCCAGGCCCGCCGCGGTCGCCGCCGGGTTGTGCTTCTCCACCGTCTCGGTGAAGCTCGCCATCCAGGGCGCGTAGGCGATGCCGCTGAAGACGCCGATGCCGACGAACAGCCAGGCGAAGGTGTAGTAGTCGGTCGTCAGGTGGGTGGCGCGGGTGGCGAAGATCGCGGTCACCACGACGGAGCCGACCGCGCCGACGATCATGAAGGGCTTGCGCACCTTCAGCCGGTCCGAGAGCAGGCCGACCAGGACCAGGGCGATGGCGTTCGCCCCCCAGTACCAGTTGGCCAGCGCGTTGGTGCGCTGCTCGCTGTAGCCGAAGACGGTCGAGAAGTAGACGACGAAGTTGCCGACCGCCGCGTAGTACAGCAGCAGGAACACGGCGATGGCGAAGGCCGAGCCCAGCACGTCCAGGCGCATCATCTGCCGCCACTCGCCGCGCCGTAGCGCCTCGGTGTCCAGTCCCTTGGCGCGCGCCTCGACCAGTGCCCGGTCCCGCAGTGTCACCATGATCTGGTCGCGCAGCGCCGGTGACAGCTCGCGCAGCGCGAAGACCGCGACGACGAAGACGACGAACCCGGCGATCGCCGAATAGCGAAGTTCGTCCTGCCAGGTGGCGCTGTCGAGGGTGTTGCTGGTGACGGTGGTGACGACCAGGGAGCCGATGACCGGGCCCATCGTCCAGTACCCCATCGCGGTGGCCCGGCCGAGCTGCGGGGAGAAGTCCCTGATCAGCGCGGGGGTGGCGACCAGCACGATGCCCTCGATGAAGCTGACGAGCGCGAAGAGCACCAGATAGGTGGACTTGTTCGCCGCGTTCGGCAACCCGAAGAAGACCAGCAGCGCGGCGATCAGCAGCCCGTAGACCACCAGATTCGCCCGGCCCCAGCGGTCCGCCAGACCGGCCACGAGCGAGGCGAAGGCCCCGATCGCGTTGCCGATCACCGAGACCCAGATGAAGTAGCGGTACGTCATACCGAAGTGCGTGATGATCGACGTCGCTACCGCGTACTGGATGTACAGCATGTAGTACAGGACGACAGTGGTGACGACCACGATCGCGAGGTAGGCCATACGGCGGCCGGTGGGCGGGTAGTCCGTCAGTTCGCGGCGGTACAGCGAGGCCAGTGGGCCGCGGTCGTCCGCGGAGGGTACATCGGGCGCGGGTCTGTCGGCGTCGGACGGTGTCGTAGCGGCGGACATACGGCTCCTCCCAGGGATACCCGGAACCAGGTGCCCGCGTCGGTGCGACGAGGGTGAGCGGCGGCCCGGCTCCGAGAGCGTGGCCAGAGGCTAGTACCGACTAGTCGGTACGCCTAGGGGTCTGCACAAGGTCATGCACCGGGTTCATCCCGGACCGCCGACGGTGCGAGTGCTGAGCCGCCGCCTCGTGAGTGTGGTGCGGTCGTGCGCCGCGGCCTTCAGTGCCCGCCCGCTCGGCCGGCGGTGGCGACCACGGTCGGCCCCGCGAGGTGCCGTTGCCGCTGCTCGGTGCTCGACTTCGACGAATGCGCGGTCTGTGCCGCGTGCAACTCCGGTGCCTTGAGCGCATGGGACGCCGACCGCGGCCCTGTCGGGACAGTCGAGGGCCGCATTCTGGAGTGCTCTGTGCGGCGGTGAGTGCGGTGCACTCCACGGAACGAGATCGTATGCAAGTAATCGACAATCACTTGCAGGATCTGAACTGATGGATGGAAAGAAGTGTCCGACGTCTTGTCCGGCCGTCCTGCCGCCCCCTAATGTCCCGGTACGCAGCGGCACGGCCCGTTCCCGCCGTGCTGCCGTGCGCCGAGCTGCCCTCGGTGACCTCCGCTCCCAGAGAAACGAGAATCCGATGGCGCGGTACACCAATCGCATGGCTGCGGAGCGGCTGAGGGACCGTGCGCGAAGACCGGCTCGGACCCTCGTGGCCCTGACCGCGGCCGCCGCCGGACTCGTGCTCGGGCTGGGCGCTCCGGCCCCGGCGGCGTCGGGGCACGGCGGCCGTGAGGGCACCCCGGTGGTGACCCGGGCCGGGCTCGATCCGGCCCTCGTCGCGGGGCGGGGCGCCACGGTGGACTTCGTCGAACAGGAGGCGGAGAACGCCGCGACGAACGGCACCGTCATCGGCCCCGACCGCACCGCCTACACGCTGCCCTCGGAGGCATCCGGCCGCACGGCGGTGCGCCTGAAGCCGGGCCAGTACGTCGAGTTCACCCTGCCGAGCGCGGCCAACGCGCTCACCGTGCGGTACAGCATCCCCGACGCGCCGGAAGGCGGCGGCATCACCGCGCCCCTCGATGTCTCCGTGGGCGGCGGCCGCCACACCACGATGACCCTCACCTCGCAGTACTCCTGGCTCTACAACCAGTACCCGTTCAGCAACGACCCCCAAGGCGACCTGCTGCACCCCGACTGGTGGATCACCGAATGCGGTTGCGTTCCCGCCGCCACCAGCCCGACGCCCACCATCGACAAGCCGTTCAGGCCAAGCCACTTCTACGACGAACAGAGACTGCTGCTCGGCAAGCGGTACGCGGCCGGCGACACCGTCCGCCTCACCGCACCCAAGAACAGCACCGCGGCCTGGACCGTGATCGACCTGCTCGACACGCAACTCGTGGGCGCGCCGCATGTCGAGAAGCACGCCGCGAACGTCATCGCGTTCGGGGCCGACCCCACCGGCCGGCGTGACGCGGGCGACGCCTTCGACCGGGCCATCGCCTCCGCCAGGAAACACCACCTCAAGGTGTACGTGCCGCCGGGTACGTACCAGGTGAACCGTCACATCACCGTGGACGACGTGACGATCGTCGGGGCGGGCAGCTGGTACACGATCGTCAAGGGGCATCAGGTCACCCTCGACACTCCCGCCCCCGACGGCTCGGTGCACACCGGTGTGGGCTTCTACGGCAAGGACGCCGCGGACGGCGGCAGCCACGACGTCCACCTGTCAGGCTTCGCCGTCGAGGGTGACGTACGCGAACGCATCGACACCGACCAGGTCAACGCCCTTGGCGGGGCGCTCAGCGATTCGACGATCGACGGCCTCTACCTCCACCACACCAAGGTCGGCATGTGGTTCGACGGCCCGATGACCCGTCTGCGTGTCACCCGCACCGTGATCGCCGACCAGATCGCCGACGGCCTCAACTTCCATACCGGCGTCACCGATTCGAGTGTCTCCGACACCTTCGTCCGCAACACCGGCGACGACGGTCTGGCCATGTGGTCGGAGAAGACGGGCGACGCGCGCAACGTCTTCGCCCACAACACCGTGCAGACCCCGGTCCTCGCCAACGGCATCGCCCTGTACGGCGGCACCGACAACACGGTCACCGGCAACCTCATAGCCGACCCCATCAGAGAGGGCAGCGCCATCCAGGTCGGCTCCCGGTTCGGCGCGCAGCCGTTCACCGGACAACTGAAGATCACGGACAACACCACGGTCCGTTCAGGGCCGTTCGAGCTCAACTGGAAGATCGGCCTGGGAGCCATCTGGTTCTACGCCCTGGAGCGGGACATCGACGCCGACATCCAGGTCACCGGTGACCATTTCCTCGACAACACCTACAACGCGATCATGCTGGTCTCCGACTTCCCGGTGAAGGACAAGTACGCGATCCGAGGCGTCCGTTTCCAGGACATCCGCGTGGACGGCACCGGTACCTCCGTACTCAGCGCCCGCTCCGCCGGATCTGCGTCCTTCGAGAACGTGGACGCCCGTAACGTCGGCGCGGTCGGCATCAACAACTGCGGATCCTTCAACTTTCCTCCCTCCGGCTCCGAGTTCACGGTGAACGACCTCGGCGGCAACGACGGAGGCGGCACGACCGGACCCTGGCTGGCGTCCTGGGAACTGCCGAACACCATCACCTGCGACGACCGACCCCCGGTGACCCCGCCACCGGCCCCGGCACCTTGGTGAGGCACGCCGGGCGAAGTGGTGGTCACGCCACCGCAGGGAGACGAACTGGCGGGAGGCCGACGGCGGCGCCGGGGGTCCTGGGAGACGACCCGGAGCAGGCCGCTGTGGAAGCCCGTAGCCGGGCCCGCTGCCGACGCGCGGTGAGTGGAAGTACGCGGTAGCTCCGGGCGGACAAGACGCGCGAAACCCTCGGGGCCGGTACCGGCCCCGAGGATCACGCCGCCGCGTACGGTTGGGCCGAGGAGCGCACTCTCCCCCTCGACGCTGCCGTGCGAGGGCGGTCAGTTCCGTCCGGCGCGTGGCAGGACCTGGACCGTGTCGCCGACGGCACGCTCGCCGGTGGCGTCGGACGTGACGTTGACGAGGCTGCCGTCGACGGCCATGGCGGTGGAGCCGCCGCCGTCCAGGTTGAGTGCCTGTACCGCGCCGAGTGAGCGCATGAACCGGGCGGCCTCGGCGAGCGTGAAGCCCTCGCTGACACCGGGCTGCCGGCCGTCGACGGTCACGAGGAGCAGCCGCCCGCGGCCGTCGATGCCGGCCAGGGTGCGCGGCTGGCGCACGTTGGACCAGGCGAACCCGAAGGAGAGGTCGAGCGGGTCGAGTGTGCCCTCGGTGGCCGCGTCGATGTGGATCCGGCCGTCCTCGACGAGTGTCGGGGCCGCGCTGACGACGCTGCCGTCGGGACCGAGCCGAACCTGCCTGCCCGAGGCGTCCCGGACCGTCTCCCGCAGCTCCAGCCGGCTGCCCGTTCCGGCGTGCTCGGCGAGCCAGGCGGCCGTGGCCCCGGTGCCCTGGAGGACCGAGCCGCCCGCGGGCACGGAGCCGCCCCGGTCACCACGGGAGACGACGACACCATGCCGGTCGAGGACCACCTGGACGCCGGCGCCGGTCGGCAGTGGTGCCCCGAACTCGGGGGTGAACTTCACCAGGTCGTCCGCGAGCGAGCAGGTGAGGTCCTGGCGGGGGAGTGCGGTGGGCACGGCGCTGGGGCGGCCGCAGTTGCGCACCTTGCCCGGGACCCGGTTGATGCCCTCCAGCGCGTGGACGGCGGAGCCGGAACGGACGGTCACGGTGGTGGACAGGTCCGCGACCCGGACATGCCGTCCACCGTCGGCGAGGATCAGCGCGGCACGGGAACCGGCCGCCATGGACTGCAACTCGCCGCGCACCGCGGACAGCCCGGCCGAGGTGCCCTGGACGCCGTCCGCGTCGGAGGTGACGAAGAATCCGCCGTTGACGCCGACCAGGGAGCCCAGACGGGCGGCCACCGTGGAGGTCTTCTCGCGGTCGGCGGCGTCGCCGCCGTCGCTCACCTCGATCGTGCCGTGCAGCCGGGCCGGGTCGACGACGGCGACGTGGATGCGTTCCGCGTCGGCGCGCCTGCGTCCGTCGTAGCCCGTCCACTCGACGGAGGTACGGAAACCGGCTGCCGAAACCGCCGAGGCCTGGGTCCCCGCCTCGGCCTGCGTGGCGTACCGGCCGACCCTGACCTGCCACCCCATCGTGCCGTGCGGCGTGTCTGTGTACTGGTCCCACGTCACCCGCTCGACGCGCGGCGCGAGCCCGGCGGCCCGCAACCGCTCGGCGGTGGTGTCGGCCCAACCGCGGTCACCCAGCGGGGCCCAGGTGGCGGCGCCCGTGAGGCGGTTGACGGCTGGAGCCTGGACGGTGACCGTCCACTCGCCGGTGGCCCGTGGGTCACTGAGCACCCCGGTACGGACCTCGACCCCGGGCGCCACGTACCGAGTGGTCCACGCGACGGCATCCGCGGCGGGGCCCCCGGCCCGCGTGCTCGCGCCGGCCGAGGGAACGAACGCGACCAGGGCCAGCACGGTCCCCAGCACGAAACCCCGTCCCGCCTTCCGGCGCACACCCCGTACCACACACTCGAACGTCCCGGCTCTGACAGACATGCCTCTCCTGACGTACGACTCGACTGGTGCGGCGCCACCGGTCATACCCGGCCCGCCCCGCCATCCCAGACCGACGCGAAGACCCCTGCGTGAAGCGGGGGACACCTGGTGGAAAAGCCTGTCTGACATCCGACACACCCTCATGTCCCGCCCTGTGAGCGCGCATCCGCCCCCGCGGCCTCCCCGTACCGTGCACGGCTGACTCGAAGTGGCGCCGCTCGCCGTGCGTACGTGGTGCCCGGGAAGACCCTGCCCCCAGATATGGACGGCGCGTTCATTTCGTGGTTATATGAACGAGTCGTTCATTTAGAAGCACCTGAAAGGGAGACCCTCATGACCACCCCCACCACCGACCGTGTCGCACTGGTCACCGGAGGCTCGGGCGGCATCGGCCGCATCGTGGCCGAGCGGCTCGCCGAGGACGGTTTCGCGGTCGCCGTGCAGTACGCGGGAAACAGGGCCAGGGCCGAGGACACCGTGGCCGCGATCACCGCCGCCGGCGGCAGGGCCCTGGCAGTGGGAGGCGATGTCGCCGACGAGAGTGCGATGAGCGCGGCCTTCGGCGCGGCCGAGTCGGCATTCGGCGGCATCGACGTGGTCGTGAACACCGCCGGCATCATGATCCTGGCACCGATCGCGACGTTCGACCTCGCCGACCTGGACCGGATGCACCGCACGAACATCCGCGGCACCTTCGTCGTCTCCCAGCAGGCGGCACGCAGGGTCCGTCCGGGTGGCGCGATCGTCAACATCTCGACCTCGGTGGTCCGCACCCAGCTACCGGGCTACGGCGCCTACGTCGCCAGCAAGGCAGCGGTCGAGGGCCTGACCCTCATCCTGGCCCGTGAGCTGCGCGGCCGGGACATCACCGTCAACGCCGTCGCGCCCGGCCCCACCGCCACACCGCTGTTCCTGGACGGCAAGGACGACGCCACCATCGCGAACTTCGCCAAGGCGACCCCGCTCGAACGGCTGGGCCGGCCCGAGGACATCGCCGACGTCGTCTCGTTCCTCGCCGGCCCCGCGCGCTGGGTCAACGGACAGGTCCTCTACGCCAACGGCGGACTCGCCTGACCCCTGCCGCACCCGCACCACCCGCCCCTCCACCGTCACCGCGGAAAGGAACTACGTCCATGTCCACCACCGGCAACGTCGTCGTCATCACCGGCGCCTCCAGCGGTTTCGGAGCACTCACCGCCCGTGCGCTGGCGGACGCCGGCCACACCGTCTACGCCGGCATGCGCCAGACCACCGGCCGCAACGCGCCCCAGGTCCAGGCCGCCGCCCTCTACGCCGACGAGCACCACGTCGACCTGCGGTCCATCGAGCTCGACGTGAATTCCCAGCTCTCGGTCGACACCGCCGTCGCACGGATCGAAGCCGAGCACGGCCACATCGACGTGCTGATCCACAACGCCGGCCACATGGTCACCGGGCCGGCCGAGGCTTTCACCCCCGACCAGCTCGCCGAGCTCTACGACGTGAACGTCCTGTCCACCCAGCGCGTCAACCGCGCCGTGCTGCCAGGCATGCGCCGACGCCGGCAAGGGCTGGTGCTCTGGGTGTCCAGCACCAGCGTCAAGGGCGGCACCCCGCCCTACCTCGCCCCCTACTTCGCGGCCAAGGCCGCCATGGATTCCCTCGCGGTGTCCTACGCCGGTGAACTCGCCCGCTGGGGCGTGGAGACCTCGATCGTCGTCCCCGGCTCGTTCACCAGCGGCACCAACCACTTCGCTCACTCCGGCCACCCCGACGACACCACCGTCGAGGCCGAGTACGAGAGCCGCTACCCCGGCCTGATGGACCAGGTGGCGAAAAGGCTCGCCGCCCTCGCCCCCGAGGACGCGCCCGCGTCGCTCGTCTCCGACGAGATCGTCCGCATCGTCGCCCTGCCCGCCGGACGGCGCCCCTACCGGGTGCACATCGACCCCGCCGACGACGGATCCGAGGAGGTCTCCGAGACCGCCGACCGTATCCGCCGCGACTTCCTCACCCGCATCGGCCTTGCCGACCTGCTCACCGTTCAGAGCTGAAAACCCCTGGCCCGGGACGGCGGGAGGGACGTCAGGCCCAGCGTCCCCGACCCACTCACGGAGGAGGCACCTACCATGAGCACCATCGAGATCCCCGCCGCCATCCAGACCTTCGTCGAGGCGACCGACCAAGGCGACGCCGAGGCGTTCGCCGCCGCCTTCACCCACGACGCCGAGCTCAACGACTGGGGTCGCGAGTACCACGGCCGCGACGGCGTGCGCGCCTGGGACCGGACTGACAACATCGGCGTACAGGCACACTTCGCGCTGGACGCGATCGAGCCCGGCACGTCATCCGACACCTATGTCGCCACCCTGACCGTGACCGGCAACGGCTACAACGGCACCGGCCCCATGACCTTCCGCCTGCGCGACGGGCTGATCGCGAGCCTGCGGATCGCTCCGTGACACCGCGCGCGACATGACACACGCGGACTCGACGCGGGCAGCGCCCATCCCACCTGGAAACCCACACGACACGACCCCCGGCAACCGAGCAGGAGCACACATGGCGAACGACGCGAACCGACCCGCTGCCGGGGAGGGCAACGCTCGTGGACGGGGGCGCCGGCCCGCGGACGAGGTCCGGGCAGACGTGCTGCGCACCGTCGGGGACCTGCTGCTCAGCGAAGGCGTCGGCGACCTCACCTTCGAACGTGTCGCCCGGGCATCGGGCGTCAGCAAGACCACCCTCTACAAATGGTGGCCCTCCAGAGGCGCCCTGTCCCTGGACGGCTACTTCCACGCCGTCGAGGACACGCTCGCCTTTCCCGACACCGGGGACATCCGCGCCGACCTGCTCGCCCAGCTCCGCGCCTTCGCCCAGGTCATGACCAAGACGCCGGGCGGTCGCATACTGGCCGAGCTCATCGGCGAGTCACAGACGGACCAGGACCTGGCCACCGCGTACCGGAAGCTGTACTCGTCGCAGCGGCGCCGGCTGGCGGGAGAACGCCTCCACCGAGCCCAGGAACTCGGCCAGATCCGCACCGACGTCGACGTGCAGATCCTCGTCGACCAGCTCTGGGGCGCCGTCTACCACCGGCTGCTCATCCCCGACGAACCCGTCACCGACGACTTCGTCACCGGGCTCGTGAACAACCTGCTGGACGGAGTCCGCCCGAAGTAGTCCGGTGATGAACCCGGTGACAGCAGCGGGAATGCGGTCCGCCGTCGTTCGTACGGCGGCGGACCGCACCCCTTTCATGGATGGCGGGGGACCGCACCCTTTTCACGGCCGGCGCAGGACACCCGGCGCGGCGCGGGGAGGCGTTCGCCGGTTCCGGGCGGGTGTCAGGCGCACCCGGCCGGGGTGGCCCGCGAGGCGTCGGAGATCAGCGCCTGTTGGGCCGTCCTGAGCCGCTGGACGTCGGGCTTGACGACCCTGCGGTCATACGTCAGCAGGCCGTTGAGCTCACCCTCGACGTCCGAGATCTGGGTGTACACCGCGCCGTTGCCCCCCTTGCAGGCCAGCGCGTGGACCTCGGCGAGCTTGGCCAGGTAGTCATCGGTGTAGGCCGCCGGGTCGACGTCGACGTACGACTGCTGCACGGACCAGGCGTGTCCCGGTACGGCCAGGCCGAGTCCGCCGTACTCGCCGCTGACCAGGGCACGTCGGCCGTCGGGATGGGGCGGCAGGGCCGGACTGGGATAGCCGTGCTCGTCCATGATGTCGCCGGTGCCGCCGTCCTCACCGAGGTTGAGCCCGGACATGGAGTTGACCAGCCGGGTCGGGTCCCAGGACTTGGCCTGGTCGGCGATGCGGGCCATGTCGTACTGTCCCCAGCCCTCGTTGAAGGTGACCCACATGACGACCGACGGGCTGCTGTAGTGCTCGTCGATCATCTGCTTCATCTCGCGCTCGTACTCGGCGCGCGCCTGCGCGGACGGGTTCACCCCGGCCGTCATCGCGGGCATGTCCTGCCACACCATCAGGCCGAGCCGGTCGGCCCAGTAGAACCAGCGGTCGGGCTCGACCTTGATGTGCTTGCGCACCGCGTTGAAGCCCATGCTCTTGTGCATCTTCAGGTCGTAGGCGAGCGCCTCGTCCGTCGGGGCGGTGTACAGGCCGTCCGGCCAGAAGCCCTGGTCGAGGGTCGCCATCATGAAGACCGGCTTGCCGTTGAGGAGGGTGCGCGGGACACCGTTGACCTTCTCGACCTTGACCGACCGCATCCCGAAGTAGCTGCCGACACGATCGGCTCCGACGCTCACCTTCAGGTCGTAGAGGAACGGGTCGTCGGGCGACCACAGACGCGGGTTCCGGATGCGCAGGGTCAGAGGTGTGCCGCTGCGTCCGGAGACGGTGCCCACCTTGCGCTTGCCCTGGTAGGCGGTTGCCGTGACCGGCAGGCCGTCGCGGACGCCCTGCGGCTCGACGGTGAGTGTGCCGGCGTCGACGTCCGGGGTGAGCTTGAGCTGGTCGACGTGGTCGGCGGCCACCGGTTCCATCCACACCGTCTGCCAGATACCGGAGGTCGGCGTGTACCAGATGCCGCTCGGGTCCAGGCGCTGCTTGCCGACCGGCGGGTTCTCACCGTCGGCCGCGTCGGTGGGGTCGTAGACGCCGACGATCAGCTCCTGGGTGCGGCCGGGCTTCAGCGCGTCGGTGACGTCGGCGCTGAACTTGTCGTATCCGCCCTGGTGTTCGGCGACCTTGGTGCCGTTGACATACACTTCCGCCCGCCAGTCGACCGCGCCGAAGTTCAGCTGCAGCCTCTTGCCGGAGCCGATCTTCCAGCCGGCCGGGACGGTGAAGGTACGCCGGTACCACATGCGGTCCTCGTGCCGTTCCAGCCCGGACAGCTGCGACTCGACGGGGTACGGGACGAGGATCTTCTCGCCGAGCCGCTTGCCCACCGGCGGCTGTTCTCCCGCCGTGGCCGCCGCGAACTGCCAGGTGCCGTTGAGGTTCTGCCAGGCCTTGCGCGTGAGTTGCGGCCTCGGGTACTCCGGATGGGCGTTGCCCGGCCCGACCTTGTCGGCCCACTTGGTGCGCAACTCGTACGTCGACCCGTTGGCACCGCTGCTCCAGAAAGAGCTGACAACGTTGCCATCCGTGCCGGTCAGGCCGCCTTGACCGTCGTAGCGCACGTCGGCGAGACCCGACGCGGTGCCGGTCTTGTTGCCGACGACGGGCTCCTTCAGCGTGATCAGCAGCTTCCGGGGGTCGGCGGAGTCCAGCCGGGCATCGCCCAGGGGCCAGGCGGCGCCCCCGATCACGGCGTCGAGGTGCTCGCCGAGACCGGCCGGCGGTGCGCTGAGCGGCTGTGCGAACTCGAGGGCGAGGGTACGGCCGCTCGCCAGGACGGCGGTGGAGACGGCTCCGTCGTAGTCGTAGCCGTCGGGCAGGCGGAACGCGGACTGCGGTACGGCGGTCTTGGTGCCGCCGGGCGGGGTCCAGCGCAGGTGGAGGTTGGAGCCGCCGTAGTGCTCGAAGTACTCGACCTTGATGTCGTAGGCCTTGCCCGCCGTCAACTCGACCGGCTGGCCCGTCTGTTCGCGGTCCCAGTCGTCGACCCAGTGGTCGATGACCAGTTGCCCGTCGACCCACAGCCGGAAGCCGTTGTCGCCGATGATCGAGAAGGTGGTGGGGCCGGTCTTCTCCGGGACGATCTTGCCGGTCCAGCGGACGCTGACGTCGTCCGACTGGCCGGTGGCGAAGTCCAGACGCGGCTCCAGGGTGTCGAAGTCGAGGTTCGGGTCGAACCCGGTGGCTTTGAGCTCGTGGAAGTCGAAGGCGCCGGGGGCGGACTGCGTGTAGTACTCGCCCTTGAGGCCGTGGACTTCGACGGGATCGTCGGCCGCGGTGGCAGCGGGTGCCGCGGTGAGGCAGGCAAGGCCCAGTGCAGCGGCGAGCAGCAGGGCGAGGCGTTGTCCTAGAGGTCTGATGCGCACGAATCCTCCTTGGGTGAGGAAGGGTGGCGGCTCGTTGCTTCAGTCTGTACAACGTTGGAAGGAACGGCAGTTGGCATGAGAGCACGGCTCTCGGCCTCTGTCCAGGGGCATGACAGTCCCCGGGATACGGGGCACGTATCGACGCTGAGGAGATCCCTTGCGGGTCAGCCTGAGGGACGTGGCGGAACGCGCGGGCGTTTCGATCAAGACCGTGTCCAACGTTGTGAACAACTATCCGCACGTCACCCCGGCCATGCGTACCAGGGTGCAGGCGGCGATCGACGAGCTGGGCTACCGGCCCAATCTGACCGCGCGACATCTGCGCAAGGGCCGGACGGGGATCATCGCGCTCGCCGTTCCCGAGCTCGGCAACCCGTACTTCGCGGAGCTGGCCGGCGCCGTGATCGACGCGGCCGCGGAGCACGAGTTCACCGTCCTGCTCGACCACACGCGGGGCGAGCGCGAACAGGAGATCCTGGTGAGCCGAGGCTTCCGGGGCGGTGTGATCGACGGGCTCATCCTCAGCCCACTGACCCTGGAGGCCGAGGATCTGCGGGGCCGGTCCGCAGACGTACCGCTGGTGCTGCTCGGCGAGCGCGAGTACGGCCTGCCCTTCGACCACATCGCGATCGACAACGTGGCGGCGGCCCGGTGCGCGGTGCGTCATCTGCTGGGCCGCGGCCGGACCCGGATCGCCTACCTCGGCGTGCGCACCGACTCCGTGAACCAGCCCGCCCACCTGCGACTGGACGGCTGGCGCGCGGAGTTGGCGGCGGCCGGGGTGCCCGCGCCGGACAGCCTGGTGGTGCCGGTCGGCGGCTGGGACCGGGACGACGGGGCGCGTGCGATGGCCGAGTTGCTGGACTCCGGCGTGCGTCCGGACGCCGTCTTCGCCTTCAACGACCTGATCGCGATCGGGGCGATGCGGGTGCTGCACGAGCGGGGTCTGCGGGTGCCCTGGGACGTGGCGGTGGTGGGTTTCGACGACATCGCGGAGGGTCGTTTCGGTGCTGTCACCCTGACGACGGTGTCGCCGGACAAGCAGGCCATCGCGAGGATGGCCGTGGCCTCGCTGCTGCGCAGCCTGTCGGGCCGCGAGGAGCCCGGCGGGCGCGAACTGACCGCGAAGTTCGAGCTGGTGGAGCGGGAGAGCACCTTGGGCCGACGGTGACGAGATTTCGGACGGAAGGCTTTACACGCCTCTTCCAACGATGTAAAAACCTCCCCTGAACGACGAGCACGCCGAGTTGACGCAAGAGCAAGCCTCCCCGAGAGCGCTCTCAGCTCCGGGGCCGTGCCGTTTGGGGACACTCATGAAGCCCACCGCACTTGCCCGTCGCACCTCCGCTCGAACACTTCTCGCCGCCGGCCTTGTCACGAGCCTCGCGCTCGCGACCGGATGCACCAAGTCCGAGGACGACTCGGGCACGAAGCCCTCCACCTCGAAGCAGGACGACGCCGGCCAGGTGGTCGCCTCGCCCGGCACCGCCACCGGCCCGACCTGCACCATCGACGCCTACGGCGGACAGAAACTCGACCTGAAGAACGCCACAGTCGGCTTCTCCCAGTCCGAGAAGGAGGCCAACCCCTTCCGGATCGCGGAGACCGCCTCCATCAAGGCCGAAGCCCGGGCCCAGGGCGTCAAACTGCTCACCGCCAACGCCCAGTCGCAGTTCTCCAAGCAGATCAGCGATGTCCAGGACCTCATCGCCAAAGGCGCGAACCTGCTGGTCATCGCCCCGCTCAACTCCGACGGCTGGGAGCCGGTGCTGCGCGCCGCGGCCGCCAGGCACATCCCGATCGTGACCATCGACCGCAAGATCAACGCGGCGGCCTGCAAGGACTATGTCAGCTTCATCGGCTCAGACTTCGTCGAGCAGGGCAAACGGGCCGCGGACCAGATGATCCAGGCGACCGGCGGCAAGGGCGAGATCGCCATCCTCCTCGGCGCGGCCGGAAACAACGTGACCACCGAGCGCACCGCGGGCTTCGAGGACCGCATCAAGGAGAAGGCACCCGGCCTGAAGGTCGTGTTCCGCCAGACCGGCGAATTCGCCCGCGAGAAGGGCCAGTCGGTCACCGAGAACCTCATCCAGTCCAAGCCCGGCATCACCGGGATCTACGCCGAGAACGACGAGATGGGTCTCGGCGCCGTCAACGCCCTCAAGGGCGCGGGCAAGAAGGCCGGCGATGTCAAGATCGTGACCATCGACGGAACCCGCAACGCCGTACAGAGCATCGTGGACGGCTGGATCTACGCGGTGATCGAGTCCAACCCGCGCTTCGGGCCGCTCGCCTTCCAGACCCTCGACACCTTCACCAAGGGCGAGAAGGTCGGGCAGGACATCGTTATCAAGGACAGCGCCTACGACAAGAGCAACGCGCATTCGGACCTCGGCAAGGCCTACTGACGTGCTCTCGGTGACCCAGCTGTCCAAGACCTTCCCCGGCGTGCGCGCGCTGTCCGACGTGGATTTCACCGCGCGCGCCGGACAGGTGCACGCGCTCGTCGGCGAGAACGGCGCGGGCAAGTCGACGCTCATCAAGGTGCTCACCGGGGTCTACCGGCCCGACCACGGAGAGGTGACGTACGACGGAGAACCCGTCCGCTTCACCACACCGCTCCAGGCCCAGCAGGCCGGCATCTCCACCATCTACCAGGAGGTCAACCTCGTCCCGCTGATGAGCGTGGCCCGCAACCTGTTCCTCGGCCGCGAACCACTGGGCCGGCTGGGCCTGATCGACTTCCGGCGCATGCACCGCGAGGCCGACGAGGCACTGCGCGGACTCGGCATCCGGGTCGACGTGCACCGGCCGCTGCGCGAACTCGGCGTCGGCGCCCAGCAGATGGTCGCACTCGCCCGCGCCGTCGCCGTGGACGCCCGCGTCGTCATCATGGACGAGCCGACCTCCTCCCTCGAACCACGCGAGGTGCGGACCCTGTTCGAGGTGATCCGCATGCTGCGCGAGCGCGGCGTCGCGGTGATCTACGTCAGCCACCGCCTGGACGAACTGTACGAACTCTGCGACACGATCACCGTCCTGCGCGACGGACGCGCCGTGCACACCGGCCCGCTCGTCGAGCTCGACCGGCTGCGGCTGGTGGCCATGATGCTCGGCCGGGAGATCGGCGAGGTGCGCGCGGAGGGCATGACCAAATTCTCCGGCTCGCACGACACCGAAACCGAACCCGTGCTCACCGCCACCGAGTTGACGGTACGTCACAGTCTGCGGAACGTGTCGCTGGCGGTACGGCCCGGCGAGGTCGTGGGCCTGGGCGGGCTGCTCGGCTCCGGCCGCAGTGAGACCGCGAAGGCCATCGCCGGGGCCCTGCCCACCGACACCGGCCGGGTCGCCGTCGCCGGCGTCCCGGTACGGGCGGGCTCGACCGCCGCCGCGATCCGCGCCGGCATCAGCCTGCTGCCGGAGGACCGCAAGAGCGAGGGCATCCTGCCGGGCCTGTCGGTCCGCGAGAACATCGCGCTCGCCGCACTGCCCGGGCTGTCCCGCTTCGGCCTCGTCGACGACGCCCGCGTCGACCGGATCGTGGACACGTTCATGAAACGGCTCCGGATCAAAGCCGCGGGAGCGCACCAGAAGGTCGGCGAACTCTCCGGCGGCAACCAGCAGAAGGTTCTGCTGGCCCGCTGGCTGGCCCTGCACCCCAAGGTCCTGCTCCTGGACGAGCCGACCCGCGGCATCGACGTCGGCGCCAAGGCCGAGGTACAGGCACTCATCGACGAACTCGCCGACGACGGCCTCGCCGTACTGCTGATCTCCTCCGACACCGAGGAACTGATCGAGGGCAGCGACCGCGTGGTGGTCCTCAAGGACGGCGTCGTGGTCCGCGAGCTGACCGGTGACGCCGTCACCGAGGGCGAGCTGATGCGCGCCATCGCCGCCGTACCCGCTGGAGAAAGCGATGACTGAACTCACCCTCGCGCGCGGCACGCTGGACCGTACCCGGCTGCTGCGCCTGCTCCAGGACTACGGCGTGTACACCGGCGTCCTGGTACTCCTGCTGTTCAACTTCGCCTTCACCCCCCACTTCGCCTCCGCGGAGAACTTCCGCACCCAGGCCGTCCAGCTCGCCCCCGTCCTGATCGTCGCCCTGGGCATGGCGCTGGCGATCGGCACCGAGGGCGTCGATCTGTCGGTGGGCTCGGTGATGGCCCTGGCCACCTCCCTGCTCTCGCTCTACCTCGGCTACGGACCCTGGATCGCCACGCTGATCGCGGTGATCGCGGGCGCCGTGGTCGGCGTCGCGAACGGCGCGCTGATCGCGTTCGTCGGCGTCCAGCCCATCGTCGCCACCCTCGCCCTGATGGTCGCCGGACGCGGACTGGCCCTGGTCCTGCTGCCCCAGCTCAAGGACGTACGCGACCCGGGGCTTGCGGCACTCGGCTCCGGCGACGTGCTCGGCGTGCCCTACCTGGTCCTCATCGCCGCGGCGCTCGCGGTGCTGGTCGCGTTCGTGATGCGCCGCACCACCTTCGGACGGCAGGTCCTGGCCATCGGCGACAGCCGCCCGGCGGCCCGGCTCGCAGGACTCCCGGTACGCCGGGTCCTGGTCGTGGTCTACGTCTGCTCCGGCGCCCTCGCCGCGATCGCGGGCGTGCTGGCCACCGCCCGCCTCGCCGCCAGCGACCCCACCTCCCTCGGCACCCTGATGGAACTGTCCGCCATCACCGCCGTGGTCGTCGGCGGCACCCCGCTCAGCGGCGGACGGGTCCGCATCGGCGGCACCGTCGCGGGTGCCGCGCTCATCCAGCTGCTCACCACCACCCTCATCAAGCACGATCTGCCGCCGTCGTGGACCCAGATCGCCCAGGCCGTGGTGATCGTCCTCGCCGTCTACGCGGCCCGGGAACGAGGCAGGCGATGACCACGCAGACCGAAGAGGCCGGAATGCCGACCGACACCGTGAGCCGCAAGGGCGCCGGCACCGGGTACACGAGCCGCTCCGAGCGGCTGAGCGGGCTCGCGCAGCAACACGGCGCCCTGGTCACCCTCGTGATCGCCATGGTCGTGGCGTCGCTGAGCTTCGACACCTTCCTGACGGGCGACAACCTGGAGAACATGGCGCTGTCCTCGGCGTTCCTCGCCGTGGTCGCCCTCGGCATGACGTTCGTGATCGTCACCGGCGGCATCGACCTGTCGGTGGGCTCGCTGTTCGCCCTCGGCGGCGTCCTCGCCGCCTGGGGCTCTCGGTACGGCACGGCGGTGGCCCTGCTGCTGCCGCTCGCCGTCTGCGGACTGATCGGTCTGGTCAACGGAGTGCTGATCGCACGGGTCCGGCTCGCGCCGTTCATCGTCACCCTGGCGGCGATGCTGGGCGCCCGGGGCATCCTGCTGGCCATCACCGACGAGGGCTCGAAGACGTATCTCGTCGACAAGGACTCCTTCTTCGCCACCCTCGGACAGGGCTCCCTGGGCGGCATCGGAGTGCCCGTGTGGATCACCGCGGTGCTGTTCGTGCTCGGCGCGGTCGTGCTGCGCCGGACCAGATTCGGGCAGTACGTCTACGCGGTCGGCGGCAACGAGGACGCGGGAGCCCTGATGGGCGCGCCGGTGGCCCGTACGAAGATCTCCGTCTACACGCTCTCGGGCCTGTGCGCCGGGCTCGCCGGCGCGCTCAACGCGGCCTGGCTGCTGTCCGGCGTGACCATTCTCGGCAGCGGCATGGAGCTGGAGGCCATCTCCGCCGTGGTCATCGGCGGCACCCTGCTCAGCGGCGGTTTCGGCTTCATCAGCGGCTCCCTCGTCGGGGTGCTGTTGCTGAAGGTCATCCAGAACGTGATCAACCAGATCGGCTCGCTCGACTCCGCCTACCAGCAGGTGGTCAGCGGGGCGTTCCTGGCCGTGGTGGTGGTCGCCCAGACATGGCTTGGCCGCAGACGGAGAGTGCTGTGAGCCCCTCCTTGCCGAGATCCCGCCGCAGACCGCACCGCCCCGTCGTCGTCGGACGGTGGCCATCGCGGCGCGGGGCTCTGCCTGGTCACCCTGGGCGTGGGGGCGGCGGACACCGGGAGCGGGCCGGCCCACTCCTCCGCAGTGACGGTGCAGGACGCCCGCTTCGAGGTCCTGTCACCGACATCGGTTCAAGGGCGGACGACCCTCTCGAAGAGCAGCCGTGACGGTGGCAGGCAGGCTCAGCGCAGCACGACGTCGAACACCATGTGGAAGAACGCGTCGACGGGGGCGGAGGACTTGTCGGCGCGGGCCGCGATCAGGGCACCTTCCCAGGCGCTGAGGACGAAGAGCGCGGTCGCCGACACGTCGAGCGAGGCACTGACTTCGCCCGATTCCTGGGCCTCGGCAAGCACGCGCTCGATGTGCGAGGCCCACTGCTGGAAGCCGCGCTGGACCGCCGAGCGGATCTCCTCCGAGTGGTCGGCCACCTCGGCGCCGAAATTGCCGACCAGGCATCCGCGGACGAAGCCGCTGTCCACCGTGTCCGAGCCCATGAACTCGAAGTGCGTCCGGAGCCGTTCCAGCGGAGGACGCCCGGCCGTGTCGAGCATGTCGAAGCGCAGACCGGCGGCATAGCGGTTGAGCGCCTCCAGGGCGCAGTCCTCCTTGCTGGCGAAGTGGTTGTAGAAAGAGCCCTTGGGGGCGCCGGCGGCCGAGGTGATGTCGCTGATGCCGGTGGCGTTGAAGCCCCGAGTGCGGAACTGCTCCAGGGCCGCCTGCGCGATCTCCTCACGCTTCGATGCGCGTGCCAATCTGATCACCTCTCCTTCAATATGTCCGGTCGTCTTGGCCACTGTCAAGCCCGGATCGCGGGGCCGCGCACCTTGTCCGGACGGGCTTGACGCCGGTTAAGACGACTGGTCATATTGAAGGGAACGCCGTCACACTGAGCCCGCCGGCCCGTGCCGGCCGGGCGGTACCAAGGAGCCTCACTATGTCCACCACCTACCGAGCCTTCGAGGCCACCGGAGTCCACAGCCTCCGGCTGGTCGAGCGCGAGCTGGTCGACCCGGCGCCCGGACACGTCCGGCTCCGGGTGGAGACCTGCGGCGTCTGCCACAGCGACGTCCTTGCCGTGGAGGGCCTGCGTGCCGACCCGTCGAGTCCGATCGTGCCCGGCCACGAGATCGTCGGCGTGATCGACGCCGTGGGGCCGGGCGTCACCGCCTGGCACCCCGGCGACCGCGTCGGAGTCGGCTTCCTGAACGGACACTGCGGGGAGTGCGAGCCGTGCCGCCGGGGCGACTTCGTCAACTGCCTCGACCAGGGGCAGACCGGCACGAACATCGACGGGGGTTACGCCGAAGTGACCTACGCGCGTGCCAGCGGACTGGTCCGCATTCCCGACGGCATGTCCGCGGCCGAGGCCGCCCCGCTGCTGTGCGCTGGACTGACCACCTTCTCCGCGCTCCAGCAGGACTCCGTCCGGGCGGGCAGCCTGGTGGCCGTGCAGGGGATCGGCGGGCTGGGACACCTCGCCCTCCAGTACGCGCGCAGCCTCGGCTACCGCGTCGCCGCCGTCGCCCGCGGCAAGGACAAGGAGCCGCTCGCCCGTGAACTGGGTGCTCACGAGTACATCGACAGCTCGGAGACGGACCCCGGCGCGGCGCTGGCCGACCTGGGCGGCGCCTCGCTCGTCGTCGCCACGGCGTCGAGCGGTGCGTCCATGAACCCGCTGCTGCGCGGTCTGGCCCCCGGTGGGAAGCTCGTCGTCGTGGGTGCCGCGCCCGATCCGCTGTCGGTGGCCACCGCTGACCTGATCTTCGGCACCCGGAGCATCGTCGGCAGCCTGACCGGTTCGTCGATCGAGAACGAGGACAACCTCGGCTTCAGCCTGGCCCACGGCATCCGCCCCACCATCGAGACGATGCCCTTCGAGCGGGCCATGGACGCCTACGAGCGGATGCTCTCCGGGAAGGCGCGGTTCCGTGTCGTCCTCGACGTCGCCGCCTGATCGTCCTCGCCGTCACCGCCGGACCGGGCTCACCACCTTGTACGTGGGCCGCACGGTCACGGCGGTCCGGCTCCGCGAGCGGTCACCGAGGCCGTCGGCCACACCGTGCCGGGGGCCGCGCGGGTCGGTCCCGGAGTGGACGCCCACCGTCAGCAGACGCGGGTCCGGCAACGGGCCCGGTGCTGAGACCCACCGTCAGCGGCGCCGTGTCCCGAGAACCGCACGGCGCGAGACCCGTACGTCCGGGCAGCCGCGGGTGAGGTCTCTGGCGAGCCGCCCCCGGAGTGTCGCCGTTGCCGTTGCCGTTGCCGTTGCCGTTGCCGTTGCCGTCGCCGTCGCCGTCGCTGGCGACTCGGCGCCTACGGCCACGTCGGGGGACAGGTCCGCACCATCCCGGCGGGCACCACCGAACGCCAAGTCCCTTTCAACCTCACCCGGCGACCACCCGCGGCACCCGGCGGCGGCTTTCCCTCGCACGAGCGCGCCGCGCTTGCCCGCGGCAAGCCAACACGGAGGCCCTCCGTGGGGAGGGCGTCCCGTTCCCTCGGTGTGTCCCGTCCGCTACGCCCGACTACAGGTCCAGCAGCGCCTGCTCGACGGCCTCCGTCAGAGCCGGGTGGATGTACAGGACGTCGTGCCCGATCCGGTCCACCGTCAGTCCCAGGGACATGGCCTGGATCAGGGGCTGGATGAGCGTCGCGGCCTGGGGCCCGATGATGTGCGCGCCCAGGAGCATGCGATCGGCAGGACTCGCGAGGAGTTTGACGAAACTGGTGGTGTCCTCCAGGGCCCATCCGTAGGCGGTCTGGGCGTAGTCGCGAACGCTCACCAGGCAGTCGATGCCGCGCCGCCGCGCCTCCTGTTCCGTGAGACCGATACTGGCGATCTGCGGGCTGGTGAACACCGCGTGCGGTGCCACCCTGTTCGGCAGCGTCCGCACGTCCTGCGGATGGAGGATGTTGTGCCGCACCACCCGCGACTCGGCGTTCGCCACGTGCTTGAGCTGGAAGTGGTTCACCACGTCACCGAGTGCCCACACCCCGGGCACGGACGTGCGGTAGGCGTCGTCGGTGACGATGTGACCGTGTTCGTCCAGCTCCAGTCCGCCGTCGACGGCCCGCAGCCGGTCGGTGTTGGGTCTGCGGCCGACGCACACCAGCAGCATGTCGGCCTCGACCGCGTGCTCACCGTCCGGAGACGCCACCACCGCCGCCACGCCGTCCCCCTTCGGCACGACCGAGGTGACCTCGGCGCCGAGCAGTACGCGGCGCCGCTGTGAGGCGAGCTCGGTGAAGCGCTGCGAGACCTGCTCGTCCTCCGCCATGAGCAGGCGTGGCCCGCGCTGCACGATCGTGATGTCCACGCCGAACGATGTGAACACGTGGCCGAACTCGGCCGCGATGAAGCCGCCGCCGAGTACCAGCATGGAAGCGGGCAGGGCGTCGATCCTCATGATCGTGTCCGAGGTGTGGAAGGCGACGGTGTCGAGGCCGGGGACGTCCGGCACCACCGGCCGCGACCCGACCGCGACGACGAACGTCTCGGCGGTGATCCGCTCCGTCCCGACCTCCAGCACCTTCGGAGCGACGAATCGGGCCGCCTCGGTGAACACGTCGACGCCCTGGTGTCTGCGGTATTCCACCGCACTCTCGTGCAGCGGATCGATGCGGTCGAACACGCGGTCCCGGACGGACTTCCAGTCGACGTGCGAGACGCTCGCGTGGACGCCGAGGCGCCGTGCCGTCCGCGCGCCCTCGGCGGCGTCCGCGGCGACGACGAACATCTTGCTCGGTATGCACCCCCTGTTCAGACATGTGCCGCCGAAACGGTCCGGTTCGACGATGGCGGTCCGCAGGCGGTCGAATTCCTCGGACAGCAGCATGTTGCCGCTGCCTGCCCCCAGGATGACGAGATCGTAGTGCCGCATGTCTTCCACCTTCCGTGGGCGGGACACCGGCCTCGAGGCGCGTGGCTGTGAGAGTGCGGGAGTGCGGTTCTACTGATCACAATTCTGTCCGCATGCGCCGCTTTCCACCACTGCCGGAGGTGAGGGCGGCTCGGCCCGCGGCCGGTGCGTCCGGCCGGCATTGCGAGGGGGTGACCGCGCTGGGCGACGGTGGCGGCGCTCGTCCGAGGAGGACGACGACGGCGAGCACCGCAAGGTCCGTGCGCGGGTGGAACATGTCGGGTCCGGCATCCCGCTTCAATGACAGGCACCTACTAGGTACCATCACGGGTATGCCATCCCTGAACGTGTCCTTCACAGAAGAGGAACTCGAAGGTGTGCGGGCCGCGGCCGCCGCCGAGGGCAAGAGCCTCAAGCAGTACCTGCACGACCTCGGAATCCGCGAGATGCAGCGCAAGCGATTCGTCGCCGGCGCCACCGAATGGGCGGAGCGGCTGCGCGGCGAGTTCGACGAGGCTTTCCCCGACGAAGTGCCGCCCGCCGAACGCGACAACGGGACCGCTGCCGCCTGATGCCGCCCCTCTACATCGACGTTTCCTGGCTGCTGGACGTCCAGGAGAACGCGCTCGGCCACGACGACCTGACCGTGGCGGACTACTCCGCGCTGGTCGCCGCCGTCGCCCGCCACAAGACCCGGATGCCCACCCTCGCGACCTCCGACCCGGACACGGCCTGGCGCGCCGCGGCCCTGCTGCACACCATCGTGCGCCTGGAGCCGCTCCCGCACCGCAACAGCCTGTACGCCGCATTCATCGCCGCCCAGTACATGGCGCAGGCAGGCGAAGGCATCGATCCCCCCTACGGCGCCCTGTCCGACCTGGTCCGCAAGGTACGAGACACCCGAATCAGCGTCCAGGACGTCGCCGACCAGCTCCGGAGCTGGAGGCTTTAGCACCCGCTCCGGTGCGGAATCGACCTTCCCCTCCAGGGGAAACGGCTGTGACCGTTCAGGACGATGCGGTCGAATCGGAGCACGTCGACCGGGCGGCCATGGTTTCACCCGTCCCCACGGCAGTGCCGGTGGTGTACCCGAGGTGATTCCGCGGTCACGGCTGTGAATACCCCCGGGGGCGCCTCAGTCCGCGGACCCGCTGCCGACCGGGATACCCAGCCGGTGGGCCACGGTGGTCAGGGCCGACCCCAGGGGGAGCGCGACCCGGGTGACGGCGTGCGGGTCGCCCCGGGTCGGGTCCTGGTTGACGATGAGCACCGGCTTTCCCTCCTGGTGTGCCTGGCGGACGAACCGGAGCCCGGACATCACCGTCAGCGAGGAGCCCAGAACCAGCAGTGAGGACGCCTCACGGACCAGCCGTCGGCAGTGCTCGACGCGCTGCGGCGGAACCGCCTCGCCGAAGAACACCACGTCCGGTTTGAGGACGCCGCCGCAGTGGGCGCAGGGCACGATGCGGAAATCCCCGACCTGCGCGTCGGTGAGGTCGGCGTCACCATCCGGGTTGATCCCGGCGGCCACCGGGTCGAAGCCCGGGTTCTCGGCCTCCAACCGCCGTGCGAGTTCACGGCGCGGGATGAAGTCGCCGCAGGAGAGACAGACGACACGGTCGAGGCTGCCGTGGAGTTCCACGACGCCCTCGCTGCCGGCGGCCTGGTGCAGTCCGTCGACGTTCTGGGTGATCACAGCCGAGACGTGGGCGTGCCGTGCGAAAGCGGCGACGGCCAGGTGCCCGGCATTGGGGAGGGCTCGACCGAAGGTGCGCCAGCCGAGGTGGCTGCGCGCCCAGTAGCGGCGCCGCGCGTGGGCGCTGCCGGTGAAGTCCTGGTAGGTCATCGGGGTGTGCCGGCTCAGGCTCCCGCCCTTGCCCCGGTAGTCCGGGATGCCTGATTCCGTGGAGATGCCCGCGCCGCTGAGCACCAGCACACCGCCGGTGCTCAGCGCGTCGACGACCGGCTCCAGGTCGGTGGTGCCCGGCGGCAGATCCACGGCAGGGGTCCAGCTCAGGGTGGGGCGCATGCGCATGCCGCCAGGGTACGGAGTCGGCGGCGGCTCCGGGCCGACGTACGCGTTCTGCCCCAGTGACACCTGGCGGAGAATCCGGCTCCTTGCCGGCACCGACGTCCGCGCCGACGTGACAGCGGCCGCCCGCCGCTACGAGTCCGATGCGCATGCCAGCACATGGGCTCTGCTGATGCTGCCCTGGACGATCCGGTGCTGGGCCGTCGACCCGTAGCCGTCGCAGCAGTGACCTACGGCTACCTGCGCGCCCGTACCGACTCCGCCGTCCTCGCCACCGTCATTGAGGCGACCGTTGAAGACACAAGATCAGGGAAGATCAGGGTGGCGTGGTGTGCGGAGACTCTCTCAGAGCGCCGCGTCAGCAGCATCTGCTGGTGAGCCAGAAGCAGGTGCCGGCTCCCAGACCGAACGCGAGGTGGGCGCTCAGGTCTTCAGTCAATGTCTTCGGGCTGTATTTCCAGATCGGCTTGTAGAGCCCGGCCTGAGGGAGGACCAGATACGCACTGGCCCACACAGTCGCGCCGAAGGGAATGCCGAGCAACGGGTGCGGGCGCCGGGCCGATCCGGCAACAATCCCGTACAGCGCTCCCCAGGCGGACCCGTAGGACCAGTGCATCAAGGTGCTCATGAGCCAAGCCCACCGGTCAGGGATCTCGCGCTGTGTGAACCCCTCCAACAGCCGCTTCGCCACCTTGCCCGGATCCGGCGCCTCTTCCCAGCCTTCGACCGGCGCGAATTCCCAGTCCTTGGGACTTTCGGTGCCTCCTGCGTGTCGATATCGCAGATAGCGCGCGGCATCCATGCACACCGTCCCCGCGACGCCGGCGGCGACGCCGTTGACGGCGGCGGCCAGCGGCGTGAGGGACCGTCGTCGTGGACGTCCTGCTCTCGTGGTGCCCATCACTTCAACCACCTCGGGCAACTGCCAGTGCCTAGGGCCCGCGCTGTCGCCCTTTGGGTTCCAGGAAGTACAGAATCCCACCGGTCACCTTCGCCCGCACCCCAGGACCGCGTCACCGCGGCGCCCTTGCCGACCGGTGGCGGCCACGGTCGCGTGCCTCACGAGGCGGGTCTTCCTCGTCCTCCACATCGGCGAGACATACACCGGCCGGCTGTTCCCGGCACACCTCCACATGGTCGGCGCCTCGCGTCACGGACGGACCGGGTGCTGACCCGGTGACATTGCCCGGGGTCGACGAAGGCCAGGGTCGTAACGCCTTCCTCGCACCTTGAACCCTGCCGCGGGCCCGACAAGCCCGCGCGGCGGGTGTATCCACCGCCGGACGCGTGAGTGCGGCTGGTGGACAGGAGGGCCGGAGCCCACGGGCAACGGCTCTGCGAAGCGAGCCGCGTAGGGTTCGGGCAGGTCCACGCCTGTGGAGCGCAGACTTCAGGCGGTAGTCACAGTCGTCTGTCGCCTGCCGTTCGATGCGGAAGGCGTCGTCGATGGCCACGGGTGCCGGCTCGGCTGCGGGCCCGCCTTCGGCGACGCGGCGCCCGCCGGCGACGTCCAAGCGCCGACCACCAGGACCTGCTGACGCCGGCTCACCCGCGATGCGGGCACGGCACGCCTACGGCCGGCTCGCGGCGGGGTTCGGTGTCGGCCTCGTCACCGCCTACGGAGAAGGGCTACCAGGCTGCCGGTGGGACCCTCCGCGAATTCGTGTCGCGCTTTGAGGCGGCTGATCCCGCACATGTCGGCGTCACAGGGCGTCCAGACTCGCTGGGCCTGCGACGCACTTCCCGGTCTTGTTTACCACGTAGATGACGTCCCGGGTGCCGACAGCCCCCTCTGCTTTGCCGGGCTCGGGGTCGATGACTGGGCAGACCGACTCCACTCCCCGGACGACCACCTTGTACGTCACAGGCCATGCGTGTTCTTCGGTCCACCCGAAGTACGTACCGCCGCCCCCGCCCGGAGTTCGGTCGGGATCTCCCTCGACCACAACACCGCGCTCTCCGCATGCCGGACAACCGAGCACGTGAGCATCCCAGGCCGACTCATTGACCAACCGAACCGGCAGTCCTTCATCGCCGGAACCTCCGCACCCCGTAACGAAGATGGCACTGACGGCCAGCGCGGCCGGCAGCGCGATACGTGGTCCTTTCACGCTCCGGCAGGACACTGTGGTGCGGCTGCCTGGTCTCAAAGGTCCCACGCTCGGACTCCCCCATGATCACGGTTCGAGGTTGGATCATCGCAGGTCACAGGCCGATGAGCAACGGTCGGAGAGTGTCTGCTGGTTCTGCGGCCGGCGGGCGGGGGGAACGCTGACCGGCGGCCCCTGGACGTAGATGTCCGGCAGTGCCGCAAGCAGCCATGCCGCCGCCGTACCGCCCCTGCGTCCCACGCCGGTGGCCCCACTCCGGACTTGCCCTGCAGGCGAGCGCAGACAGGGCTGACCGCCGTCGGCCTCCTGCCCACTCGCCCCACTTGCGTGACCTCGGCCGGACCACTCCTGGGTGAGGAGCTCCTCGTGGCCGCATGTCAGAGCCCGCATGTCGGAGCCCGCATGTCAGAGATGGCCTGGCTGTCTCGTCTCAGGCTGTGAAGAGAGGTTCTGAGAGGAACCCGCCCCCGTCGACAAGGAGCAGATGATGAGCGAGGAGAGCACGCACCAGGAGGTCGCGCTGATCACCGGGGCGAACAAGGGGATCGGCCGCGGCGTTGCCGGGCAACTCGCCGGGCTGGGTTTGGCGGTCGTGATCGGGGCCAGAGACCCGCTGCGCGGCGAGGAGGCCGCTGCGGCGGTGCGCGCGGCCGGCGGCGATGCGCGTGCGGTCACCTTGGACGTCACTGACCAGGCCACCGTCCAAGCGGCCGCGAAGGCAGCTTGAGGAGTGCTTCGGCCATCTCGACGTACTGATCAACAACGCCGGAATCACCGGCTCCGGACAGGTGTCGCCCGAAGACGCCCACGATCAGGTCCCCAGCTCCGTCGATCTGGACATGGTTCGGGCGGTGTTCGAGACCAACGTCTTCGGGGTGATCCAAGTGACCAATGCCATGCTGCCGTTGTTGCGGCGGTCAACGGCGCCACGCGTCGTCAACGTCAGCAGTCACGCCGCGTCGCTGACTCTCACCAGCGATCCGGACGGCCCCTTCACGGAACTGCTGCCGTCCGCCGCGTATTCGCCGTCCAAGACCGCGCTGACAGCCCTGACCGTGCAGTACGCCAATGAGCTGCGGAGCGAGGGCATCCGGGTCAACGCGGTCGCTCCCGGGTTCGTCGACACGGACAGCAACAACCACACCGGGTTCCTCACGGTCACGCAGGGCGCCGCATCCGTGGTGCGCCTGGCCATGCTCGGCGCGGACGGACCGACCGGAGGGTTCTTCAGTGAGGAGGGTCCGGTTCCCTGGTGATGGTGGCCCCGGACAGCTGCGCGGTATCGGTCCGGCCACCTCACCGCACGATCGGAACTGGGGCCCTTGTCCGGTCCTGTTCAGCGAGAGGACGCGGGTGCAGGGGCTGTGGGTTCCATCGTCGAACGTGCGAGTGGAGTTGGAACAAGTCCGTACATCAGGCCCGGTCAAGGTGCATACGAACAAGGAGAATCCGGCGTGACGAAGACAGAGGAGTTCCAGGAGCTGCGGCCGCTGATGTTCTCGATCGCCTACCGGATCCTGGGCAGTGTGAGCGAGGCAGAGGACGCGGTCCAGGAGACATGGCTGCGCTACCAGGCCGCTTCCACCCGGCCTGGGTCGCCCAGGGCGTTCCTGTCGACAGTGGTCACCCGGATCTCGATCGACGTGCTGCGCTCGGCCCGCGTCCGGCGGGAGGAGTATGTCGGACCGTGGCTCCCTGAACCGCTGCTGACCGACCCGTACGAGGATCCGGTGCGGTCGGCGGAGCTGGCGGACTCGGTGTCGATGGCGGCCCTGCTCCTGCTGGAGCGGCTCACCCCGCTGGAGCGCGCGGTCTTCGTACTGAGGGAGGTGTTCGCCTTCGGCTTCCCGGAGATCGCATCGGCCGTGGGACGGTCGGAAGCGGCGTGCCACCAGCTCGCGGTGCGGGCACGCCGTCACATGGACGCGGGCCGGGTCCGGTTCGAGGCGGACCGGAAGGAACGCGAGAAACTCGCGGAACGCTTCTTCGACGCCTTCCGCGAAGGAGACGTCGACGGGCTGACCGAGCTGCTGGCCGCCGACGTTCACATGATCGGCGACAGCGGCGGCAGGGCCCCGCAGTTCAAGCCCGTCATCCTTGGTGCCGAGAACGTGCTCCGGGCGCTGGCGTCGTTTGTCCCGCTGGTGATCAGGAGCGGTGGCGTTGTCGAGCCGCAGCAGGTGAACGGCCAGCCGGGCGCGATCTTCCGCGACCGAGATGGCCGGGTTCTCAGTACGTGGTCACTTGACGTACTCGGTGGGCAGATCCAGACGATCCGCACGGTGAACAACCCCGACAAGCTCGGGCACGTCGGCCCTGTGGCGGACGCCTGGGAGGCCCTCCGCGAGGCGAACCAGGCACACCGGCCAGGGGATTGACCGAGGAGTGGACCGCGCTCCAGGGCTGGGTTGCCCGGGCTGCTGCGTGACCGCGAGCGACTGCCGGCCACCGTCGACGCCGACGGCTGGGCGAGGCCGAGGCCCTACCCTCCGACGCTGCGCATCAGACGCCTCCTTCGCCTGATGCGCAGCGCGAAGGACTCTGTCGACGAGTTCTCTGACGGAGACCGGTGAGTTGCGATGCAAGGTGGCTCCGCACAGCCGTCGCTGAACTGCATACCGCAGACGCCGTCCAGCCGGGCCGGGTTTGCCAGCGCCGACTCACCGAGAACCGCGCGGTCGAGTCTGTGACAGGAGACCCGCGCGTGCGCAGCCATCGTGGCGCTGGTTTGCGCACCTGTGGCCCAGGGCGTTTCTCCGCACTGTCAGGTTGGGCCGACGGTCAGGGCACGATGTAGTCGGCGGCGCGAAACAGTTCGTACCATTCCGCACGGGTCAGTGGTACGTCCGATCCGAGGGCGGCGTCCGCGACGCGCTGCGGTGTGGTCGTGCCGATGACCACCTGCATCCGGGCAGGGTGGCGGGTGATCCAGGCCGTCGCGATGGCAAGGGACGGCACACCGTACTTCGCCGCGAGGCGGTCGATGACGGCGTTGAGCTCGGGGTAGCGCTCCGAGCCGAGGAACGGGCCGTCGAAGAACCCGGCCTGGAACGGTGACCAGGCCTGCACGGTGATGTCGTGCAGTCGGCAGTAGTCCAGGAGCCCGTCGTCACGGCTGACCGACTGGTCCAGGCCCTGCATGTTGGCCGCGACGCCTTGCGCGACGAGCGGGGCGTGCGTGATCGACAGCTGGAGCTGGTTCGCCACCAGCGGCTGACTGACGTGGCGGCGCAGCAGATCGATCTGCCGGGGGGTGTGGTTCGAGACGCCGAAGGCCCGTACCTTGCCGGCCGTGGCGAGGTCGTCGAAGGCACGCGCGACTTCTTCGGGTTCGACCAGGGCGTCGGGACGGTGCAGCAGCAGGATGTCGAGGTAGTCGGTGCCGAGAGCCTTGAGCGAACCGTCCACCGACTCCACGATGTGTTCGTAGGAGAAGTCGAAGTAAGGGCCTTCGCGGACGATGCCGGCCTTCGACTGGATGATCCATTTTTCACGCTGCGAGGAACTCAGCCGCATCGCCTCGGCGAAACGGCGCTCGCAGCCGTGCAGCTCGCTGCCGTACACGTCGGCGTGATCGAGGAACGTGATGCCGGCGTCCAGGGCGGTGGCGAGGAGTTCGCGCACCTCGGCGTCGCTCTTGTCCTGGATGCGCATCAGGCCCAGCACGATGTTCGGGACGACCATGTCGGTGCCGGGCAGTTTGAACGTCTTCACGATCGGGTCCTTGTCCGTAAGGGGGTATTCGGTGCCGGTACCGGGTGCCTCAGGCCGCCGACAGGCGGGAAATCTGCTCGGGGGTGAGCTCGACGTCGGTGGCGGCCGCTGAGTCACGGATGCTCTCGGGGCGAGAGGACCCCGGAATCGGGATCACCACGGGCGCGAGGGCAAGCTCCCAGGCCAGGGTCACGCGGTAGACGCTGACGCCCACCTCGTCCGCGACCTCGCGGAAAGCGGCCTGGTGCGCGGAGAGTTCGGGGGCGTTCGCTATGCCGCCCAGTGGGCTCCAGGGCAGGAACGCGATCCCTAGTCCGGCGCAGTGTTCCAGCTCGCGCAGACTGGAGCGGAACCTGGGCGAGAACTGGTTCTGGACCGAGTCGAGGCGACCGCCCAGGATCTCGTTCGCCTCGTCGATCTGCTCCACGGTCGCGTTCGAGATGCCCGCCATGACGATCACGCCCTCGTCGAGCAGGTCACGGATCGCACCGATCGACTCGGCGTACGGGACGCGCGGGTCGGGGCGGTGGAACTGGTAGAGGCCGATCGCCTCGACGCCCAGGCGCCTGGCCGACTCCTTGGCGGCCTGCTTGAGATGGGCCGGATCGCCGTTCACGGTCCAGCTGCCGTCGCCGGGCCGCAGGTGACCGCCCTTCGTCGCGACGAGCACGTCGTCCGCTCCCCGGCCATACGTGCGCAGAGCCCGGGCGATGAGCTCCTCGTTGTGTCCGACCTCGTCGGCATCGCGGTGATACGCGTCCGCTGTGTCGATGAGCGTGACACCGGCGTCGAGCGCGGCGTGGATCGTCGCGATCGATCTGTCAGCGTCGGGGCGGCCCTCGATGGACATCGGCATGCCGCCGAGCCCGATCGCCGAAACCGTCTGTCCGCCGAGCGTGCGTTGCTTCATCGGTCGTCCCCTCCGTGTGTGGAAGACAGGTGGTCGAGGTCTTCTCGTACGGAAGGCCTGCCTGGCCGAGCCTAGGAATCGATGATTCAGAGGTCCAACAGTTGTTGGTCATGGCATTGAGAAATGAAACCGATAAATATCTCTGCGGCAGATCCGATATGTGCTCGCGCCTGCCGCCGGGCGCGCATGACGGCGTGGCGGCCTGGTGCGCGGCGTTCCGTGCGCGGGCACCCCGCCGCCGGCCCGGGATGGCCGCGCGCGGTTGTGGGCCGGTCAGCTGTTGACGTTGAGGACGGGGTGGAAGCCGGAGGCGTGGCCGGTGGCGGCGGGGTGGTAGGACTCCCATGGCCGTGATCGGATCATGCCGGGCCCGTCGGCGGACAGAGCCGGTGCCGGTCACGGGCCGGTCCTCATCAAGCTGCAGCCCGGCGCGCACTCGTCGCGTCGGGCTGCAGCGGGCGGTCTTCCCTGTCAGGCCGGCAGGTGGAACTGCTGGTTGGTGCCGCCGGCGCAGGTCCAGATCTGCAGCCGGGCTCCGTTGGCCGTCGACTTGTCGGTGACATCGAGGCACTTGCCGGAGGCGGGGTTCACCAGGGTGTCGCCACTGCTCCGCTGCCAGACCTGAGCACCGGTGCCGTTGCAGTCGTACAACTGGACCTTCGTGCCGTTGGCGGTGCCGGCGGCGCTGAGGTCCATGCACTTGCCGAGGGTGCGGATGGTGTTGTCGGAACCCACGGTCCACTGCTGGGCCGTGGTGCCGTTGCAGTCATACATCTGAACGGCGGTGCCGTTGGCGCTGTTTGCCGCCGCGACGTCCACGCACTTGCCGCCGAGGCCGGTGATCTGGCCGGTGGAGCCGGTGGGTGGCGGAGTGGTCGTACCGCCGGTCACGGTGTTGAGGACGCTGGAGAACTGCCAGGCGCTCTGCGGGGTACCGCTACAGGTGTCGGAGAGCTGGCCGTTGGTGGCGCACGCCTTGTCGCGGCCGAGGGCCCAGAAGGCGAGTTCCTGGATGCCCTTGGACTTGGCGAAGTTGGCGAGCGTGGTGGCGTTGCCGGTGGTGAAGATCTCGCTGACGTCGTCGTTGACCCCGATCATCGGGGTGTTGCCCTCCATCGCCCACAGTTGGGCGTCGGACTTCTCCGGCCAGATGGCGCCGAGCTGGGTGCGCAGGGCGGTGGCGGCGTCGGTGGCCGCCTTGCCCATGTCCCGGGTGCCGTCGTAGTAGTCCATCGTCATGATGTTGACGAGATTGACGTTGAGCGCGTTGCTCTTGGCGTTGGACAGCAACTTCGTGCCGTTGCCGTCCAGGCCGTTCGGCATGGACGGCAGGGTGTACTGGACGTCCAACTTGCGTCCGGCGGCGGCGTACTCCTGCTGGAGCTGGGCGAGGGCCTTGTTCCGGCGGTCGTTGGCGGCGGTGTCGGCGATCGCGCTGCCCTCGATGTCGAAGTCGACCCGAGTGAGGTTGAGGGCGTCGATGACCTTCTTGTACTGGGCCTTGAGCGAGGCCACGGTGGTGCAGGCCTGGGCCTCCTCGGTGCCGGAGGCGCCGCCGAAGGAGGCGATGACGTCGCCGCCCGCTGCGCGCAGGGAGTTGATCGCTGAAGTCCAGCCGGCGTCGGTGACGGGGGTGTCGCCGTTGAACATGGCGTTGCAGCCGCCGCCGTCGATGACGAAGGCGAGCGTGAAGTACTTCAGGCCTGTGGCGTTGCGGGCGTTGGTCATGGCCGTGGGCGAATTCCACGTCTCGACGTACGGCGCGGCGTAGTGGGCGGGGAAGCCAGGGCCGGGGTTGGTCGCGGCGCTCGCGGAGCCGCCGGTGGCGACGAGGGCGGCGGCAGCCGTCGCGAGGACGGCGGGAACGGCGGTGAGGGCTCTGACGGCGGATCTGATCACAGGACGGCTCCTGTCATGAACGCGGGACGCGCGAGGTGGGGGTACCGAGACAGAGCATTCGGGAGGCGTGGCAGCAGTTCACATACGTGAACGATGGTTCCTCTGCTGAACCATCGATGGTTGAAGACGGTATGGACTAGACCAGCTACGCGTCAATACCCCGTGCATCGACAGCAGTTCGGATGGCCGCCTCTGGGGCCTGCCCCGGCGGAGGCCTTCCCGCCCCGTCGGCGCACGGCCCGGGCCGGCCCGATTCTCGTGGTGATGTGGCCGGGCACCCGCGTCGTGCGGCGCGGGGGCAGGCGGTCGCCCAGGGCGCTGTGTGCGGCAAGGTCACCGGGGGAGTAGGCGATGCCGACGTCCGGGGCGGACCTTGTTGATCAGCTTCCAGCGTTGCCTGTCGGATTCTCGGCGGGTTTGGGCGTCGAGGAAGGGCGCGAGTCCGTCGGGGAGGTTCCGTCATGTCGCGATGCCGGCCAGACTCACGAAGCCCCCGACGGCTGTGATCAACACGGCAGCAGCCAGGGCCGCTCCGGATGCGTAAGTCAGAAAGCCAGTGACGGCGTTGGTGAGGCCCAGCAGGGCGGAGACGTCGGACAAGGCGGTCGCGGCACGGACCGGTTGGCGGTGGAAACTCCAGGTTCAATTGGGCGGGGCGCTGGGGGCGTCTCGTAGAACAGGCCGCGTATCCTCCGCCGCGTGCCTCGCCATTCGAAGGAGCCCCGTCGGCCGGCCGCCAACGGGTGCGTGTACATGTGGGCGACGCGCCACGGCCACCGAGGGGATGTCGGCGGTCGCCCCGTGGACTGCCGCCAAACAGAGCGACGGGGCGAGCCTTACGCGGTGGCCTTGGTGCGGCGCAGCGGGGCGCCCGCCTGGTGGAGACTGCGCAGCGCCTGCCGGTAGGAGGTGGCCAGACCGGTCTCCAGGTAGTCGACGCCCAGTTCCTCGCAGTAGCGACGGACGATGACCTGTGCCTTGCGCAGGTTGGGCGTCGGCATGCTCGGGAAGAGATGGTGCTCGATCTGGTAGTTCAGGCCGCCCAGCACGATGTCGGTGAGTCGGCCGCCGTGCACGTTGCGGGAGGTGAGGACCTGGCGGCGCAGGAAGTCCGGGCGGTCCGCGCCGGTGAGGATCGGCATGCCCTTGTGGTTGGGGGCGAAGACCGAGCCCAGGTACAGCCCGAAGAGGCCTTGGTGGACGGCGATGAAGGCGACCGCCATTCCGGGCGGCAGCACCAGGAACACCACGGTCAGGTAGCAGGCGAAGTGCCCGAAGAGCAGGATCGCCTCCACGAGCCGGTTCCTGAGTGAGCGCGTCCTCAGCGCCCGGACACTTGCGACGTGCAGGTTGAGGCTCTCCAGGGTGAGGAGGGGGAAGAACAGGAAGGCCTGCGAACGGCCGATCAGCCGGGGCAGTCCGCTGGCCTCGCCGGCCTGGGCCCGCGTCCAGACCAGGAGGTCGGGGACGATGTCGGGGTCGAGCTGTTCGTGGTTGGGGTTGGCGTGGTGGCGGGTGTGCTTCTCCTGCCACCAGCCGAACCCCATGCCGATCGCGGCGTTCGCGGCGACGCGGCCGGCCGACTCGCTGGTCCTGCGCAGCCGGAACACCTGGCGGTGGGCGATGTCGTGGGTCACCAGAGCGACCTGACCGAAGGTCAGGGCGAGCACCCCCGCGACCGCCAGGGTCCACCAGCTGGCGCCGATCAGGATGAAGGCGGCCCAGCCGCCCGCGTACACGGCGGCCACGGCGCCGATACGGGCGGTGTAGTAGCCGGGACGGCGGCCCATCAGGCCGCTGTCGGCGATCGTCCTCGACAGCCGGGCGAAGTCACTCCCGGCGCTCCGAGCGGGTGAGACAGGGGATGCGTTGATCACAGACGCGACCCTTTCGGTGGCTGCCCGGACCTTGCGCTCCGGAATTCACTCCACGCAGCCGTCGGCGGGGTCACGGCCGGGACACCTCCGCGGGGAGGCTGCCCTTGAAGCCTGCGAGAGACTTGACGTCGCTTCGGGTACCCCCGAATCGCTCTCCCGCACGTACATCGGCGCTCGCGGAGGGGCGACGAGCTGTCAGGGGCGGTCCGCGGTGCCTTGGGCGGGGGCGCGTTGGTCCGGGCGCGGTGCCCCATGACGGCCTGCCGCCCTTGCGAGGCCAGGACCCAGCGCACCCGCCGGGACGAGTTTCGCCCCGCCTCCGCCGCCACCGGGGCCTTTGGTGCATTACCGGGAGATCGAGTTGCAGCCGCCTCCTCCGCCGCCGCCGAACCAGCCGTCTGCGCCCCCGATGCCCCCGCCCTGGCCGCCGTCCGGTCGCTCGCCACCAGGCTGTCCGGTGTCTCCATCGTCTCCGCCGGTGGCCTCGGGGACAGGGACCTCACCAACTCCGGTACCTGCACGACAGCTTGCGAACGTGCGGCTGCATGCTGATCTCTCGCAGGAAAGGTTGAGCGGCTTGACCTTCCGGCGAGCGAGAGCCGCTCCGCCTGCCCCAGTACTGTGGTTTCGCATGACCGACACCGAGATCGAGATCACCGCGGACCTGGTCCGCGACCTGCTGCAGGAGCAACATCCAGACCTTGCAGGGCTGGCCATCCGCGAGGTGGCGGGCGGCTGGGGCAACCACATGTGGCGTCTCGGGGACGAGTTGGCCGTGCGCATGCAGCGCATGGACCCCACCCCGGAGCTCCAGCTCAAGGAGCGGCGGTGGCTACCCGTGCTGGCTCCGCGTCTGCCGCTCCCGGTGCCGACTCCGGTGCGGTTCGGTGAACCGTCCGAGCGCTTCCCCAAGCACTGGACCGTGATGACGTGGGTTCCCGGCGAGCCGCTGGACCACGACTCGATCACCCGCGGCGACCACGCGGCCGACACCCTGGCGGGCTTCCTCAGGGCGCTCCACGTGGAGGCCCCCGCTGACGCGCCGATCAGTGAGGACCGCGGCGACCACCCCAAGAAGTGCACGGACGGCTTCGACCACTTCTTCCATGCCGTTGTCCCCGACGACCTCGCCGACGACGTCCGGGCCGTCTGGGACGACGCCGTCTTGGCGCCCGAGTGGGAGGGTCCGCCCCTCTGGGTGCATGGCGACCTGCATCCGGCGAACGTCGTCGTCTCGGACGGGACGCTCTCGGGCATCGTCGACTTCGGTGCCATGTTCGCCGGAGATCCGGCGTGGGACCTCGCCGCCGCATGGGTACTGCTGCCCGCGGGCACCGCCTCACGGTTCTTCGACGTGTACGCGCACGCGGACCAGGCGACGATCCGGCGCGCCCGAGGGCTGGCCGCTCTGAAGAGCCTGTTCCTCATGTTGATGGGCCAGAACGGAGACCGGGGCCTTCCTGGCGGCAAGCCGACATGGGGACCTGCAGGCCGGGCAGCGCTCGATCGTGTTCTTCAGGGCCGGGACTAGTCCCCCCTGGCCGTGATCCTGCTCGCTATCGAACGTCGTACCAGGCCGCCCAGTCGATACGGCGGGTTCCCAACGCGAGTGCAGGCTCACAAACTTCGGCCCGTCAAACTCGCAAACCATTGGGCACGACCAGGCCCCCCGACCATCTCCTTCCCAGTGAACACTCTCAAACAACCCTGCTCCGTCACGGTCACGACGGCCTCCTGGGTGGCTTGTCCTGGGCCTCGATTTCCGAGGCGAGTTCAGGCGGGCGAGGGCCTGATCGTGGATTGTGCGGATGATCGAGGAGACGTCGCCCGAGCGGTTGGTGCGGTCCACGAGGCAGAGGCACACGGCCCCGAAGAAGCCGAAGGGCGCGGGCGGGAGATGGTCCTTTGCGACGAAGGCGGGTGGATCTGATCGGTCGGCAGCGGGTTGTGAGCAGATCGGTGCAGTGCTTCTTGAGCTGCTTCTCGTGATGCTGTGCGGGTGGGGTGGCTACGCGTGCCGTGGTGCAGTCGGACAGGTGCGGGCCGGGTCAGCTGACTGGCCCGTGCTCCATCGCTGCCTCCGTAGGCGAACGGCTGCTGAAGGGCGAGGCTGGCCGCGTCGGCGGCGGTCGACGTTGCGGTTCGCCGGCGGTGACGTGTCTGGCCGGCGCGAGATCTGGCAGCGGTTCCGATGCCGGGTTCGGATCCGGTTCGGCGCTTCACCCGAAGGGCTCGCCAGCGTCACCTTCCGGGGCTGCAGCTCATGGTGTCCACGGGGCGTCTTCACGGGTTCGAGTCGCCGGAGGAACAGCGACTGCTGCTCGAGCTGGACTTTCCGCAGGTGGCGCAGGTGCTGTCGCAGCCGTTCCGGCTGGATTTCGAGCACACCGGGGGACGTGCTGCGCACACCCTGACTTCCTGGCGAGTTCGCCGGACGGCGGCCGGTGGCTGTTGGACGCCCGTCCGCGTCGCCTGTCCAGGGAGGACGACGCGGTGAGGTTCGCGGCCGCCGAAGGGGCGGCTGCCGCCTGCGGCTGGCGCCACACGGTCGTGACGGGGTGGTGCTGGACGCCCTGTCGGTGCCGGAAGGCCGGCCGACGGCGCTCGGCCGATCAGGGGGCAGCATGAGGCAGACAAGCACCGATCGCCCAATCGAGTGAACGCGTCACCGGACGCGCCCCGTCCGCCGCCGTGCCCACCCCCGCCGCCACCGCCGCCCCCGGCTCGCACGGGTGGGGCACCGAGAACGGCTGGGCGTCGGCGCGGCCCGGCCGTGGCTGTGCCCGCGGCGGGCTACCAGATCAGGCACCAGTAGTCGCCGTAGTGCCCGATGCCGATACGCCGGCCCTGCGGCACGAGGTTCGGGTTCGGCTGTCCCACGGCCGACAGCGAGCAGACCGGGTCGCCGACCGCCTTGGCGGCCGCCATCCGCTTGGCGGCGGCCACCGCCTCCGACGACGTGACCCAGGTGGTCGTTCCCGGTCCGTTGCCGGTGGTCGTCGGGGCCGGAGGCATGGGCACCGGTGTCCGCGAAGGCTGCGAGGTGACCGGGGGAGGGCTCGGCCGCGTCGTCGTGGGGGACGGCGTCGGCCGGGGCGGCGTCGGCCGGGGTGGGGTCGGCCAGGGCGGCGTCGGCTGAGGCGGCGTCGGCCGGGGTGAGGTCGGCAAGGGTGGGGTCGGTCGGGGCGGCGTCACGGACGGTCTGGGCGTCGGTGTGTGGGGAGGTGCCGGCTTCGTGGTCGGCGTGTGCACCGGCGGCGGGGGAGGAGCCGGGGTCGTCCGGTGGGGCGCCGGCCGGGTGGCGGTCGGCACCGGCCGTACGGTCCGGGTCGGCCTGGGCGCGGGAGTGTGTGTCGGCCTCGGCGTCGCCGAGGCCGGTGAACTCAGGGCCGACGGCCGCGGCGAAGGGGACAAGGACGGACTCGGCGTCGACGGCGACACCGTCACAGACGACGACACCGTCACCGAGGGCGACGGCGTCGCGTGGGGGGCGCTGCCGCCGCCGTCGGACGACACCAGCGCCCAGGCCGCCAAACCGGCCCCCAGGGCGACCACGGCCGCCCCGCCCGCTATCCACGGAGTCCGCCGCGATGGTTGCCGGTGCCGGTTCATGGTTCTCACTGTCTGTCCGATCGCCGACGGCCTCAAGCCGGAGCCCGAGCCGCCGCCCCGCCGTTCTTTGCCGGAAGCCTCGGCCGCAGCCCGGTCCCGACATGCGCAGGGTGCGCCGACGGTCACATGGGCGCGGGAACCGAGGACTCTCCAGCGGACCCCTGGAGGGAACCACGGACCCGGGGGAGCTCGTGTCCTGGTGCAGAGGGAAGGGAAACGCGGCGCGGTACGGAGGAAGAAAAGGAGGAACCATGCAGATCATCGAAGTGACCGGGTACGCCGTCCGCTCTGCCGTGATCAGCATGAGGCGGACAGGGACGCCGCTTGAGTTCGTGATCTTCCCGATGCTGCATGTGGCATCGCCGACGTTCTACTCCCAGGTCCGCCTCCGACTGAGGGAATGCGACCTCATAGTTGTCGAGGGAATCCGGGGCAGATCGGCCGGAGTGAGCGCCCTCACGCTCGCCTACCGGTTCGCCCCGCGCCGACGGCGCAACGGCCTGCAGGAGCAGCGCGATGAACTGGTGCTCCCCGAAGGCGTACCGGTGATCAACCCGGACGTGACCGCGGCCGAGGCGATCGCGGACCTGAAGGCACTGCCGTGGTGGATGTACACACTGCTCATGCTCGCGGCCCCTGTGATGGGCCTGGTGTTCGCGCTGCGCGGTCCGCGCGCCTTCCTCGACGAAGACGAGGCGGTCGAGGACCTGCCGTCGACACTGCGGGCGGAGATGATGGCCGACAGCCCTGTGGAGCACGCGATGACGGACCGGCGCGACCGGCGACTGCTCGACGCGCTCGGCGAGATCTACTCGGAACGCGGCGACGAACCGATCCGGGTGGCCGTCGTCTACGGAGCCGGCCACGTCCCGGCGATCGTCTCAGGACTGTGGAACCACTACGGGTACCGGCCGCGCGAAGCGGAGTGGCTCACCGTCCTTGTCCCGGAGTAGACCACCACGAGCACCCGCTCGGACCCACACCGCAGGACGGCGGCGCCGTGGCAGCCGGTCGACCGACAGGCAGGCCAAGAGCAACGCTCCTGCACCCCAGGCCCCGGCGGTGGTCCGCGGGTGCGGCTGACCACCGCTCGTGTCGTGCTGGACGGGGCGAGGGATGCGGTGGCCCGGTCCCCTGCCGGTGCCGTATTCGAGTTCGTGACGCCTTCGCCGTCCTGGGCAGTCCGGCCGGCCTCGCCGCCGAAGCGACCGTGTACGCCCAACTGCTCCAGACTCTGGCCCGCGGGGACGACCTCATCCTCGTGAAGCAGCTCCGGAACGGGGCCCAGGGACTGTGCCGCCGCTGAGACGGCCGTACTCGGCGTCACGTCCGGGCCGCGTGCGGCTCAGAGCTCCCGGCGCGTGCGGCCCGGAGGCGACCGCGTATGGCGGGTGTGTTCCGGCCGGGGCCGGATCGCCTCAGACGGCTGCACTTCGATCCCGAGGAGCCCGGCGTGGCCGGCAGCCGCTCCGATGGCGAGGAGATGGCCGAGTGGTGGTCGTGAACGCCGCGTTGGAAGGGAGATGTTCCCGGTCGATGGATCTGCCGTTCGGGTGAGCCGGCGTCGAGTGCAGCGAAACAGGTCCGTATTGTCCTGCCTTCGGCCTGTGATGCCCGTACACGGCGTACAGTTTTCCCATGTCCCGGCCTCGGCAGTTTGACGACGAGGAGGTTGTTCGGGCTGCTCGCGACCAGTTCTGGTCCCACGGTTACGACCGAACCTCCATCGACGATCTGAGCGCTGTCACGGGCTTGGGACGCGGAAGTCTGTACGGGGCCTTCGGAGACAAACACGCCCTGTTCCTGCAGGCTCTGGACAGCTACAACGCTGACGCGATCGGAGCCTGGCGTTCGGCTCTGCGCGGCCCGGGACCGGCCCTCCCGCAGCTGGAACGCTTTGTGTGCGGCATCGCCGAAGCGATCAGCGGGGACGTGGAGCGGCGGGGCTGCATGATGGCCAGGAGCGCCACGGAACTCGCCGCAGTCGACAAGACCGTCGCCGAGCGGATTGCTGCCACTGTCCGCGGAATGCACAGCGAGCTGTCGGACTGCCTTGCCCGGGCCCAGGATGAGGGCGCGTTGGACGCCGAAGCGGACACGGACGGGCTCGCACGCCTTCTCCTTGCCGTGCTGCGGGGACTGGAGGCCCTGGGCAGGGCGGGAGCGGCAGCGGAGGTTGTCATCGGGGCTGCCGAGCAGGCCTTGGCCCTTCTTCCCCGCGTGTCCACGAACGAGCCGGCGCCGGCTCGGCGGGAGGACCGTTCAGCGCCGTGACGCGGTCCCGACCTGGACGGTCCTTGGGTATTTCAGTGCGATGGCCGCACGCCTTGGAGGTTGCGCCCCGCCGGGCGTCGCGGACGTCGCCCACTAACAGGACGATCAGCTGCAGGGCAGGGGTGTCCAGCAGGGGCAGATGAGAGGACGGTGCCGACCTTGCCGGGTCGTTGCGCGTGCTGCACGGCCGCGGCCAGGTCGCCGAGACCGTAGGTGGCATCTGGCCCTTGGCCGCCATCGCGATCTTCTTCGCGGCGGCGACGTCGGATGTCTGCCTGCCGAGGGAGGTGTCGGTATCCAGCGGCCGATGCTCCTGCCGCGCAGTGTCTGCGAGTTGTTCACCTGGACGCGCGGGGGCTCATGGTGCGACCAGGTCGTGACTGTCCCCTATCAGCTCCCGAATCAGTTCGTCCGGGACATCACCGGCCAACGAAATGTTGACCCAGTATCGCTTGTTCAGCTTGTACGCCGGGTGCACTGCCTCGAAGCGGTTCTGCAACTCGGCGACCCGCTCCGGATCGGCCTTGACGGTCACCTGATCGTCCGGGAACTCATGGCCGCTGAGGATGGCGAACACCTTGTTGTTCGCCACTGTCTTGAACACCACGCGGTCAGGGGCGAACGGACGTGACTCGCTGACTCCGGCGAAGGAGAGCGCCAGTTCTCGGACGTCGTCCACGTTCATGGCTACCTCGCTTCCATAACTGAAGTCGCAGGACTCCCGCCCTTGATAGCAGCGGCTACCAGGGGCGAATGAGGACGGTGCCGACCTTGCCGGGCTGCACCGCGTGCTTCACGGCGGTGGCCAGCTCGCCGAGGTCGTACGTGGCGGCCACGTCGAACTGGTCCTTGAACGCCAGCGCGATCAGCGTCGCGGCGACCACGTCCGACGCCCGCCTCTCGGCGGATGCCTCCAACAGCCACCGGCCCAGGTTCGCGCCCCGCACCGTCAACGACTGGTAGAGCAGCGTCGACGCATGCACCGAGATCGGCTCCTCGGCCAGTTCCCCGTAAATGACCAGCCTGCCGCCCGGCGCCAACAGGTCCAGAAGGCTCTCCGTCAGCTTTCCGCCGACAGGGTCGAAGGCCACACTGAGCGGGCGGCCGCCGGCTGCCTTGCGGACCTCGTCGGCCCAGCCCGGATTCTCTGTCGCCACGACCGGGACGTCCGGGAAACGCTTGCGCAACTCGGCGGCACCGCGGTCACTGCGGACGACGTTGACCAGGCCCACGTTGTGGTACTGCATTACGCCCGTTACCAGCCGCCCGACCGACGATCCAGCGGCGGCCTGCACCAGATAACCGTCGTACCCCAAGGCCGGGTGCTGCTCCGCCTCACGGCGCAGCATCACCGCGGTGAGCGGGTTCGTCAGCATCTGCGCGGCGACCTCGTCCGACAGCTCGTCAGGCACGGGGACGACAGTCTCGGCGTCCGCCAGGATCCACTGTGACCATCCCCCCGGCAGGGGAAAGACTGTTACGCGGCCACCGACCTCGACGCCCGGAGCCACGCGTGTATCCGGGCCGATGGCCTCCACCAAGCCGGTCCCTTCCACGCCGACCGGCACCGGCCCCGCAGCCGTCGCGGGGAAGGCATCGAGGCCCAGGAGATCACCAGGGTGGACCGGGAAGGCCGTGGCACGGATGAGGACCTGACCGTGCACGGGTGCTTCCGGTTCGGGCTCCTCGATGACGGTCAGGACGTCGGCGGGTGTCCCGCTACGGGTCCAGACGACACGACGGTTCATGATTCTCCTCCTGTCCGCTGGGGTGTATGAGGCTCGGCCGGGGCGTCAGCCGACGTCCATGAGCAGCAGGTGCTTCGCGCTGAGCGGGCCGTCGAGCTGCATCAGCCGGCCTCCCTCCCGTAGACCGCCGAGGTCCAGGGAGGCGAACCCGAATTCGTCGAGCAAGCCGGCCACGGCCGTCTTCGCGTCGGCGTCGTCGCCCGCGTAGAAGACCACCTGGCGGCCTTCCTCGTGCTGGGGGTCCGCGGCGATGAACGCGGCGAACAGGCTGTTGAACGCCTTCACGATCCGGGCTCCGGGCAGGCGCTCGGCGACCCATTCGCTGCCCGTGAGGTCACCGACGTCGTACCGGCCCCGCCAGGGGTTGGCCGCGGCGAACTGATTCGTCGTGTCGACGACCGTCTTCCCGGACCAGTCGGTAAGGCTGGTCAGGTCGGGCACGGCGGAGAACGGCACCGCGAGGAAGACAAGGTCCGGCTGCGCAGCCTCCTCGGCTGTCACGGCGTGGGCCTTCGGCCCCAACTGCTCCACGACCGCCTTGAGTGTCTCCGGGCCCCGGCTGTTGCCGATGAGTACCTCATGTCCGTGACGGACGGCCTTGTCGGCGACGGCCCGGCCGATCTCTCCCGCGCCGAGAATGCCGATAGTGCTCTGTGCGGCCATGCTGCCCATCCTTGATCGTGTGTCGGGGGTCGCGCCGGCGCTCCGGCAGCGGCTGTGTGATCGGCTCCGGCCGCTTCCTGCCGGGATGGTCCCGGCCTCGGCGGCAGGTGCGGTGGCACCTATGCGCGATGCGGGTTGAAGTCCAGGAGGACCTTGCCCTTCTCCCGGAAATACGCGAGTGCCTCGGGAAAATCCGCTGCCATGTAGACAGGCGCGGAAGGCAGGACGAGTCTTCCCTCGGCGACCAGCCGCGCGGACTCGGCGTTCAGAGCCGGAAGCCGGGGGAGAAATTCGGCCTGGTACATCCAGAATTCCGTCGTGGTGATGTTCTTCGTCCTCAGCACGTCAGGATCGGGCGTGAACGGCTGGCCGCTCAGATACCCGTAGATCGCCAGCAGGGCGCCGTCGGTCAGTACGTCCAGCAACAGTGCCGTCGCCGCACCGCTGACACCGTCGAGGCCGAGTAGTACCGGATCGGAGCCGATGGCTTCCCGCACGCGTGCCCCGGCGTCCGCCGAGTCGACAACCACGATGTCGGCGCCGAGATCACGGAGTTCGCTCACGAGTTCCGCGCGGCGCACGATGTTGATCGTGCGCAGCCCTCGTTCCTTGGCGAACACGATGACAGACCGGCCTACCCCGCTGTTGGCCGCGTTCTGCACCACCCAGGAACCGGCCGGAAGGTCACGCAGGCCGACCAGGAGCCCCGCGCTGACGGGATTGATGGCGAGCATCGCCGCCTGTTCAAGACTGATGGACTTGTCCACGACGGTCAGGTCCGCCGCCTCGGCCACCACCCGCTCGGACCAGGAAAAGACGCCGAAGGGAAGCAGGACCCTATCGCCGGGGCTGACCTCCGTGACGCCGGGCCCTACGGACACGACCGTCCCGACGCCCTCGTTTCCGATGGCCGTCGGCAACTCAGGGCGTACGGGGTAGATGCCTTGCGCCAGGAGAAGGTCGTGGTGGTCGAGCGGGGCGTACTCGACCTGGATCAGCGCCTGTCCTGCGGTGGGAGCCGGGGGCTCCGGCACGTCCACCACTTTCAGGCCTTTCTCCGGCTCCCCGAACTGAGTGAGGTGAATGGCGAGCATGGGACACGACTCCTCGCTTCGTCGTTTCGTCGGAATTCGAGACATCGTTTTGGATGCCGACGGCCCGGTCCCCGAGGGGTTCCACGGCGGTGTCCAGCTAGGTTCTGCTTCGGCCCGTGAGGTGCACGGTGGAGCCTTCGGCGACGAACCGACGGGCTATGGCCGGACCGATCCCGGTCGAGCAGTCACCCATGCTGATCTTGCCAGCAACCTGTCCCAGGATGTCCGCTTCTTCCATGATGTAGCTCACCGGGAGACCTGTAGAGAGCACAGCACGCCGACACGCGGCAACCCATGCCCGTACACCTTGTGAGGCCCTCGCCGACGAAGGAATCCTCCGCCACGCCACCTCACGGACCGCACGGTTCAGCGAGATTTGTACCTACTAGTAAAGAACTCGAACCGGGGCACTGCAACCGGAGAGGCACTCGCCCTGCCCGGTCTCGCAGCTGGCTGAACAGATACTTTGGCCCTGTACTTCTTCTGCCTCCTTCTGCCGCATCACCGCCCAGCAGATTCCATGGGCGCCACAGCCGCCGCGTGCACGCTCTGAGAACCCGATCGAGCGCAGTCCGCGGTCTTCGGCGAAGCACTGACGGATCGGCCGCGCCCGCTGCTTCCCGCCTTGTACACCACCCACGGGCCGGTACCACGCGGGCTGGAGCTCCCGTACCTGTGGGGGAGCGACGGACACTTTGGGAAGGAGCTCCCGTTGGGCGGGTCGGCCGAGCCCCGACTGGGCCGCCGCCAGACCGATCACCACGAGGAACATCGCAACGGCTGCAGCCGCAGTGATCGCCAGGCCCGGGTCCCCCGACGGCGGGACCGCGGTACTCCTCCTCCTCACCTTCACTCCTCCTCATCTTCGTGACGAGCAACATGGACGATGTGCGGCGGCCCTGGACGAGTGGATCCGATGTGACGGTGGTCGCCGCCCGGCCGGAGCCTCATGAGCGCGCGACTGGAGAACTGGCCAGGCCGCTCCGTCCGGCGAGGGCGAGCAGGGCCTGCCGACCTGCGCTCAGGTGCCGCAGTCGGGTGCCTAGACCACGGTGGTGTTCCCGCAGGCGGGCGGAGAGGAACCGGAGGGCGTGGACACGTCCAGCCCGGACGGGTAAACGAGCATGTGAAGCCTCTGGGAGAGACTGAATTCTTGGTCGAAAACCCATTTACCAGGATCTTCACCCCTGTGTCAGGTCAACTGGCAAACTGCCGAAGCAGGCTGGAAGTCCTCGTTGACCACCGGTCCGGAGTCCAGCCAAGGTGAGGCCAAAAGCCGCAACGGAGATGATCTTGAGGCTGTGGCGGTCAACTGGTACAGGTCCCAGTCGCGTGCGCAAGTGGAACTCGGAGGCCGTGTGGATCTACCTGGACTCCACAGCCTGATGCCGGGGCGGCCCCGGCGACTGTCAGTCTCCGGAGGGAAGGGGCTCTGCTGCCGTGCGAGCCGGTTCGGGTGTGTGCGGCGTCGAGTGGGCGGTGCTGGCGGGGGCCAGGGGCACCGGAGCCCGTTCGCCGCCCAGCCAGGACAGGTTGACGGCCACGGCGGCCATGGAGGCTACGACGATCAGTGCGCCGGCTGTGGCGAGCGCAACTCGTCGGCGGCGGATCCGGAAGCCGCCGACGACGGCCGCGTCGACAACGCTGGGTAGCGTAGGCTCCGGATCGGCGCTGAGGACTGCCTGGAAGGCGGCGTGCAGAGCGTCGTTCTCGTGCTCATTCATGGCCGGTTTCACCTCCTGGTCCCTTCACTGTCAAAGCCTTCGACGATCTCGCGCAGCCGGGCGAGCCCGCGGGCGCTCTGGCTCTTTACCGTTCCCGGACTCACCCGCAGTGCGTGCGCGGTCTGCTCAACGGACCAGTCCTCCCAGAATCGCAGGACCAGCACGGCTCGGTAGCGGGGCGCCAGCTCCATCAAGGCTTCTTGCATCATCAATCGCAACTCCGGTGCGCCGGACACGCCCGAGGGAAGATCGGGTGGCTCGCTCACCGGCTCCTCACGCCAGCCTCGCTTGCGCCACTGGTCGATGAAGGTGCGGGTGAGGATGGTGCGAGCGTAGGCATCCGCATTGCCGTCCCGGCTGACCCGTCCCCAGGCCGCGTACAACTTCATCAAAGTCGTCTGGGTCAGGTCCTGTGCCTGGTGCCAGTCCCCGCAGAGCAGGTAGGCGCTGCGTCGGAGCTGCGCCTGCCGCGCCTCGGCAAATTCCCGGAACTCTCGTTCCCGGGCCGTGTTCCTCACTCTTTGCCGGCCTCTCCCTTGCGCACCACTCCATCTGTCATACATACGGGGAGTGGCCCTCTGGGGTTGCACGGTGCGGGCAGGAGAATTTTCCCGCCGCACCGTGCAACCTGACCGCCGCCCGACTCCGTACCTCTCTCCCGAAAGGGCTTCCACGCACAGGTGGGAGTCCGGCGATCCGAGGAAGAGGCACACCGTTGTCGAAGCACCGCAAGTTCTCGCATAACCGCCGCGCTATGTTCAGCGTGGCCGCCGGAACCGTTCTGGCCGCCGCGGGGATGGTCAGCGTCGCCAGCGCCGCGACCCCGGCCACTCACGCGAACCCGGTCCCGGCCACTCAGGCGGACCCGGTTGCGGCCACTCAGGCGGACCCGGTTGCGGCCACTCACGCGAACCCGGTCCCGGCCACTCAGGCGGACCCGGTTGCGGCCACCCACGCGGACCCGGTTGCGGCCACCCACGCGAATCCGGTTGCGGCCACTCAGGCGAACCCCGTTGCGGCCACCCACGCAAACCCGGTCCACGCCAAGTCTGTCGCCGAACCCCTCTCGTCGGTGAGCGCGGCCGAGCGGGCGAACGCGGTGGGCTGAGCCCCACCCCGAGGAGTACGCACGCCTCCCCGAGAGCCTCGGGCTTTTGCCCGGTGCGGGAGGCGTGCTGCTCCGCACGACCCGCCGTGGACCTCGTTGCCCCTCGGAGGGGTAGCAAGGTGCCCTGGATGAAGATCGGTCGCCCTTGCGGCGTGTCCCGGGAACGGTCCCTCTCTGACATCCCCGTTGCGGCTTTTGGCTTTATCTTGGCTGGACCCCGGTCTGGCCTATGCGAATCTCGACATCATGAGTCAGCCGGTTGTCTTGACGGGCGCGCTGCTGCGTCCGTGGGGCCGACCGCTGAGCTCGGCGTCGAGCGTCTCCTGAGCCACGCGCATGGACTCGGCGTATACGGGGTGCAGCCTCTTCCACATGCAGTCCTCGGAGACGTCCTCAACGCGGCTGACCACCCACCAGATGTTGCCGAAGGGGTCCCTGATACGCCCTCCGCGCTGTCCGAAGGCGTCGTCGGCCAGGGAAGTGACGACGTGGCCGCCATCTGCGACAGCTTGTGAGAACGCCTCCTCCGCGCCGGCGACGAACACACGTAGCAGGCTCGGCATGGTGGGCCAGTCCGTGCGTCGGTCGAAGGCCAACACCACGGTGTCGCCGACGCGGATCTCACCGTGACCGACCACGCCGTCCTCGGTCGACACCCGCCCGAGCTCCTCACCCCCGAACGCCTGGGCTACGAAGTCGAGGAAAGCCCCCGTGCCGTCGGTGACGACCCAGGGCGCAACGGTGGTGTAGCCCTCCGGCGTGGCGCTGGTCTGCTCGATCATCGCGGTTCTTTCGCTGATGTTGATTGCCAGCGGCGACGGTAGGCAGCAAATAGGTCTGTGTTTCTGTCCTAGACATCGGCGCACTTGGGTTGCAACCGGTCCTACGTCAAGTGCACACAGCCCGGCCCGCGGTGTGAGGGCGACAGCCGGTGAGCCGGCGGCCCACGGCCTGGTTCAGGGCGTTGCCCGTCGAAGTCACGGTGGAACGGGACGACCAGCCATAGTGCGTCTCCCGTACCGCGCGGGCTCTCCCTGCCGGGCCGTAGGCCTCTGGGCCCTTGGTAGAGCCCGCAGGGGCGCCTGCGGGCTACCGGCACCTGTCTCACATCTGTTGTGTCTGACGCCCCTCGAGTTCTCTCTTGGCGGCAAGTGCCTTCGCCAGCACCCTGGCCCGGTAGGGATTCGCGGCGCCCAGGGCAGACGCCACCGCCACCGCCTCGTCCAACAGAGCCAGCCGCTGCTCGGGCAGCTCCCGCACCAGCGGCGACGCGCTGGCCTCCACCAGTACGTACGCCAGCTTCGACCCGTACACCTCCGGCTCGACCTGCGTCAGCAGGCGGTAGATCCGCAACCCCTCGGTGCCGCGCACCACCCGCCTGTTGGCACTGAGCAACTGGACCCTCGCCCGCATGACCATGTCCTGATCCATCGATCCCCTCCGTTCCTCCACCCCCCGTCTGGACCCGTCCCACGGCGAGACAGCACGACGAACGCGTCGACACCCGAGAACGGATGCCGACACGGACGTCGGAGAGTGGATGACGACGAGTCTGCGGGCAGGCCACCACGCCGGACAAGCCTGAACGGACGTGCGCTCCGTCCTACCGCAAACCACGTCCGAGCAGGCATGATGGACCTGACACTCACTCAGGCCCCCGGCTCCCCCAGTGCGATCACCGAGTGATGAACAGGTATCTGTAGGCGGCAAGCAGCAGGGAAGGGCAGCGGCGGTGTCGGTATTGCGCCGCTGCCAGGTCGTCAGGCGGGCACGGACGAAGGCTTCGTGGCCCAGGGCTCATCGGCGCTGGCCCCTGCGGAGGCCGGCTCGTGGCAGGGGCGGGTGCGTGCGTACACCGTCGCTGCCGTGCAGGGTGACGGGGATAGTTCTGGTGCCGCAGGCGCTGCAGTGAGGGGGACGAGGGCGTGGCGGACGTGCTCATGGCGGCTCCCTGGCAGTGGGCTCGGTAATCCGATGCCGCAGGCGCCATCCAGTGCACGGTCTTGGGGGTGATCCCGGTGCCGTCGACGGCTTGCCGTGCGCGGTCCTGACCGTCCCGGCGGCTGGAGCACTCCCGGCGGCATGATCGTGCCGGAGGACCGCACCCGCACACCCGGTTCGTCTTCCGGCTGTGCGCCGAGCCGAAGGCCACGACCCTACCGGGCTGCCCTTGGGGGAGAGGGCCGAAAGAGGGGGAGCTGCCCCCGAGGTCGCCGCGCAACCGTGCCGGGCGCGGAGGCCGGGCTCGACGATCCCGCATCCCGGCGCCCTTTCCCCGGCTGGTGCGACCGGTCGCGGCTGCATAGCGTGATCACATGACCACAGAAACGGACCGGTCCGCTCCCGACGACCGGCGGTGGAAAGCGCTCGCGGTCTGTCTGACCGCGGGATTCATCTCGCTGCTCGACGTCTCGATCGTGAACGTGGCGCTGCCTTCCATGGAGTTCGGGCTCGGCGCCTCCGCAGCCACCCAGTCCTGGGTGGTGTCCGGGTACGCACTCGCCTTCGGGCTCGCCCTGGCACCGGCGGGACGACTGGGTGACGTGCGGGGCCGCCGCCAGGCGCTGTTGTTCGGCCTCGCCTTGTTCACGGCCGCATCGGTGGCGTGCGGCCTCGCCACCGGCCCCACCTGGCTGGTGGTGTGCCGGCTGATCCAGGGTGCGGCCGCCGGCGTGGTCGCACCGCAGACCTCGGGGCTGATCCAGCAGATGTTCCAGGGTGCCGAGCGGGCCCGGGCGTTCGGCTTCCACGGCAGCGTCGTCGCCGTGTCCACCGCGGTGGGCCCGCTGGCGGGCGGACTGCTGATCCACGCGTTCGGCACGGCCGACGGGTGGCGCTGGGTGTTCTTCGTCAATGTGCCGATCGGTGTGGCGGCCCTCGTGGCGGGGAACCGGCTGCTGCCCCGTCTCCCGGTACCGAACGACAGACGGGAGAAGTTCGACCCGTTCGGCGTACTGCTGCTCGGTGCGGGCGTACTCGCCCTGCTGCTGCCCCTGGTACAGGAGCAGCAGTGGCAGGGCCGGGCCAAGTGGCTGCTGATTCCGGTGGCCGCACTGCTGCTCGGGGCCTTCTGGGTGTGGGAGAGGACCCAGGGACGCCTGGGGAAGGCACCGCTGGTCGACCTCGGGCTTTTCTCTCTGCGCTCCTTCACGCTCGGCGCTCTCATCAGCCTCATGTTCTTCGCCGGGTTGACCACCATCTTCTTCGTCCTGTCGCTGTTCCTGCAGAACACCGCGGGATACAGCGCGCTCGCCGCGGGTGTGACGATCCTGCCGTTCGCGGCCGCCTCGGCGGTCGGCGCGGCCGTAGGGGGCCGGCTGGTGATGCGCCACGGCCGCAGCCTGGTCGTCATCGGCCTGAGCGGGGTGGCTCTCGGGCTGCTAGGTGTCGTCGTCGCCGTTCAACTGGTGCCCGGGGACGGCGTGGGCTGGGCCATGGCGCTGCCGCTGGTCATCGGCGGGATCGGGTCCGGACTCACGGTCTCACCCAACACGACCCTCACACTCATGCTTGTGCCGGTTCGACGTGCCGGTACAGCGGGAGGGGTGCTGCAGACCGGCCAGCGCATCGGCTCGGCCACCGGCATCGCCGTGGTCGGAGCTGTCTATTTCGCCCATGTCGCCAACCACGGCCGCTCCACGACAGCCCTTCAGCTCGGGCTGCTCACCGCCATGGCGATCGTCCTCGTGGCCCTGGTCCTGGCGGTGGCCGACCTGCGGGAGCGCCGGGCGCATCCCGGACGCGACGACCTCGCGGCGGCGGTGCCGCGGGGCCTCGGGGAGAGCGGGGCCGGCGAGAAGGTGGGGCGCGGGGCCTGACACCGGGCGGGACCGGAGAAGTGCACGGCCCAAGGGACAGGCTCCCCGACCCCGAAGAAGCGCCCTGGCCGCAGGATGACGGATGGGAGGGGCGCCGAGCGTCACACCTTCGACGTGCGAGGCCGCCGACGCGCTTCGAACAGGACCATGGAAATCTTCACCGCGGTCGAAATGGTCAAGGCCTGCAGGAAGGGCATACCCATGAGCCACAGTGCCACCATCATGGCGGTGAGGACCAGGAACACCGGCAGCAGCATGGTGTCCTTGACCGCAGAACGCAGAAATCGCCGGAGCGTTCGGGGCTGGTCCGCCGTATCGATTGCGCTGACGCGGATATCTTCCTCGTCTACCTGAGGCATTTTGTGTCCTTCCCGCGAACTCGTTTCCGTAAGCGAGCCTAGATACGGCCGCATCGGGCTGCCACCGCTGCTGGTCCGACACCGCCGTTACGCGGTTGGTGATGTGAGCCTGCACGCCCGACCGGAGGCATGTTCGGTACGTCGGGTTCGTCGCCGTACTCCGCGGTGTGGGCGCCGGTGCCTTCCCGACTGCCGCGTCACCGTGAACCCTGACGGTGCACCCGGTCGAGTCGATCCGGGCGGCGGTGAACGCGGCCCGTGCTGGTGACACGGTCTTGGTGCAGGCCGGCGCGCACCGCGAGAGCGCCACCGTCAAGACCTCCGGGCTGACACCGCGCGGTGTCTGTCCCCGCAGGCTGATCGTGCCTCCTGAGAAGAAGGCTGCCCAGGGCACCGTCGCTCTGTGTTCCCTGGCCATCGACCGCCTGACCGTGCAGCGGGCCAGGGCCGAGAAGAATGGCAGATCGGTGACGAGAACAAGTGACGAGAACAAGTACTGCGTCAAGACGCGGCGACGAGAACTGGATCACCGGCAACGCCCCCGCCGACCTGGTCCATCAGAACGCCGTGAAGGGGAGCAATCTCTTCCGCGGCAACTTTTGCCGAGTCTCGATGCCGGCGGGGACTGTGCGGCGGTGACCCCCCGCGTCGGCCGTGCGGCTCGGTGAGACGAGCCGACGGCCAACGTCCGTCCGAGTACCGAGCGAGCCGGGCAGCGATTCTGGTGGTACTCACGCACGCGGTACGAGGACGGCCCACCGGGCGTGCTCAGGCCGACGAGAGGGCGGGCAGGAGGCGCAGGGCGTTCCCGCGGTTGATGTGACCGCGCTCCTGTTCGCCGAGGGCGGGATCGCTGTCCAGAGCGGGAGTTGTCACATCGGCGACCACCCGGGTGGGGGTCGGCGGCCAGTCGCTTCCGTAGAGGATGCGGGAGGAGCCCGCGGCGGCCAGCAGAGTGGGGGTGGCCGACGGGGACATGGGCGCGGCCGTGTCGTAGTAGAAGCGGTGCAGGTAGTCGCGGACGCGGCTGGGATCGACGGCGGGGACGAGCTGGCGCCCGAAGACCTCGATCCGACTCGCGATGTAGGGGAGGTACCCGCCGCCGTGCGGGAGGATGAACGTGAGCCGCGGGAAACGGTCCAGAGTGCCGTTCATGATCAGGCTCAGTGCGGCGCGGGTCGTGTCCATGAGGAAGTCGCACACGAACGGCGGTACGCCCTCGGGGGCGCCGGAGGTGTTCACCTGCATGGGGTGCGTGCTGATCACAGCGGCGCGTTCGTCGAGTTCCGCCATGATCGGATCGAGCCCGGGGTCGCCCAGATACGTGCTGCCCGTGCTGGTGCGCGCACTGACGCCCACCGCGCCGAGCTGGTCCATCCCCTGGGTGACGGACCAGCGGGAGAGGTCGGCGTCGTCGAGGAAGACGGGTGTGAAGAAGGCGAAGCGGCCGGAGTGCCGGACGGTGAGTTCGCCCGCGGCCTCGAGGGCGACACGCGTGCTCTCCTTGCGTGCCGCCGCGTCCTGGAAGCGTCCCAGCATGGCGACGGTGAGGATGCTGGTGCGCGTGCCGGTCAGATCCATCAGGTCCAGGGCGGCGGCCTCGTCCCAGCGGGTCCACGGCGGCAGCCCGTCACGGTCCGCGATCCCGTTCTTCTCGGCCCACCGCACCCATTCGGGGGCGGTGTAGTGGTGGTGGACGTCTATTCGTTCGTGCCGGGCGTCGTCGGTGCTCGGCACGGTACGCAGGCCTATGTCGCCCGGAGCCTGCGGGGCGGCGGTCTCGGCGGCTTGAGGCATGGAGGGCTCCCTGTGGTGGGACGGTTCGAGGGCGTCGGAGAGCGGGATCAGCGGCTGAGGAGGCCGTGCAGAACGTGCGTCAGCTCGTCCTCGGGGTTCGCGGGCAGGTCGTCGGAGCGCCAGGCGACCATTCCGTCGGGGCGTACGAGCACCGCACCCTGCGGAGTGACGCCGTGCGTGGCGGCCCAGTCCTCGGCACCGGCGGCCAGGGCGGGCGAGGTGTCGACGTCGAAGTCCGGGCCGGCTCCGGCGCGGTAGGACACCAGGGGGACGCCGAGCTTGGCCGCCGCGGCCTCGGCGGCCGACGGCCACGGCCCGTCCGCAAGGCCGCAGAGGAGGACGAAGCACCGCTCGTACAGGTCGATGGTCGACTTGGTGTCCCCGTTGTGCACGACGGTCATGTGCGGGGCCCGGGTGCCGGGGTCCGCCCGCAGACGAAGCTCCTGCGGGATGGTCGGCGCGTCGGTGTCGGCGCCGCACACGGCCGTGGAGACATAGCGGTAACCGAGGGACACGGTCATCAGGTCCGTGCTCTGGCCCGCACCCTGCGCGGCGCTGTAACCGGGATGCTGCTCGCGCGCGGCCTGCTCGATGGCCCGGGCACTCGTGGCCAGAGCGACCGGGCGCCGTTCGTTCTCGTAGGTGTCCAGCAGGCCCTCTCCAGCCCAGCCGCCCAGCACGGCCGTGATCTTCCAGGCGAGGTTGTGCGCGTCCTGGATGCCCGTGTTGGATCCGAAGGCGCCGGTGGGGGGCATCTCGTGGGCCGAGTCACCGATGAGGAAGACGCGTCCCTGCCGATAGCGGTCGGCGACCCGGTCCGCCGCGTGCCACGGGGCGCGTCCCGTGACCTCGACGTCCAGGTCCCGTACGCCGGCGGCGGCCCTGATGTGGTCGGCGATACGCGTGTCGGTGAAGGACTCGAGCGTCTGGCCGCGCTCGGGGAACCACGGGACGTGGAAAACCCACTTCTCCTCGTTGTCGACGGGCAGCAGGACCCCTTCGCCCTCGGTTCCGTTCAGGTAGCACACGAGGAACCGCTTGTCCCCGACCACCTGACGGAGGAGCTTGCTGCGGAAGGTCACGCTCACGTTGTGGAACAGGTCGCCCCCGCCGCTCTGCCCGATGCCCAGCCGCTCGCGCACGGGGCTGCGCGGCCCGTCGGCCGCCAGGAGGTACGCCGTGCGCATCGAGTACGTCCGGCCGCTCTCCCGCTCGCGCAGTTCGCATGTCACGCCGTCCCGGTCCTCGGTGAAGGAGATCAGCTCCGTACCGAAGCGCACGTCCCCGCCCAGTGCACGGGCATGTGCCAGCAGGACCGGCTCCAGGTCGTTCTGGCTGCACGCGCACCGCCGGGTGGAGCACACGTTCGTCTCGGGGGCTGCGCCGGTGAGACGGGCCGAGAGCCATCTGCCCTCACCGCCCGACAGCTTGTCCGTCTGCATGATGCCGTGATTGCCGGACAGGACGGCCGCGGCCTTTCTGATGTCCGGTTCCAGCCCGGCGGTGCGGAACAACTCCATCGTCCGCATGTTGTTCCCCCGGCCCCGGGGATGTTCGGAAGTGGCGGCCCGGCGCTCGGCGACCATATGGGTGACGCCCAGTCTTCCCAGAAACACCGACGCGGACAGTCCGACAAGCGAACCGCCCACGATCAATACCGGCACCATTTGTTTGTCGCGCGTGTCCACGGCCCGTCCTCCTCCAGTGACCCAGCGGTAGTTCGGGCAGCGATTCGTATTCATGGCGGCCCTGGATCCGAACCTGTCACAGGCACCCGGGGTCGGCAATCGAGCCTTCCCCCGGACGGCACACTCTGCTTTTCCGCTTCCGTGCCGTGCCGACGATGTGGGTCCGCGTCAGGGTGAATCGCGTTTTCCCTTTGCGAGTGGCGTCAATGCATTCCACGCTTGCAGCCGACCTGTGCCACCGTGGGAAGAGAAGAAGGGCCGTCGATGACTCAGATGCAGGAGCAGGAGATCGCGGACGAGACAGCCCGGGCGGTGGACGCGGCATCCCGTGGTTGCCCGGAGTACCGGGCCAACCCGCACCCCATCTACCGGCACCTGCGGGAGAACGCGCCGGTCTGCCGCATCACACCGCCGCACGGTGTGCACTCGTACCTGATCACCCGGTTCGAGGACGCGAAGGCCGCCCTTGCCGACCCCAGGATCAGCAAGGACATGTACGCGGCCATCGACGCCTACCGGTCCATCTTCGGCGACTCCTCCATCGCCCTGGACGACAACATGCTGTTCGCCGACCCGCCGAAGCACACGCGGCTGCGCCGGATCATCAGTCGTGCCTTCGTGCCCCGCCGTATCGAGGCGCTGCGCCCACGGATCCAGGAGCTCACCGACACGCTGCTCGACAACTGCTCCACTCTGCAGCCCGTCGATCTGCTGTCGGCCTTCGCCTTCCCGCTGCCCCTGCAGGTGATCTGCGAACTCATCGGCGTCCCCGAGGAGGAGCGGCAGGAGGTCCAGCAGTGGTGCAGCGTCGTCGCGCGCACCGGTTTCAGCAAGAAGGACAAGGATCGCCTGGCCGAGGCGGAGAACACTCTCCGGGAGTACTTCGAGGTCCTGATCGCCCGTAAGCGCCAGGCCCCCGAGGACGACTTGCTCAGTGTCCTCATCCAGACACAGGACGAGCAGGAGTCGCTGACGGACGGTGAGTTGCTGTCCACGCTGTGGGTGCTGCTGTTCGCGGGCCACAAGACGACCGCCTACCTCATCGGCAACGCCGTCTACACCCTGCTCACCCACCCCGAGCAACTCAGGCAGGTGATCGACTCGCCCGACCTCCTCCCGAACGCGATCGAGGAGATCATCCGCTTCGAGGGCTCGGTCGAGAACGCGACCTTCCGCCACGCCCTAGAGGACATCACCATCGCGGGGACGCTCATTCCCAAGGGTTCGCTGGTACAGATCGCGGTCACCTCGGCCAACCGGGACGCCGCCGCGTTCGAGAACCCCGACACCTTCGACATCACCCGGCCGGGCGTACAGAGCAAACACCTGGCCTTCGGTACGGGGCCGCACTTCTGCCTCGGCGCACCGCTGGCGAGGATGGAGATGCAGATCGCCCTGGCCTCGCTCTTCCGCCGCTTCCCGAAACTCTCCCTGGCCCTGCCGGCGGACGAGGCCAAGTGGCTCACCGTGCCCTTCCCCGCCTTCCGGGGCCTGACCGAACTGCCCGTTGTCCTGGACCCCTCCAGGATCCTGGACGACTGGGCGTCCGGGATGGTCGACATCGCATGACATCACGGGCGTAGCCCGCGACCCCGCCGCGCTGTCGGGGCAGGCGGCGAGACGCTCGGCGAGCGCCGTAGGACGTCGACCACGTCAGCGATTGGTGGCGGACCCCACGGAGCGGTTGGACCTTCGAGCGGTTCCCTCCCAACGACCGGCCTCACGGCAAGGTCACCAACGAACTGGACGCGGGAGATGACCCTCTGGAGGTCTCCGTCAACGTGAGGCACCAGGCACCGGGCGACACCAGGGCTAGCTTGATCTTTAACGTTCAGCGTCGAATGACGCGTCGAACTTGATCACTCTGAGTTTCAGCCGTCTCGACCCTGCCATGTGGTCACGCAGGCTTCGTTCCCCTCCAGGTCGGCCAGTACCCAGAAAGCGGGGGCGCGGGTCGCGGACACTAGTCGGCCTCCGGCCGCCAGTGCGGTCTCGATCCGCCGGGGTGCCTCGTCATGCGGAACACAGATGTCGAAGTGGATGCGATTGCGCTGTGGGCGCGCACGGTCCATCTGCTGGAACCAGATGGCAGGGCCCTGCCCGACCGGGTCGATGAGCGGATCCTCCGGTCCCTCTGCTCCCGCCTCATCCGTATAGCCCAGCACCGCCTTCCAGAACGGCCGAATCCCGGCGATGTTCAGTGCATCAATCGCGATCTCCAGAAGCTGGACGGACCGCAGTGCCCCCGTTCCGATTTCGGGCTCTGGCAGAAGCCCGGCCCGGTCAGCGGTGGCGGAGATCAGACGCGCGAGTTCGACATCCCGGGTAGTAACCGCTGCGCGGTCCAACGACTGCAGAGTGAAGACGACCCGATCGGGGCGGACATCGACCTGAAGGTGCCGGTCGGCGTCGTCGCCGCACACCGCGACAGTGTCCGTCGCCAAGCCCGTCGCCTGAGCCAGCGATCTGACCCGGACCGACGTTCGCAAAGTGCCCAGCAAGAAGCGCCACCCGTAGTCCTGGACCGCCTCTGAAGCTTCCTGCCGACTCAATTTCTGCTCCATGGCCGCATCCTTGCAGCCCCACCCCCGCTGTCAGCCCCGTCTGCCGGTACTTCTGAAACAGGCGCTAGCTGTACTGACCCGTGAGGTTGGGGACGCGGCTGGCGGGTGGTTGGCCTTTCAGCGCGGTGTGTCCGCGGTGGTGACTGTAGGTGTGCAGCCACTGCGGGAACGCTTCCCGGCGCTCGGCTTCTGATCGGTAGGGGCGGGCGTAGGCCCACTCGTCCAGCAGGGTGCGGTTGAAGCGTTCGACCTTGCCGTTTGTCTGCGGCCGGTAGGGCCGGGTGCGCTTATGGGCGATCCCGGCCGCTGCCAGCAGGTCTCGCCAGTCGCGTGAGCGGTAGCAGGCGCCGTTGTCGGTCAGGACCCGCTCGACGGTGATCCCGCAGGAGGTGAAGAACGCCTGGGCCCGTTTCCAGAAGCCGGTGGCGGTCTCTCTCTTCTCGTCGGTGTGGATCTCGCTGTAGGCCAGGCGGGAGTGGTCGTCGACGGCGGTGTGCAGGTAGCTGTAGCCGGCGTTTGCGCGGGTCTTTCGGCCGGCTTGCCGGCCGAGGGCCTTGTGGCCGCCGCCGTCGGGGATGTTGCCGAGTTTCTTGATGTCGACGTGGACCAGTTCACCGGGCTTGTCGCGTTCGTAGCGGCGTATGACGCGGCCGGTGGCCCGGTCGAGGTGTGTGAGGCGGGCCAGGTGGTAGCGGGTCAGCACGCGGTGCACGGTCGAGGGCACGAGACGGAGCAGGTGTGCGATGCGGGCCGGTCCCCACCGGCGCAGGACGCGGACCTTGATGATTCGTCGTTCGGTGCGGGTCGGGGTCCGGCGCGGGCTCGCGTGGGGGCGACTGGAGCGGTCGGCCATGCCGCTCTCGCCGAACTGACGGTAGCGGTCGGCCCACCGCTGGGCCGTGGTCGGCGAGACCTGGAAGCGTTCGGCGGCACGGCGCAGGGTCCAGCCGCCGTCGACGACGCAGCGGGCCAGACGCAGCCGTCCGGTCTCGGTCAGGGGTGCATTACGGTGGGACACGAGGGCCTTTCTGTTGGTGTAGACGTCGCAATCCACACCGAACCGGAAGGCCCTCACCTGTTCAAGATCCCTCAGCCGAGACCTGGCTCACCTGTCCACAACCTCCCCGGACAGAACAGCTAGCGCTCTAGTGCGACTTCCCCGTTCCTGCTGGTCAGAGGCGTAGTTCGGGTCTAGCGGGCTGACGGCGGATCAGGATGGGTTCGTCTGGGGGAGTGGCAGGCGCGGGCCATGGCCTCGTGGCGTCTGCGCCAGTGAGACCAGATCAGGGCACCGGCCCCATGCGCGCGGGCCAGGGTCTACCCGCTGCCGGAGAGAGCACGGCCACGGAGCTGGATCCTCTGGGGACTTCGACTTCGACGACCGACTCCGAGGCGTGAGAGTGCTTTCGGTGGGGGATCCGCAGAGCGCGTAGGCCTGGGATTGGGAACCCCGTTCGTCACGGCTGCGTCTTTCCGTGCAGCATCGCCGACTGGGCATCAATTCCCGTAGCGGCCAAGGCAGTTCAGCTCATGGCCTCGAGGTGGAGGAGCCGACTTTGCGCCGTGGCTACAAGTGGGTGGACCGGGAGCTGGCCCGGATGGATCCGGATACCGAGTGGGAGAGGATGATCTCGCTCTACGTCAGCCGCCGGGTCCCCGAGTTCGCCCTGGCGATGATGATCTATCCCGGTACCATGCACATGATGCAACCGGCCCTCGGGGCAGCCACGTTGGACCACACGCGAAAACTGGAGACCAGGCCGTACCGGCGCTTCCAGGACGGCAACGACTTCCTGGTGGCCTGGATGGTGCACGGTGTGTCCAGCTCGGCGGGTCGCGCAGCCGCTGAGCGGTTGAATCGCATCCATAGGGCCATAGCCCGAAGAACGCCGAACTTACCCGGCAATTTCGACGACATCGACGACTTCGTCTACCCGCTGGTCCTACTGGCCACCTTTGCCCACCGACTGCAGACCTCGTTGGGTATGCCCGGCATCCCCGAACACATGCAACGCGCCTGGCACCACTGGGCGCAGGCCGGCTTCCGCGTCCTGGAACGTGAATCCGGCCCCCTGGCCGAGGAACCCTTCCCCGAGGACTGGCAGGCGATGGAGGAGTTCGCCCGGAAATTCGACTCCCGGCCCTACGAGCCGACCGATTCCGGGCACCGTGTCGCCACCGCGATGATGCACTTCTTCGCCGAGCGCTGGTTCCCGGCCCCATTACGTGCCTTCGGCCGTGATCTGACCCGCTACCTTGCCGGAGAACGGGTCTGCCAACTGCACCGGATCGGCTGGATCACGCCGCGCCGCGAGCGAGCGATCCGCCTGTTCCTCAAGACGCTGTTCCTCGCCCACCGCATGCTGCCCGACGCCCGCACACCGCTGCCCGACCGCCTCCGCCGGACCCGGCGCACCAACGCCCAGCTCAGGGAGCTTGAACCTTACTCCCGGTAAAGGCCTGTCAGAACAGGGTGGTTGACCGCATAGGACCACCAATGTGCTCCGCTGTGCTCGGCCTCGTTCGAACACAACGACATCCGGCGGGCGCCCAGGCCGCCGGAAGAGAAACGTGAGAAAGTCCGTGATACCCGGAGACAGCGATCATCAGGCGGCGACGCGTTCGGAACTCGGCTCGTAACGAGTGGTCGCCGGCCGATATCAGTTCCACGACGTTCTCGGCCGGGGTGGCATGGGCACGGTGTGGCGTGCGCGACCAACTGCTGGACCGCCCGGTCGCCGCGAAGGAACTGCACATCCTTCCGCACGGCGACGAGGAGCACCGCGTCCGGATCCGCCGCGCGATACCGTCGGCACCCTGCATCGCGACGTCAAGCCCGCCGATGTCCTGCGGCTTCGCGACGGCAACGCCGTCCTCACCCGCTTCGGTATCGCGGTCCTGGACGACGGCGAGTCCCTGACGACCACCGGCGAACTGGTCGGCTCCCTTGAGTACATGGCGCCAGAGCGGGTGATGGGAGTGGATTTTGACGAATAGAATCGTAAACAGGATACCCTGACTGAGGAGCTCTCGCCGGTATATTCGAGGCCCTGGAATGTGATTTCCCAGGGTCACTAAATCAACGGATCTTTCGCTTTGCCGCCGACCTACTAAAGCCCCAAGAACGCTACTGAACTTGATTGGGTGATGTCGGTGCCGTTCGCCTGACAGTTGGGTGTCGGCACCGGTAGCCCCGGGGGTGTGAGGTACGCGCAGGGCGGCGGACTGACCGACGCCGAGAGAACTACGCGGGAGCGGTTGCGGCTCCAGGCCGTGGATCGTTTCGAGAGCGGGCAGAAGAACGCGGAGGTTGCCGCTGCCCTGCGGATCAGTGTGCGGTCGGTTGAGCGGTGGCGTCGGGCCTGGCGCGAGGGCGGTGAGGCCGGGGTTCTGTCGAAGGGGTCGCCGGGAAGACCTAGGCTCAACGAAGTCCAGGTCGCCAGGCTGGAGCGGGAGTTGGAGCGTGGTCCGCTGGCTCACGGCTGGACGGACCAGCGGTGGACGCTGGCACGGATCAAGACGCTCATCGGCCGGCTGTTCCACGTCTCCTACACGGTCGAAGGCACCTGGCGGCTGCTGAAGCGGCACGGCTGGAGCTGGCAGCAGCCCACTCGGCGGGCGATCGAGCGCGATGACGACGCGGTCGAGGTATGGAAGAAGGAGACCTGGCCGCGGGTAAGAGCATCGCGGCGGAGCGCGGGGCTTGGATCGTCTTCGAAGACGAGGCCGGGCAGTCGATGACTCCGCCGCGCGCCAGAACCTGGGGCCGGATCGGCCAGACCCCGGTCGTGAGGGTGAGGGGCCGCGGCTCCGGGCGGGTGTCTATGGCGGGCATGACCTGCTATAAGCCGGGCGAGCGGTCCCGGCTGATCTACGCGATCCGCGAGTACCGGGGCCGCAAGGACGAACCGAAGGGCTTCGGCTGGCGCGACTTCCGCGACCTGATCGTCCGCGCCCGCATCCAACTTGGCGGCCCGATCGTCCTCGTCTGGGACAACCTCCGCCTGCACCTGACCGCTGGCATGCGTGCGTTCATCGAGGCGAACGCCGAGTGGCTCACCGTGTTCCACCTGCCCACCTACGCCCCGGACCTCAACCCACAGGAGGGCATCTGGTCACTGGTCAAACGCGAGATCGGCAACCTCGCCGCCGCGGACCTCACTCAGATCACCCGAGCCGTGAAACGTCGGCTCAAGAGGATCCAGTACCGTCCAGAACTCGTCGACGGCTGCCTCGCAACCATCGGCCTGACCCTGGAGGACTGACGTGACTCATTCCTCCTCCCAGTTCGCGTAGTCGCCCATCGCCACGTCATCGCACAAGGTCTCCCACAACCCGTTGTCTGCGAGTGCGGTGGTATCGAGAGCAGCGAGGAGCCGACGAAGCTCGTCCGCCACCGCCTGGAACCTGTCCTCCTCGTCTTCCTCGTAGAACGGGAAGCGGGCGATGATGCCCGCGACGCACCGGTGGAAGGCTTCGAGATCCCTGTTCACATGCCAGGCGGTCGCGGACCCGATCTTGGGGACCTGCACGACGCGACGCGAAGCCACATCGACGCCGAGCCGACCGAACAGGCCGCTGGACCCAAAGACGACCAACCCGCTCTCACCGATCCCGTCCAGGAGCGTCGCCTCAGTCAGCGGTTGGTACTCATAACCGATCAGCCCTGCTGGGACGCCGACTTCCCGCAGATCGGCGGCGATCTCGGCAGGCACCCCTGGTGAGCAGCCGATACGGACCACGGCGTACTGGGGCAACGGCAACGGCGGGAAGTCTCGGATCACGCGAGCATCATCCTCGTGCTCCGGCCACACCGGGAAGGCGCGGGCTGGCCCCTGCCACCCTGCGGGCGGCCCCGACATCACTCAATCAAGTTCAGTAGCGTTCTCACCCAGCCGATCTCCGTCGCCTGTACACGGAAGACCGGATCCGTCGGGAGGATCGGCGCGGTGAGCAGGGTAACCAGCCCGGGAACAAGTGGGTCCAGGGCCTTCATGAGAGCGGCACTGCTATGTCGCCCGCCGCAACGTCGCTGATGAAATCGGGGGCAGCTGAACCAGAGTCCACACACCCCACCAAGATCACACGGTGGCCGTCCTGGTTCCCGCCACCTGCGGGTGGAGATTCAGTGCCGCCATCTGTCACGGACGAGCCAGGTCAACCGCTGTGCGACGTGGTACCGCCAGAGCCACAACGGCAGACGGCCATGGTCTATGAAGGACCAGAGGTCGTCGTCGGCTTCGTTGCCACGAGGGAAGCCGCGCAGGAGATCGAGACATCGCTGATCCACGGTTCGATGCAGCCGGGCGACATGGGCCAGAGCTACCACGCCTTGGCGGCGCACCTCCGGCTCTGCGGCTGTCAGCGCACGAGCAACGCGGGGCAAGATCGCGTTCCCGTCCGGGTGGTTCAGTGCCAGAGCGATCACACCCACCCCGACGAGCGGCTCGCCCCGGTCAAAGGCGGAATCGACCTCCTCGGGCTGTTCGATCCAGCGCAGCGTTGATCTGTCCTGCCAATTCAGGGTCGGTGCTACCTCGGCAGGGGCGTTCTCGTCGGCGTGCACGAGCTGACCCTACCGAGCCGCCGCCAACAGGACTCCTGAAGTTCCCAGCGCCTCTCGCACCGCCCCGCTACAGGCGAGATCACAAAGTCAGAGTGGAGTACCAGGAGATCGCTCCTTCGCGCACGGAGATCGCCACGCGCACCAGGACTCAATGGGGCTCCCGAGAACTCACGGGATGTCGAACAAGCGGCGTCACACCGAGGCCGATGGCGCCCTGTTGGCGGGACTGCTCCAGCTCTATGGACAGCTCCGTGATGACACGCCTAGGCAGGCATCGGTGTCGTGTTCACGTTGGAGGCCCGCTTTGACGTCCTTCAGCTCAGTCTTGAGGGAGGCAGCGTGATCGGCCATTTTCTGGGCCACTTCGGGAACGCTGTGCCGGGCCTTGAGCTGGGCTTTGAAGTCGTCGACAAGATCACGGTGTTCGTAGACGACATCACGCCGCAGCCCGGACTCGTTGATCAGCTCGGTCACGGTGAGCTCGCCAGAAGCCGAGTGCAGTGGAATGCCCGACAGCAGTCGGTCTGCAGCAGCTTGGATGGCAGAGCGTTCAGCAGCACGGTCGCGTGGCGTACGGATAGCAGCGCGCCGGGCCCCGGTGCGCTTGCCGCTCGATATTCCGCGGCTCGTCCTGCCACGGATGATCGGTGTGTGGCGGCCCGGGCCGCCCCTGTCCGGTTACCGGAATGTGAGGGTCCTGAGCATGTCCTCGAAGCGCGTGATGGCGGCCGAAGGGTCCTGGACCTGAGAGAGGTCGATCGTGGTCCATGCCACCAGTGGCCTGTTGGGGGCATTGATGACGGCCACGCGCGTCTCGTAGTCCGGCTGCAGTCCGTAGCAGTCGTGTTCGGGGTCCGCTTCGGCGGTTGGGCAGCCGAATGATCCGTCGAGCGGTTCATTGGTGGTGCCGGTCAGCAGCGTGGCAGCACGGCCGTCGACGGTGGTGGTGTTCTCGTCCTGCCAGTTCGCGTGATATGCGGCCTGTTCGTGAAGGAAAGCCACGTAACCCTTGTAGGTGGCGGGCGGTTTCTCAGGGTTCTTGCCGCCGCCCGGCCGGTACACCACTGCGGGCAGTAGGAACCGGACCTTGTTGCCGGACTTCACCCACGTCAGGAAGGTGCGTGTGTCCGATACCGGCTGGGTGCCCAGCGAGGTGGGCACGGTGATCGTGAGCGGCATGGCGAAGGACTGACTGGTATACGTGTGCGATGCCGCTGCGGAAGGTGACGAATGACCAGCTCCTGTCGTGCCGCCCCCGCATGCCGGTATGGCGAGTAGCGCGCACGCACCCGCGGCGGAACCCCATAGCTGACGTGCGCGCCAAAATCTCATCCAGTCCCCCAAGCGCCGTCGTTCAGTGCGACTTTGGGGTCGCCGTACCGGCTGCGGCAAGAGCGGAGGCGTGTGCACCGATCACGACAGCTTCTGTGCTGCATGGGGCGATCACCCAAACGCCGTGTCCCAGGTACGCCTTGACCGTCAGCAGCATGCTCACGACGGGGGGCCAGTGTGGCCAACTGCGATGCCCAGAGTGGCCACCTGGCGTACTCAGTCATATCTCCCCGCGACCGCGAGCAGGCCCTCGCCGGCCGGCCTGAGCTGGAGGGATGCCGCATCGACTGTCTACGCAAGGAGGACTGCGACGGTCATGGGTCCGACCCTGCCGGGGGTCGGCGTGATCAAGCGGGCACAAATGCGGGCGGTGCCCCATGACGCCGCACCTTTGACGTATTCAGTTCGACTTCACCAGCCGCGCTTCAAGGAGTTCGATGTTACCCTCTTTCTCTGCGCGGGGTGTGTCATCGCGCCGGAAACCCGCTCGTTCGTAGAAACGAATCGCCGTGCGTTGGGAACAAACTGGCGACCTCACGTATTCGGCTGTCGCGTATTCCTCTGTGCGTGAGGTTCCGTGGTGACCGTCTGTGGTCGTGTCGACAAGTTGGCGGACAGGGGAAGCGAAGCTGTCACCGCTGCTGTCCAGGCCCCGCGCAGGCGTTGGGCGAGGCAGCACCCCGCCAGTCCAAGTCCGGCGCGCGCGGTTATACGCTCCAGCTACTTGACGCCGATGTCATGCAGCGGGCGGAGGCGCGACAACTGATGGGTTGAGGCGGGCGAAGCCTTCCTGGCGCTGGTAAGGGAAGTACGGGTAGGGCGCTGTCTTGTCGCTCGCCGCATCGAGTTTCGCCATCTGGTCGGGCGTGAGCGTCCAGCCGACGGCACCGAGGTTCTGGCGAAGCTGGTCCTCGTTGCGGGCGCCGATGATGACGGAGGAGACGGTCGGTCGCTGCAGCAGCCAGTTGATGGCGATCTGCGGAATGCTTTTGCCGGTCTCCTGCGCGATCTCGTCGAGGGCGTCGACCACGCGGTAGAGGTGTTCGTCCTCGACCGGCGGGCCGTAGTCGGCGGTGTCGTGCAGTCGGCTGCCGGCGGGTAGCGGCTGGTCGCGGCGGACTTTGCCGGTGAGCCGTCCCCAGCCGAGCGGGCTCCAGACGAGGGCTCCGAGGCCCTGATCGAGCCCAAGGGGCATCAGCTCCCATTCGTAGTCGCGGCCGATGAGGGAGTAGTAGACCTGATGTGCGGCATAGCGCGGGTGGCCGTATCTCTCCGCGTTCGCGAGGGACTTCATCGCCTGCCAGCCGGAGAAGTTCGAGATGCCGAGGTAGCGGACCTTCCCTGCTCGTACGAGATCGTCGAGTGTGGACAGGACTTCCTCGATCGGCGTGCCGGCGTCAAAGGCGTGCAGTTGGAACAGGTCGATGTGGTCGGTGCCGAGTCGGCGCAGGGCGTCCTCGCATGCGGTGATCAGGCGCGAACGAGAGGAGCCCGCATCGCCTGGGCCGTCGCCCATCGGCAGGCTGGTCTTGGTGGACACGATCACCTGGTCCCTGCGGCCCTTGATCGCTTCGCCCAGCACCTCCTCGGAGGCGCCGCCGGAATAGACGTCGGCGGTGTCGAACATCGTGATCCCGGCGTCGAGGCAGATGTCCACGAGACGGCGTGCTTCGTGCGCATCGGTGTTGCCCCAGGCACCGAACAGCGGCCCTTGGCCGCCGAAGGTGCCGGCGCCGAAGCTCAGTGCGGGGACCTTGAGGCCGGATGCACCCAGCCGCCTGTATTCCATGGCTGTTCCTCTCTCGCTGCCTGATCTCGCTAATGGTCCTGGAGTTCCATTAGTATGAGTCTCAACGTAGCAGGCGCGAGCGATTAACGAAACTGGAGTCCCGTTATGGGGTTTGAGGGTGCGGATCCAGGTACCGTCCGTCCCGGAGGGCGCACGGCACGGGTGCGTGCAGCGGTGCTGCAGGCGGCCGGAGACGCCTTGGCGGAGCGGGGCTTCGCCCACCTGGACCTCGCCGACATCGCGCGCCGTGCCGAGGTGGGCAAGACCACCGTTTACCGCCGCTGGGGAACGGTGACCAGCTTGGTGGCCGACCTGCTGATGGACATGGCCGAGCAGTCACTGCCGCGTACCGAGACTGGCTCGCTGCTCGGCGACCTCAAGGCCAATGCTCGGCTCGTGCAGCGCACCTTGGCCGACCCGCGGCAAGGAGCGCTGTTCAAGGCAATGATCGCGGCCGCCACCTGCGAGGCTAAGACAGCCGAGGCGCTGCACCGCTTCTACGACATCCGCGTCAAGGAGTGGGCACCCTGCGTCCAGCAGGCCATCGACCGGGGCGAGGTGCCTGATGGCACCGACGTCCACGAGGTGATCCGTGCTGTCTCCGCCCCCCTCTACTACCGCCTACTGACCAGCAGCGACCGCCTCGACGAGGCCGCCGCAGACCAGGCCGCTGCGGCCGCTGCGGCCGCCGCGCGTGCGGGAGCGTACCTGCGGGGCGACGAAGGTCGTGCGTGACCGGCTTCCCGCATCCGTCGCTGAGCGCGGGTCACCGTGCGTGATCTCCGGGGGCATGGCGTTTCCAGGTTCCTCCGGCCTCGGCGGCGAGTTGGGCGGTGGTGTCGTCGCGGTAGCCGAGCATGCGGGCGACCACGGGGGCAGGGGCCTGGAGCAGGAGGTGGCGGATCGCCGGGGTGCGTCCTCGCTGAGTGGGGAAGCCCAGGTCGCGGAGGCGAGTTTCGACGCTATCCGAGGTCGTGGGTTGTCCGGCCCGTCGGCCTGAGAAGAGCCATGGGGCGCCCGGATTGGTTGCGGTCATGGTGTTCGGCCGCTGGCCCCGGTAGTCCAGCAGCATGCCGGCGAAGGGTTCAGGGACGGGCGACGCTGGGTCACCGAGCCGGATCTGGACCTCGCCGTCCTCACGGAGGATATCGTCGGTGGTGAGCCGTGCGATCCGGGTGAGCGGTTGCGCGTAGAGGAGGACGAGCGTGGCGGCCACGCGGTCCTGGAGTGGGGTGTCGCTGCGGTTGACGGCCTGCCGTAGCAGGGTGAGCCGTTGGTGCTGAGCGAGCGGGGTTGGGTTGCTGGTGGAGCGGTGCGGAATGATTGTGGGCATGCGGTTGGACCGCATCGCCCATCGCAGGAAGGCATGGGCCGTCACCGAAGTCCTCGACTGAGTGGCTGCGAGAACAGAGTCAACGCCGCTGCTAACTGATCGTGTCAGGAAGGTCCGGTGACTTCGTGTCGGCGACCAACTCGGCAAGCTGGAAGAAGTACTCGAACTGAGAGAGGCGCCCGTTGACCCGAACAAAGTAGGACCGGTCCGAGCATCGGAACACCTCGCGCCGCTTGACCTTCGTGACGTCACAGTCATAGGTGTTCACGCGCTTCGCGAACTCCGTCATTGCCTCCTCCGCACTGCCTTCAAATTCGGCCAAGGTGCGAACGCTGGAGACTTCAGGGGCGACCCCTCCAACGGGGGTGACAACCACTATCCATCGGGACATAGCTGAACCTAACTCTCTCGGTCTGCTGGTCAATGACGGTCACGATCTTGGCACTCCCACGACGCCACTGCCTGGCACCTTGCCGACCCAACCGGCACCTCGCCGACGATCGCCCTGCCGGGACCACCCCGGCAGGGCGATCTCGCTTTCGCTCATCGGCACGCTCAGTGCCGCGCCGGCGGCATTTTCAACGTCGCCCAACAGGGTGAGCCGATCGACGCCACAGCCGACGCATGTTCCGTAGGCCTCCAGGGCTCTGGTCATGCAGCTTTGGCAGATGTAGCCCTCAGGCCAGTGGTTTGTCTCGGGCCGCACCGCCCGGCCGCAGAACCGCGCGCTCGCCGGCACTCGGGTGCGGCTCACCCGTCGGGCCGGATCCGGGCGCGCTTGGGACGGACCGCCGACAGGTCGACGACCGCGTCGCCAGTGGCGACCTTGCGGATGGCAGCGTTCTCTGCCTTGGTGGCGATCAGGTCGGCCGAGGTGCACTCGAAGATGTCGCAGAGTGCGGCCAGCACCGGCAGCGACAGCCGCTCGGGGGTACCGGTGACCAGCCGGTGGACCTGGGAGAGCGACAGGTTGATGCCCCACTCGGCCAGCGGCGGGGCCAGCTCGCTGGTCGTGAACATACCGGCGGCGGCCATCCGCTCCCGCAGCCGCCACTGGTAGCTGACCTGGCGTTTCATCACGCCCTCCTGACGGGTTTGAGCGCGGCCTCGACCGTGGCGTCCAGCGCCCGCCGCAGCGCGGGTGCGGAAGTCGGAGGAGACTCAGGTGTAGATCGACGTCGTGCTGGCATGGTCGTGGCCGGCTTGCTACTGGACAAATAGGGCGTCCCAGCCACCTTCGATCAGGTGGGTGACGTAGGACCTTCGTAGCGAGTGAAAGTCCAGGACCGGGTCCAGGCCGAGGTCGTCGCGGTAGGCGGCGAAGCGGGAGTCCAGCCGTTGCAGGCCGACCCGCTGTCCGCGCTCGGACGGCCACAGCGCGGATCCGTCCGTGTGGCGCATGGCGGGCCGCACTTCACTCGTCCACTGGTCGAGGATCTCGGCGGACCACTCCCATACCGTCAGTACGCTGCGGCGTTTGGGGGGTGAGCCCTTCTTGGCCTTGCCGTGGCGGACGTAGCAGACGCCGTACTTGCCGAACTTCGTCCCCTCGGGGTTACGGCCGAAGTCGGCGACATCCAGCATCCGCGTCTCGTTGCGCCGCAGCCAACACCAGGAACTGCCTCGCGACATCATCAACCGAGCCACCTACCTCGGACACCACCAATTCGCCCCCCTGCTCACGGACACCGCGGACCAGCCCGGCCCGTCCTGAACCAACCCATCAGCGGGGCAGTCGGCAGGGCGGTCCCGACAGGGTCGGTGGCTCGCGGCACTAGGGACGGTCTTTAGTCGTGGTCAGCAGGCTTTCAGGAGGCTGCTGATCCAGATGGTCGCTGCGCGGAGAGGGAGTCCGGCGAGGCAGCTCTCGGGTGTCTTGTCGTATCGGGTGGCGATGCCTCTCCAGTCCTTCATCTTGTTGACGGCCCGCTCGACTGTGTTGCGGTCGCGGCAGAGGGCGGTGTCGTGGGTGAGAGGCCGGCCGCCCCGGCTGCCCTTCTCCCTGCGGTTGGCGGCCTGGTCCTTCTTCTCCAGGATGACCGCCCTTCTGCGGCGCTCGCGCAGGTGAGCGCGGCTGGCGCGGGAGGAGTAGGCCTTGTCGCCGGTCACGGCGGCGGGCCGGGGTGGGGACGGCCGACGGGCAGGCGGACCCGCACCTTCTTCAGGACAGGGATGAACTGAGGACTGTCGGCGGCCTGCCCGGCGGTCAGGGCCGGCGCCATCGGCCGGCAGCGCCGATCGGCGGCCAGGTGTATCTCGCTGGTGAGCCCGCCATGGGGACCGGCCGAGCAGCGCGGCCTTCAGCCGGGGCCGCCGTCTCAGACGGATGCGTCCCTGCTCGGCACGGAGCGGCTCGCTTTCGTCCTGCCCGTTGTGTTCCCCGGACGCTCCCCCTTTTTTTTGTGAGGCCGCCGCCTCTTCAAGTGCGGGCAGGATCTCCTCGCTGCCCCGCAAGCCAACCGCATCGTGATGAGCCCGCATGGTGGTGGAGTCCACGCTGGACAGGGACATGTCGATCTCGCTCCCGCGGGCGGCCTCGGCGATCGCGTCTTCCAACAGAACCTGGAAGACGCTCACGTCCCGCCATCGCACGAACCGGTTGTAGACCGTCTGCCAGGCACCAAACCGCTCGGGATGCGGGCCGAACCCGCGTACCGGCAGCAACGGCTCGATGAACTCCCGCTCCTCGTCAGTGAGTTGCGGACGCGTCACACCAGCGTCCCACCGGACCTGCATCCCTGCCGGGGCCGCAATCAGAGTTTGATCACGGCTGAAGACGGTCCCTAGTACGACAGCCCCCGATCCCGGCGCAAGGGCGGATGAACCTGCTGCGGGGTGTCCCGGGAATCCGTACTCGGGGTGCGGGCTACGCCCGGCTGAGTTCGAGAACAGGGATCGTGCGCACTCCGGCCGTCTGGCGTGCGTACTCGGCGAAGCCCGGGTAGCGCCGTGCCTGTTCGGCGTAGACACGGTCGCGTTCATCGCCGGCCAGATCGCGGACGGTCACCTGGTAGGTCTCGGTTCCGCGTTCGACGGTGCAGGCACCGGCCTCCGCCAAGTTGTAGTACCAATCCGGATTGGCGGGCGCTCCGCCACTGGTCGCGAAGACGTAGATGATGTCCGGCTCGGTCTCGTGCGGCAGATACATCACCGGACTGACGTACTCTCGTCGGCTCTTGCGGCCGCGGTGGTGCAAGAGGACGATCGGAGCGCCTTCGAAGACCCCGCCGACCTTGCCCTCGTTCGCCCGGAACTCCGTGATGGTCTTCGTGTTCCAGTCCAGTGCCTCGCTCATGTCGAACTCCTGTTGTCGTCGGTCGTTGGTCGTCAGGATCGGGTGAAGCGCAGGGTGGCCGTCAAGACGGCGGGTCCGCGCAGCATGCCGGCCCAGTTCCAGGACAGGCCGTACGCGGTGCGGTCCACCTCGAACCGGGTGCTGAGCGTCACGGCGTCGGGTGTGGTCTCGGTGATGGTCGCGGTCAGTGTCTGCGGACGGGTGACGCCGCGGATGGTGAGCTGGGCGTCGATGGAGACGGTCTTGCCGTCCGCTCCGAGCGTTGCGCCGCGCACGGCCACGGAGATCGTCGGGTGGTGCGCGGTGTCGAAGAAACGGTCGGAGCGTAGGTGCTCGTCCCGCTTGGCGTTGGCGGTGTCCAGGGACGCCGCGCCGATGGTGACGTTGCCGCTGGCGGACTCGTCGTCGTGGACCTCGGCCCCGCCGGACTGCGCGACGAAAGTGCCTTGGACGGTTGCCAGACCCCACATGGCCTTGTGGCTCACGCTGATCGTCGATCGGGTGGTGTCCAACGTGTATGTGCCGGTTGCGATGACGGTAGGGGTGGACATCGGGAAGTTCCTTTTCGAGGGCTGGGGATGCGAGTCGGGTCAGGCTGCCGAAGCTGCGGCACGCAGCGGGGCCAGGGCGTTGCTCCAGGCTGTGACCTGGTCGAGCAGGACGGTCAAGTCGTTCTCGGTGTACTCGCCGGGCTTGAACACGCTGAAGTTCTCGAACTCGGTCCGCAGCGAGATGGTGACCTGCTGGCGCACGTCGGCCATCTGCAGTTCGCCGGCGATCAGCCGCAGGTGCTCGGCCGCGCGGGCGCCGCCCACGCCGCCGTAGGAGACAAAGCCGACGGCCTTGTCGTTCCACTCCCGGTACAGGTAGTCGATCGCGTTCTTCAGCACGCCGGAGGTCGAGTGGTTGTACTCGGGGGTGACGATCACGAAGCCGTCGAACGAGGCGATCTTCTCTGACCACTGCTTGGTGTGGTCGTGCTGGTAGTTAGGGCCCCAGGCCGCCGACATCGGCTCGTCGAGGTGCGGCAGCGGGTAGTCGCGCAGGTCCACCAGCTCGTACTCGGCGTCGCCGCGTCGCGAGGCGACGTCGTAGACCCACTTGGCGACCTGCTCGCCGTTGCGGTTGGGACGGGTGCTGCCCAGGATTATGCCGATCTTGGTCATGTCGGAAACCTCTCTGCCGGAACGGTCTGACGCCGCCGCCAGACGTTTGTTTCCATGTAAACAACACTGCAGCCCACGCTATGTCGCGAAGGGTTACATGTCAACAAAACCGGGGAGCTCTTGGGAGTGGACGAAACCGGCCGGCCGTACGTGCCGACAAGCTAGGTAGGCTCGACTGCATGGAGCAGGAGCGACTGAACGAGCGGGAAACCCGGGCCTGGATCGGGTTCCAGCGCATGCGCATCGAGGTCAACGAGGTGCTTGCCCGACGACTGGCCCGTGACTTCGGGCTGACCGAGGCGGACTTCGTGGTCCTGCTCAGGCTCTCCAGAATCCCGGAGCGCAGGCAGCGCGCCCGCGACATGGCCACTGCGCTGCACTGGGAGCGAAGCCGCCTCTCGCGACAGATCTCCCGGATGGAGACCCGCGGCACGGTCAAGCGCGCACCGAGCGAAGGCGATGCCCGCGGCTACGACATCGTGATGACCGACGCGGGGCTCGCCGCGTTCGACGCCGCCTGGCCGGCCTGGGTGGAGGGCATCCGCCACTGCTTCGCCGACGTACTGTCCCCGGAACAACTCGACGCCCTCATCGGCATCACCGAGGCCATCGACAACCACTTCAATGCGCAGCACCGCCTCGGCGGGTTGAGCGGCCCGGACGAGGCCGACGGCACCTGCGCGGAGGGTGGCATGGCCGAGTCGACACGCTGAGGCAGTGTCACAGCCGGCACGCCCCTGACGTCGCACACCCTCCAGCCCGCCCGGTGTCACCGGCGGGCCCGGACTGTCGGTACATACCGCTGGCCGGTTTCTCCCGACGACCCTTCTAGTTTTGTTGACATGTAACTCTCTTGCGGCGTAGCGTGGCAACAAAGTTGTTTACATGGCAACAAAATGCGGGGCTTTGTCGAGGAGAGGTATAGATCATGCCAAAAGCGGTCAGGTACGACGGGTTCGGCGGGATCGACGTTCTGCGCGTCGACGAGGTCGAGCGCCCGGTTCCCGGCGACGGGCAGGTCCTCGTGCGGGTCAAAGCGGCCGGCATCAACCCCAGCGAAGCGGCCATCCGCACCGGGGCGGTGGCACATATCTTCCCGTCGACGTTCCCGTCCGGGCAGGGCAGCGACCTCGCCGGGATCATCGAGGAGGTCGGTGCCGAGGTCGACGGATACTCGCCCGGCGAGGAGGTGATCGGGTTCAGCAACAAGCGCGCTTCCCAGGCCGAACTGGTCCTGGTCGAAGCCGGCGACCTCACCCGCAAGCCGGAGAACGTCTCATGGGAGGTGGCCGGCAGTCTGTACGTCGTCGGCGTGACCGCATGGGGCGCGGTCCGTTCGGTCGATCCCAAAGAAGGCGAGACCGTCGTCATCTCCGGAGCCGCAGGCGGCGTCGGCTCGCTCGCCGTCCAGCTCGCCCGCCGCACTGGGGCCACCGTCATCGGCCTGGCGAGCGAGAGCAACCACAAGTGGCTGAGCAGTCATGGTGTGATACCCGTCGCGTACGGTGACGGCGTCGCGGACCGGATCAGGGCCGCCGCGCCCAGCGGTGTGGACGCCTTTATCGACACCCACGGCAACGGCTACGTCGACCTGGCCCTCGCCCTCGGCGTCGCGAACGAGCGGATCGACACCATCGCCGATTTCGCGGCCGCCGCGAAGCACGGGGTGAAAACCGACGGAGGAGCGGAAGCAGGGCCGGGCGCCCAGGTCCTCGCCGAGCTGGCCGAACTGATCGCCGACGGACGGATCGAGGTGCCGATCGCCGGCATCTACCCGCTCACGCAGGTCCGCGAGGCCTACACCGAGCTCGAACGCCGCCACACCCACGGCAAGATCGTCCTCAAACCCTAGTAGCGGTACCACTTAACGGACTGTCTTCAGTACTCCAGTGGGAAATCGTGTCCTGAGCTGGTTCTTCTCGTTGTCTGGTTGTGGAGGGGGCCGCTGAAGTCGAGGGCTGGGCGGCGGAGTTGGAGTCGGTCCTCGCGCGGCCCTGCCGGGCTGCAGCAGCTGCCTAACGGGGCGCCTGCTGGGATGCCGATGCCGTCCGGGACGATGTGCGGGAGTACGTCGGCGAGCAGCTACGCCCAGGCGGGGTGCTGATCATCGATGACACCGGGTTGATCAAGAAAGGCACCACGTCGGCCGGGGTGTCCCGGCCGTACACCGGTACCTCCGGAAAGATCGACAACTGCCAGATCGGTGTCTTCGCGACCTACGCCACCGACTCAGGACGGCCCCTGGTCGACCGTGAGCTCTACCTGCCCACGTCCTGGACCGAAGACCGTGAGCGGTGCCAGGCGGCGAAGATCCCCGACGAACGCGTCTTCGTGACGAAGGGCGAGCCGGCCAAGGCCATGGCCCGCCGCTGCATCGCTGCAGGTCTCCTCGCCGCGTGGCAACGCGATCGGAGAAGGCGAGGAGCGAGCGGACCCGTGGATTGTGCTGGAATCCGTCGCGCGTGCCATCGCCGTCGTCGAAGAACTTGAAGCCGGCGAGCAGCTGTTCACCCGCACTCTCTGCCGGCACGCGAAGGGGACCTGCATGCCTCGCATGGGGCTGTCTTCCGGCACCGTCGTGGAATGGATCCGCGCTTCCACTACCTGGGCCTACCAGCTGGCGGTGGATCACGGCCGGCCGCACGACACGACCGGCCGTACGAGCTGATCCCGGACGACCCTGACGGCGCCGTTGCCCTGCGCCGCTTTCGCGACACCATCGCTTGGTTCATCTACCGCCGGCCCGGCGGTCGGATCGCCCTGGCAGTGCAGTACGGATACGCCGCCACCGCCATGTCCGAGTCCTACGCAGGCCGCTCCCAAGCAGACATGCTGGACGTCGTGGACCAGGAGAAGGGCCTGGCCTTGGCCGAGACGCTCACCGAGGCAGGCGAGCGCATCGCCGCTGGCGTCGGCGAGACTCTCGCTCACGCCCAGGGGCACGGCGGCACCGAGGACGCCGCAGAGATCAGAGCCATCATCGACGCCATGGTGCGCCTGCTGGTCGGCGCCCCGCTGTACTCCGGCAGGGGCCGCGTCCCCTTCCTCGAGGAGGTGCCCGAGTCCGCCCGAGTCCGCGCGGACAAGCAGCAGGACCTGACCCGCATCCGCGCCGAACGCGACGATCTGCGTAGCCAGGCGCAGCTCCTGGCCCGGATCGGTCCAGGTCCGGGAGATCGAGAACCACCAGCTCAAGGAGGCCAACACGAACCTTCGCGGGCAGGTTGCTGCCCAGGTGGCAGTCCGCGACCTGACTCGGCGACGTCGAACTGACTCCGCGCGACGAGATGCACGGGCAACCCGTCGCCGGATTCGACGCCTCCGCGTGCGACATATGCCCCCGCCCGGTATCCACCGGGCGGGGGCATGGCAGGCCGGACCACATCACGGTCCGCGACAATTGACGGTTACCGCGTTGCGGTGGCCAGTGCCGCGCGGATGGCGTCCTCGCTGACCGGCTGGCCCTTCTCGTTCGAGTACGGCCCGTACGGTGTTCCCCACACCGGCGTGCCTGTCGCCTGCCGCCAGCTGTCGGCCAGCGTTCCCGCGTCTACCACGCCGTAGCCGATGGAGTCGATGAATTCGGTCACCGCCACCTTCGCCGATGCGGAGTCCCCGGCGATCGGCAGGTAGGAGCGGTCGGCCGCTCCTACCGGGCGGGCGAGTGACAGCAGGTGCTTGAAGAAGATGTTGTTGAACGCCTTTACGAGCAGGGCGTCCGGGACGTACCGCAGAAGCAACTCGCTTGAAGTGAGGGACTTGTTGTCGAGTTCGGGGATGTGCCCGTCACGCTCGGGGCCGTAGTTGCAGGTGTCGATGACAGTCTTCCCGGCCAGTCGCGCGGCCGGCACGTGGGGGAAGGCGCTGACCGGCACCGTGACCACGACGATGTCACCGGCCGCCGCGGCCTCTTCGCTTGTCGCCGCGGACGCTTGCGGTCCCAGTTCCGCGGCCGTGTCCGCGAGCGTTTCGGGACCGCGCGAATTGCTGAGCACCACCTGGTGCCCGGCCTCGACAGCGAGTCGCGCGAGGGTCCTGCCGAGGCTTCCGTTTCCGATGAATCCCACAGTCGTCATAATCTCAACGTCCTTCAGAAGAGCCGAACTTGCCGGCTGTCGAGCTCGTTACGATCCGGGTTCCTGCCGTCAGCCGACGGGGAAGTAATGGCCGTTGTCCATGTCGGCGAGCAGGCCGGCCTGGGCGGGTTCCCAGCCGAGGGTCCGGCGGGTGATGAGGTTGGACGCCGGGTAGCTCTGCGTGACGATATTCGCGAGGAACCCGAAGTACCCCGGCGTCATCAGGACATCGTTGGGAACGCTCACGGCGGGCAGGCCCAGGCGACCGGCAATGGCCTCGGCGATCTCGCGGAACGGGATGCCCCCGTCCTCGACCGCGTGCCAGTACTTGCCGGCCGGCCCCCTCTCCAGCGCCAGGCGGAACAAGGTGGCGGCATCGCTGATGTGCACGGCGTTCCACAGGTTCGCGCCGTCCCCGGGGTAACCGACGAACCCCTTTTCCTTCGCGAGCGCGATCAGCGTGGGGAGGAAGCCGGCACGATCGGTCGTGCCGTGCGCGATGTTGGCGATCCGCACGACCGAAGACCGCACCCCCTGATCGGCGAGGTCGACAACGGCCCTTTCCACGACGTTGCGGACCCGCAGGGTGCCCTTGTGCTCCTCGCCGGCGGGGAGGGCCGGGTCCTCCTCGGTGGCTGGCCGGCCCAGGTGCTGCCCGGGTGAGCCAATGCTCCCCGCGGCGACCAACGGCTTTCCGGTTCCCGCGAGTGCCTCGCCGTACGCGAGCATGATCGGGACCTCCGCGGCGGCCACGGCGTCCATCCCGCCGGACGGCAGCAGGTCCTGCCTGTGGGCGACGTGGATGACGCCGTCGGAGTCCGAGGCTGCCTCCTTGAGCCCGTCGAGATCCTGAAGGTCGCCGCGACGCACCTTCGCGCCGAGCGCGGACAGGGCCGCCGCGGAAGCGTCCGACCGGGCCAGGCCGGTGACCTCGTGCCCGGCGGAGATGAGTTCAGGGATGATGTACGAACCGGAATGGCCGGTCCCCCCGGCGACGAATACGCGCATCTGACTGTCCTTGTGAGGGTAGGTGCAGGGTCTTTTCGTGCCATAAGTGAATTGGCGTAATGCGGCACGAGAGATAGTGTTACGGGGTTTGCTCAGCCGAGAAGGGTGATACCGAGGGAGAAATTGGCGTGTTTCACGGAGTGGTTCATGAGGCCCAGCTCCAGCAAGCCGACGTTCTCCAGTGCCCGCGCCATGAACAGCGCCCCGGTGTCCCAGGGGCGCAGCCCCAGGCTCTCGACGAACGCCGACACGCGCGCCTTCGCCTGCGCGTCGTCGCCGGCGATGAACACGTCCAGAGGGCGGTCCTCGGCCGGGCCGGCCGCCAGAACGTGCGAGAACACGGTGTTGAACGCCTTGACGACATGCGCGTCGTCGGGAGCCGCCTTGGCGATCTCCTGTGCGCCGGAACTGTCGTCGGGGACGACGAAGCCCTGCAGGTCGGGGGATACGGGGTTGGTGATGTCGACGATGACCTTGCCGCGCAGTGCGTCCCCGTACTCCCTCACCACCGCCGCCGCGCCGGCATACGGCGCGGCGAGGACAACGATGTCCCCGGCCGGGGCGGCCCCGGCCGTCCCGACGGTGGCGCCGCCGAGCGTGGCGGCCAATTCCTTGGCCTTGGCCGGATCGCGGCCGATGATCTCGACGGCGTTACCGCCGGCGAGCGCCCGGCCGGCCAAAGCACGGGCCATGTTTCCCAGTCCGATAATGCTGATGCTGCTCATTGGTGTTCCTGCTTTCCGGGCTTGGACCCTGCTGTCGACTTCCAGTGTCGAATTCTTGTGCCGAATTCACTTCGACGCCCTTAAGCGCCTGTTTTTCATGCTGCCATCAGGTCTGAGCGCCGTCCAAGACCTATTGAAGCCGTGGTGATACCCTGGAGGTATCACCGGCTGGGGGTTTTATGGATCTGGATCTGCGCAAACTGCGTTACTTCGTCACCGTGGCCGACCTGCTGCATTTCGGCCGCGCCGCCGATGAGCTGCATATCGCGCAGCCGGTGCTCAGTCGGCAGATCCGCGCGCTCGAGCAGGATCTCGGTGCCTCGCTGTTCACCAGGGATCGCCACGGAGTAGAGCTGACAGACGCGGGCCGGCAACTGCTGGCCGACGCCGGTCCGCTGCTCGCCTCAACCCACGCGGTGCGCCGCAGGGTGTCCGCGGCCGCCGGCGGCAAGCGGCGGCTGATGGTCGGTTTCCGGGCCGGCATCGCCGTCACCCCGGCGGCCCGTGCGTTCGAGGACCGGCACCCGGACGTGGTCGTGGACCTGCAGCGGATCGAAGGGGACGACCAGGCTGCGATGCTGCTCGACGGCCGCATCGACGTCGGCTATGTGCGGCTGCCCATCGACGAGGCCGGCCTGCGCGTCACCCCGCTGTACACCGAGCCGCGGATAGCGGTACTGCCCGCCGGACACCGGTTTGCCGGCAAGAAGGAGGTCACCGAGGCCGACCTGGCCGGCGAACCGCTGGTCTGGCACGGTGACCCGAGCACGCAGCCCACCAAGCGCCCGCACCCTGATGCCGGGTACCCGGTGCGTGGGGTGGACGAGACGCTCGAGCATGTCGCGGCCGGACGGGGCATCTCCTACCTGGCCCGTTCGGCGTCCGTGTTCTACTCGCATCCAGACGTCGTCTATGTGCCCATCCCGGAACTGGCGCCCGACCAGGTGTGCCTCGCGGTGGCGGCATCGCACACCTCGCTGGTAGTGGATGACTTCGTCACTGCGGCTCAGTCGACGGCCGAGATCACGGCAGAATGCGGGAACTACGAGATGTGGCAGCTTGGAGGCGACGCCGTCACAAGGCACGCTTGAGCGGTTCGACTGACCCCGTTCATCATGCGCCGAAGAGTGAGATGGCCTGACGGAGTGGTGCTGTTGCGGCTGACCTCTGAGACGGTCCCGTTTTTCGGCCGGTAGTGGTCCTGGGAGGCCACCACCTTCGACATCTCCGAGGAGCAGCAGGCCGCCCTCGCCCGCCGGGCCGCCGCGATCGGCATCGATCCGAGGGGGCCCGGAAGCACCTGGGACCGACTGGAAGTACGTGCTGCGGACGCGTCGCTGATCGCCTGCCGTCGGAGCGGAGCCGTTCACCGACGGTCTGCCGTTCGTAGCGTCGGAGTCGGTCCCTGGGATCCAGAACCCGACGGCGGGTTCCGGCCGGACGTGTTGGTTGCCCGCCTGTTGGCCTGCGTTTCGGGCTGGCGTGGCCGAGATGGGCCACCCGCATCGTCAGAACCTCGGCCTGCTGCGTACGAGTTCTTCATGCGCCAGCGCGTACGGACGTATGTGATCAGCCGTCTGTTAGAACCGGCGGCGCGTCAGCGCCCTGGGCCGAGGCGACGGCCTCGAACTCCTGCAACCTTCGAGGGTCGCCATTCTCCCCGGCGGCTTCTGCTGCGGCCTTCAACAGGCGGGCGGGGCGGCCAGTTCCGCAAAAGCCGGCAATGCCAGGTGCCGGGCGGCTGGTATCGCGTGCCAGCCGGTGCAGCCGCGTGACCGGTAGCGCGTCCAGCCTGGCCGAGATGTGCCACGTCAGCTCGACACTTCCTCCCGTCGTCGGTCATCGCCGGCTGTGGCGGGGAGGGCGTTGTCGATGAGGACGGCGGCGATGGCGGCGGCGGTGGGGAAGGCGTCGGCGTTGAGGACCCGGGTGCGGGCCGCGGCGCCGTCGATGAGCAGCGCGAGCTGCTCGCCGAGTTGTTCAGGGTCGGCGGCACCGGCCTCACGGGCGGTGTCGGCGAGCCGCGCGGCGACGGCTTTCTTGTAGTCGCGTGCGTACTGGGATGCGGGGTGCTGGGGGTCGTGGAGTTCGACGGCGGCGGCGATGTAGGGGCACAGGGGAGTGGTGGGGGGGATGTCGAAGGCGGCGAGGAGCCGTTCGCGGGGCGTGAGGTCCGTGCGGTCGAACACGTCGGACAGAACGGAGGGGTCGAACCGGCGCAGGTACTCGGCGACGAGTTCGTCCTTGCCGGTGAAGTGCTGGTAGGCCGTGCGCTTGGACACCTCGGCCGCCGCGCAGAGCTGGTCCATGCCGGTGCGGTTGATGCCCTGCTCGCGGAACAGCTGCTGGGACGCGCTGAGGATGCGTTCGCGGGCGCCCCGGCCGCGGCGGCGGCCCGTGGGGCCCTTCTCCAACTCCGTCATGGCTCCATGGTACCCCCGTTGGGTAACGACCGGTGTACATAGTTTGCGCCCCGACGGCCCGCCCCGTACGGTACGTACACAGGACGGTGTACATAACACCGTCGTCCCAGGTGCGCACGGCACCACCGACCCCAGGGAGCAACCATGGGAAAGCTTGACGGCAAGGTCGCGGTCATCACCGGCGGCACCACCGGCATGGCGCTGGCCGGCGCGAAGCTGTTCGTCGAGGAGGGAGCGCACGTCTTCATCACCGGCCGCCGCCAGGACGCCCTGGACGAGGCCGTGAAGCAGATCGGCCGCAACGTCACCGGCGTCCAGGGCGACGCCGCCGACCTGGACGACCTGGACCGCCTGTACGACACCGTCAAGCGGGAGAAGGGCAGCCTCGACGTGCTGTGGGCCAGCGCCGGCGGCGGCGAGCCCGCTCCACTCGGCGAGATCACCGAGGCCCAGTTCGACACCTGGTTCGGGCTCAACGCCCGCGGCACCCTGTTCACCGTCCAGAAGGCCCTGCCGCTCTTCAACGACGGCGGCTCCATCCTCATGACCGGCTCGAACGCCTCCCTCGGCGCCTTCCCCGGCTGGAGCGTCTACGCCGGCAGCAAGGCCGTTCAGCAGGCCTGGGCACGCGTCTGGCTCAACGAGCTCAAGGACCGCCGCATCCGCGTCAACGTCCTGACCCCCGGCCAGGTCGCCACCGCCAAGCAGGCAGAACTCTTCGACGAGGCCACCAAGCGCCAGTTCGAGTCCCTCATCCCCCGCGGCCGGATGGGCAGCCCCGACGAGATCGCCAGCGCCGCCCTCTTCCTCGCCTCCGACGACTCCAGCTACGTCAACGGCATGGAACTTGTCGCCGACGGCGGCACCACCGCCATCTGAACCGGACAACTCACAACCAGGGCAGGACATTTCATGAGCAGCATCAGCATCATCGGCACCGGGAACATGGCCCGCACCATCGGCACGCGGGCGATAGCGGGCGGCAACACCGTCCAGATCATGGGCCGCGATCAGTCCAAGGCCGCCGACCTGGCCAAGGCTCTCGGCGGCGGCACCACGACGGGAGAATGGGGCACCGCCCCGGCCGGGGACATCGTCATCGTGGCCCTGTTGTACGACGGTGTCGTGCCGGTCGTCGCCCAGTACGGAAACGCTCTCGCGGGCAAGGTCATCGTCGACATCAGCAACCCCTTCAACTCCACGTTCGACGGTCTGGCCCACCGAGAGGAGACCTCGATCGCGCAGGAAGCCGCCAAGGCCGCCCCGGCAAGCGCCAGCGTGGTGAAGGCGTTCAACACCGTCTTCCGTCAAGTCCTGGAGAAGGGCAGTCCCGACGTCTTCATCGCCGGCGACAATGCGCAGGCCAAGGCAGGTGTGGAGGCGTTCATCGAGACCCTCGGGCTGCGCCCGCTGGACGTCGGCGGCCTGAAAATGGCGCACTGGCTGGAAGGAGCGGGCGTGGTCACGGTGGGCCTCGCCAACCACGGGGTGGGCAACTTGGACTTCGCCCTCAGCATCACCGAACTTCCCGTCTGAGTTAACGGTTGAAGGATCACCGGAAGGACTCGCCAAGTAAGGCCGTGGCGAGTCGGCGGGGCAGCCGTCCTGTACGTCCTTCTCGAAGGCGAAGATCACTCCGTCAGGTCGATGACCGCTCCGTCCAGCCGTGCTTCGGCCGCCTCCAGCCCCCGGGCCGCCGGGCAGCCGCCGGTGAACTCGGCGAGCAGCCTGGTCACGCGCGTTTGGGTCTGGCTGTCCGTCAAGGCCGTAGCCCGGTGGCGTGCGCCAGCTGGACGACCAACTGCGAGCACCGATAGTTCTCCGGGCGGATCACGCGCCGCATGGCTGTGGCTTTGGGACTGTTGCAGATCAGCTCACGCGTCCCGATCCGGGACACCTGCGTGCCCCGCTCAGTGCCTGTGTCAGGTCCCTGCATGACAAGTCGAGTGGTCTGTTAATGCAGGTCAGTAGCTCGTCGCTTCGGGCGGATCCGCCCGAAGCGACGGCTGGGCCGCAGGCATCGCTCGCCGTACGGTGGTCGTATGGGCGGGGACGGGGTACCCCGGCTGCGTCTGGTCGTCGTCGCGATCGACGGGGCGGACCGAGGTTGTGCCGGGGGTGTGGTGGTCCGTTTCGGCGTCCATCGGCGCTCAACCGAACGGCATACCCGATCAGCACCCAGCTCTATGACCTCGTGACCTGGGAAAAGGTGATGCGCCCCCGGGCGCGAAAAGCATTGGTGGTCCCACGGCGCGTGCCGACATTCTGTCCGCATGCTGATCAGGGAAGCCAACACCGAGGACTGGCCTGTCATTTGGCCCTTCTTCCACAAGATCGTTGCCGCTGGTGAGACCTTCACCTATCCGATCGATCTCAGCGAGGAGCAGGGCCGCGACTGGTGGCTCCTGCCGGCCCCCAACCGCACGGTCGTCGCCGTCGACGACGCCGGAACGGTCCTCGGCACGGCAAAGATGAACAACAACCACATGGGCAACGGCTCGCACATTGCGAGCGCCAGCTACATGGTCGACCCGGCGCACTCTGGGCAGGGCGTTGGCCGAGCACTGTGTGAGTACACGGTGAAGTGGGCGCGCGCGGCCGGCTTCCGGGCGATGCAGTTCAATGCGGTCGTCGAGACGAACGTGCATGCGGTGAAACTGTATCGGTCCATCGGTTTCGAGGTGCTTGGCACGTTGCCGGAAGGCTTCCGACACCCCTCGAAGGGCTACGTCGGGCTCCACATCATGCACCGCGCACTCTGAGCCACAACAGAAACTGAGACAGACGATCCAGGATCCGCCACCCGCCGTTCGGATCAGCGTCGATGGACGCCGATCCGACCGGCAAACAGAGACCTGTTCCGCTGCATAGCCCCGTGAGCAGCGCAAAGAGGTTCAGACAGTGCTTCTCACGCGGCTTCGCCGCCTACCGGGACCTGCGTTCTCCTCGTCTGGGCATCAGACCGCCTGCCGCTCTGCCAGACGGCTCCATCGCCCTCGCAACCAGCAGGTTCGTCCGCCGGATGTAGCACAGAGACCGCATCGTGGAGCTGGCGTGTCCGAGCAGCCGCTGAACCTTCAACAGATCGTCGAGGTCGGCGTGTTCGGCCGGCCCTATACCGTCGAGAGCGATCTCCCAGCAGGCGACGCAGCTGTCCTCCACACCCACCTGGCCCTGCGGGAGGTTCGGCACACTGTCATCCGGATCATCCGCGACCATCTCCGCCTGGCATCGCATCCTCACATGCGCGCTCTTGGCAGAGGCACGACTTCGACTTCAGCAGTGTCACGTTCGACGGCGGAGATTTCTCGCTCTCGGATTTCACCGGCGGCTCGGTCACCTTCACCGGCGCTCGGTTCACCGGCGGTAAGGCCGACTTCGGCGGCGCTGGGTTCACCGCGGCGAGGTCTCCTGCGGCGGCGCTGAGATCACCAGCAGCCTGGTCTTCTTCACCGGCGCTGAATTCTCCGGCACCGCGGTGGTCGACTTCGTCGCCGCTCAGTTCACCGGTGGCCGCGTCTCCTTCGGCCGCGCCTGGTTCGCTGACGGCGAGGTCTGTCTCGCTATGGTGCGGGACCAACAGCACCGCCTGCCCCGCCACCCAAGCGAGAGTCGGGGCGGAGGCCGCGGCGACCCGGTCCTGCTCGGCCGGCCGGACCGGGACCAGTTCGGCGATCACCAGTTCCTCCCGCTCGGCCCGCACCTGCTGCGGCTGCTTGGCCAGCTCCTCGGCGAGCGCGTCCAGTTCGCTGTGGCGAGCCGTGATCCGCTCCAGCTACGGAGATCAGTGCGGTCTGTAGCGCCCCGGCCTTCCGCGGGCAGGGCTTGGCCGCCCGTCCGCCCGCCTGGTCCTGGCGATGGCCCCCGGCGTCGGCGTCCGTGCCCGCGACGGCAGGCCCTTCCTGTACACCGACGAGAGGCCCTTCCTGCACACCTCTGTGTACAACACCAACGTCATCCGGCTGCACGAGTCGCTGGGCGTGCGGCTGCGCGACCGCAGGGCGTTTCTCGCGGCGCGGGTGCCGGAGTCAGCGCGGCAGCAGGAACGCAGACGGGCGTACGAGCGGCGGTGGGCGGTCGCCCCTGCGACTGGACGTACACTCCACACATGGGTCGCACATGCGCAGTGAGGGAGTGCCTGTTCCAGGCCGCTCATGCCCTGTGCCCGTCCGTCGCATGCGCGACGGCCGTCGACCCGGTGAACGCGCCGGCGATCTGCTGTCGCGCGTTGCACGGCCACGGCTAACGATTCCGGGCATTTCTCGGCATTTCCGAGATCATTCCGCCTCTGTAGGCGCCGTTTTCTGCGCGGCCACCCCTCCCTACCTCTGCAACCGCACGGCGACAGTCCTCACCACAATTTCCTGCTTTGTCATCCATTGGTGCCCTGGCGCCGCCTGCGCGCCGACCGCCGGACGACCGGCAGCCGGTGCATCTTCGAGAGGACCCCTGTGAAGTTGAGCGAGCTGCTCGCCGGGCACGATCATGAAGTCATCGAGGGCGATCCGGAGACGCGGATCACCGGAGGCATCTGCTTCGACGCCCACCGCGCTGCTCCTGGATCCCTGTTCATCGCGGTACCCGGTCATCGCGAGGGCGGCCCCGAGTCCGTCGGACCGGCTCTCGCACGCGGCGCGGTGGCGATACTCATCGACTCCGCGGCGGCGCAACTTCCGGTCGCGACCTGGGCGTCGGCAGCCAGCGTATGCGTCGTAGCCGTCGCGGACACGCGCAAAGCAGCCGCGGTCGTCGCCTCCCGCTACCACGGGGAGCCAGGCCGGCAGATGAAGATGGTGGCCGTCACGGGCACCAACGGGAAGACGTCGGTTTCCTCCATGGTGGAGTCGGTGCTGAGGATCGCCGAGCACGCCAGGGTGGGGGTCATCGGGACGGGCGGCAGCCGGATCGGCGACGAACTGATCCCGATGCCGAGATCGGTCCTGACCACACCGGAGTCGCCGGACTTCCAGTATCTGCTCGGGTACATGCGCGACCGCGGTGTCGGCACCGTGGCGCTCGAAGCCACGTCGATGGGCCTGCTGACCCACCGCCTCGACCACTCGTTCATCGACATAGGGGTGTTCACCAACCTGACGCAGGATCACCTGGACGACCACGGCACCATGGAGAACTACCGGGACGCCAAACTGCGTCTTTTCCAGGGGCTGTGCCGGCATGCGGTGGTCAACGTCGACGACCCGGTCGGAGCCTGCATCGGGGCGATGATGCCCGACGCGGTCGTCACGTACGGCATCGACGCGGAGGCGGACTACCGGGCGACCGACCTCGCCGTGGACGCGGTCGGTACCCGTTTCACCCTGCACCACGCCGGCCACAAGTATCCGGCGGCGATTCCCGTGCCCGGACGTTTCTCCGTCTCCAACGCACTGGCCACTGTCGCAGCCTGCCACCTCGTCGGGCACGATCTGGCTGGGCTGGTCGCCGCACTCGAACAGATGCCCCCGATCCCGGGACGGTTCGAACGCTACGAGACCCCGGACGGAACGTCCGTCATCGTGGACTACGCGCACTCCCCGGACTCACTGGAGAAGGTGCTGACCACCATCCGCGGCTTCGCCTCCGGCCGAATCGTGACGGTCTTCGGCTGCGGCGGGGACCGGGACGTCACCAAGCGGGCTCGCATGGGGGAGATCGCCGGCACCTACTCCGATCTGTGCGTTCTCACTTCGGACAATCCCCGGAATGAAGACCCCGGGACGATCATGGATCAGATCGTCCCGGGCCTGCTCGCGAGCGGCACCACGTTCGAGCGGTTCACCGACCGCCGCCGCGCCATCTCCTTCGCCCTGTCCGCCGCAGGGCACGGCGACGTCGTCCTGATCGCGGGCAAAGGCAGCGAGCCCTACCAGATCGTCAACGAGGAACTGCTGCCGTTCAGCGACATGGCAACGGTGCGCGAACTCGCCACGCGGTAGGCGTACCGGCCTTCTTGACGCCCGGCGCCGGTCGCAGCGCCGGGCACGGGGACGTACAGCTGCTCCGGACGCCGGCCTGCTGGCTGATGCTGCGCCGTCGGTGACGGCTGTGAGGGCCGGGCGGTTTGTGCAGCGTGCAGCCGAGGCCGGACCGTACCGTGCAGGACCTGTGCGCTTAGAAGCTGTTGTCCTTCCGGACGTGATTGACACGTTTCCGCTGGTCGGGGATAGGTGTGGTGGTTCCGTGGGAGTGATGGCCTGTCGGGTCGTCGTTCTCCGGGAGGTGGCGTATGCCGTCGGTTGTTGGACTGGTGGAACAGCATGAGCTCGCCGCTCGGCGTCGAGTCGATGGGCTGCGGGAGGAGGTCGACCGTATCCAGGCCGAGCTTGCTGCGGCCGAGTTGGAATGGCGGGAGTGGGTGATCGCTCGCAGGCGGGTCGATACGGTGCTGGCTCTGGACGACGGTGTCACCGCCGAGGCGGAAGACACCGCGGATCCGCGGGATACGGAGGTGCAGTCGGCGCCTGGGGATGCGGCGAAGCCGAAGTCGCCGGTTCCGGTGTGGTGTGAGGGGCTGGCCTGGTCGGTGCTGTCGGTGGACTGCCAGCGCATCCTCACGGCGCTCGCGGACCGGGCCCGGCTCCATCAAGGGCCGCTGACCTGCCACGAGATGGCCGCCGTGTTCGGCATGGACGTGGTGCCGGCCCAGGTTGAGGCACTGCGGTCGAGGCGAAACGTCTGGTGGCCCGTGGCTGGCTGAGCAGCAGCCGGGCCGGTTCATCCTCGCGGCAGGTGTGACCGGGCCAAGCGGCGGGTCATGAGCAGGGTCATCGACCAGTAGACCATCGCCACGGCGCTGGTGGTGCGGCGCTCGAAGTCGCGCACCAGGCGGCGGCCTCGCATCAGGTGGGCGAAGAGACGTTCGACGATCCACCGTTTGGGCAGACCACGAACCCTCGTCGGTCGGCGCTGCGCTTGACGATCGCCAGGACCAGGGCGAACGTGGCCAGGCAGTACTCGACGAGGTTGCCGGTGTAGCCGTCGTCGGCCCAGGTCAGTTCCAGCAGGTGGTGGGCGTCGGCGACCTGCCTGAGCGGACCTGAGCGGCGATGCGGTCGCCGGTGTCCGCGGCGGTGACCATCGCGCCCAGCAGAAGGCCGAGGGTGTCGACCACGACGTGCCGCTTGCGGCCGTTGATCAGCTTGCCGCCGTCGAAGCTCCGGCTGTCCGCGCCGACGACGGCGTCCGCCTTGACGGACTGCGAGTCGATCACCCCGACCGTCGGCTGTGCGTCCCGCCCCAGTTCCTTGCGGGCCCTCGCGCGCAACCGGTCGTGGAACTGCTTGACCAGGGCATTGTCGCGCCAGCGGCGGAAGAACGCGTAGACCCGGTCCCACGGTAGGAAGTCGGCAGGCGTGGCCCGCCACTTCGTGCCGTTGTCGATCAGGTAGCGGATCGCGTCCAGCATCGCGCGGTGGCAATAAGCCTCCGGTTGCCCGCCCCGGCCCCGCAGCCAGCCCGGCGCCGGCAGCAGTGGCCGGACCACCGCCCACTCGGCGTCCGACATGTCGGTGGGATACCGACGCTCGTGCGCCCCGGGGTCTCTGGCGTTCCCGAACCTGTGAGCCAGACAGTCACACGCGAGAGTGGCCGAAGCGGACCCCACTCCCGCGTTGCCGTAGAAATGCGACAACAGGGCCTCCTGGACCGCACGTTGGCTTCGACACCCTTCGAGCTACCAAGAGGCCCTGCTCTCATGCACGGCAGCCGCCGCAGTCACCCGATCGACTGACTTCTCGACGAGATCGGGACGACGGCAGTCGCGTCGCTACTCGTGATCGCTGGGACGGTCAAATTCGCACTGCCCTCCAGGTAGACGGTCGGCTTGGTGACGCCCCGAGACCGCCTCGCGGGTTTGAGCCCGGTGTCGCGACTGACGAACCTGGCGAAGAGTCGTGTCCTACCGGCCCGAGGCGCGGCCAACCGCCCCCGCTACGTCCTACTTCTCCTCCGGCTCCCAGGCGCGGAGCAGGTCGAGCAGCCCTGCGTCTCCGTCAACGTGCAAGGAGTCGGCCTGGATCCGGTCGTACAGGTAGAGGACCAGCTCACTGGCCGTGCCGTGGACGGAGGCGCCGGCTGCGTCCGAGTCCTCGCCGGTCGCGGCGGTGGGCGCGGGGATGCGGGTGGTGCGTGCGCCGTCGCCGTCGACGGTGAGGCGCCAGGAGCGGCCCTCGGCGGCGTGGAAGTCGAAAGCCGTGGGCTTGTGCGGCCAGGCACTCGGCGTTGCGCAGACGGTGAACAGGAACTCCTCCACACCGTCGAGTGCCAGCTCGACCGGCAGCGGCTGCGGGGCGCCTCCGGCGAGCTGGGCGTCGTAGGTGTGCACCGCGGTCTCCTGGACCCGGTGCCGGGCGGTGCCGCCGGCGGTCTGCGGTGACTGCGACGCGGGCCACCACGTCCAGCAACTGCTCTCCGGTCCCGCCGCGCGCAGGGCGTCCAGCAGGAGGTGCGTCGACGCGTCCAGCCAGGCCAGCAGGGCCTCACGCTCCTGCGGCACTTCCAGCGCGGCGCGCGCGGCGACGGCCTCGGCCGGGGGCGCGTCGGCGGCCCCCGCGCCGACGATGGCGGCCCAGAAGCGGTCTCCCCCGCCCAGGTGCTTCACCAGATCGAACAGCGTCCACCCGGGGCAGGTCGGCACCGGTGCGTCGAGACCGGGCACGGCGGCGACCACGGCGCGGAAGGCGGTCGACCGTTCATCGATCAGTCGCAACAGGTCGGGGAACTCAAGATTCTTTTCCACGCCGGATGTCTATCACCGTGCTCCGGTGATCGGACAGCGATTTTCACAGTGGCCGCCGGTTGGCCATTGCGGACGTCCTCGCCTCCCACCGCTCGGGTGACAAGCTGCGCACTGCTGCGAGGACGCTGGTGGTGGCGGTACGCCAGGCGTCGTGCCTGTGGGCGCTCTGGCCTCGCCGCGCGGCCTGGCACCTCGGCGACGTGACGTCCACCCGGTGCGCGCGGTCATGCTGCCGCTCGATGTGATGGATGCGGAGGTGACGACGGCGGGGGAGGACCGGTCGGGTTGGGAGTTCAGGTGACTCCCGTTCGACCAGTACTCCTCAAGCCCGGAAAGACAACAACCTCTTAGCTTGTTTTTTGGCCTTTGGGGCTGTGGCGCTTGGTGATGTTCTGGGGTTGTGTGGTGGTGTTGCTGACGTTGTTGCGGGTGGTGGGGCGGCGGTTTTTGGACCCGTGTGGCGTTCCTGGTGCGGGTTTTGAGGGTTTCGGTTCATGGGCTGGTCAGTGCTGGTGTGGGCGGATGTTCCGGAATTCTCGACGTCCAGGGGTCGCTGGCCTTGGGGTTGCGGAGTTCCGGTCTGCTGTTGTTGGTTCCTTTCCCGGGCGGTCGCCATGTTTTTGGTGGTGTCCGGGATTACGTTGTCTCTGAAGGGCGAGAGGTGTCGCGGGTCAGCCTGGCATGCTGGTCGTCGGCGTTTTGCGGAGTCTTGTCACATCGCGGATGGGTGGGGCGCCGAACAGGCGTTTGTACTCGCGGTTGAATTGGGATGGGCTTTCGTAGCCCACCGCGTAGCTGGCGGTGGTGGCGTCGGCGGTGCCGTCGAGGATCAGTTTCCGTGCTTCGTTCAAGCGCAGTTGTTTCTGGAATTGCAGCGGGCTCATTGCCGTGACCTGTTTGAAGTGCTCGTAGAATGACGAGAGGCTCATGGAGGCGGATTCGGCGAGGGCCGGCATGCGCAGCGGTTTGGTGAAGTTGGCGCGGATGAAATCGACGGCGTGCTTGATCTGTGACAGTCGGCTGTCCTGGGTGGCGATCTGGCGCAGGAGGTTGGCGTGCGGTCCGCGCAGAAGCCGGTAGGAGACCTCGCGCCGTGTGGCTGCACCGAGTGCGGCCAGTTCGTGCGGGTCGTCGAGGTGATGGAGCAGGCGGATGAGCGGGTCGAGGAGTTCGGGGGCGAGTGGCGCTGCGGTCAGTCCGAGCTCGGGGACTCCAGTGGAGATGATGGGCGGCAGATCGAGCAAGAGTTCAGCCAGCACGGCGGGGTCGAGGGTGAGTCTCAAGCCCAGGAACGGATCGGTGTCGCTCGGCTCGATCACTGCGTCGGTGACCGGGAGTTCAAGGCATGCCAGCGTGGCGGTTCCGGGCGCGAAGTCGACCCGTCGTGTTCCGATGGTCGCTCGCTTGCGTCCGCAGACCACGACGCACAGGGCGGGCTCGTCGAGCCACCGTCCTTCTGGTTTCACTATGGGATCGCGGTAGGTCCAGCTCCGGAACAGGCTCAGCGCGGGATCGGCGGTCTGGTGCAGACCGTCCTCGGCGCAGCGGTTTTCCAGCTCGGAACGCAAGTCCTCTCGCATGGTCCTCGGCCTTTCACCGGCTCCGACGGGGGCGATTCGCTCCAAGGTATCTCACCCATCCAGACGGTCCTCGGAAGTTCAGGCAATAATTGCGGAGGATCTCTCTACAGGTGAGGACTGCTTCGAACCTAGCGTCGGGGAGGAAGGCACAACCTCTAGGAGCAGGTCATGACCCAACTCATCCGACCCGGCGAGCGCTCCGTCCCGGAGTTCGCCGCCGGCCCCGCAAAGCAGCTGCTGATCGACGGCCGGTGGGTCGACGCGCAGTCGGGCGAAACTGTGGTATCGGTCGATCCGACCACCGGCCGGCCGCTGCCCGGGCTGGCCCGCGGCGCTGCTGCAGACATCGGTCTGGCGGTTGCCGCGGCTCGCCGCGCGTTCGAGGGCGCCTGGGGTGGTTTCCGCCCCCGTGACCGCGCCCGTGTGCTGAACCGTCTGGCCGATCTGATCGAGGCACGGTCCGAGGAGTTCGCGACGGTCGACGCGGTCGACATGGGCGTCCCGCTCAACGTTGCCCGCTGGATGGCGGCGACGGCTGTCAGCACTTTCCGGTACGCGGCCTCGATGGCGCTGGACATCCACGGAGACACCGTGGAGAGTTCGCTGCCGGCCTCGATGTTCACCTACACCCTCAAGGAGCCGGTCGGAGTCGTCGGAGCCATCATCCCCTGGAACGGCCCACTGTTCGCCGCGTCCTGGAAGCTGGCGCCGGCGCTTGCCGCCGGCTGCACTGTCGTGCTCAAGCCGGCCGAGCAGGCGTCGCTGACACCGCTGCTGCTGGGGCAGCTGTTCCAGGAAGCCGGATTCCCTCCCGGCGTGGTGAACATCGTCACCGGGGTAGGCGAAGCCGGTGCAGCCCTCGTCGAACATCACGACGTCGACAAGATCGCTTTCACCGGCAGCACCGCCACCGGTCAGCGCATCATCCAGGCGTCGGCCGGCACCGTGAAGCGACTGACCCTCGAACTCGGCGGTAAGTCGCCGCACATCGTCTTCGCCGACGCCGACCTCGACGCCGCCGCAGTCTCCGCGGCGATGGGCGCGTTCTCGCTGTCCGGTCAGATCTGCTCCGCGGGTACCCGTCTGTATGTCGAACGCGGTATCTACGACGAGTTCACCGAGAAGGTGGCGGAAATCGGCCGGTCGCTTCGTCTGGGTGACCCGCTCGACGCCACGACCGACCTCGGGCCGCTGGTCTCGCGCGAGCAGCTGGACCGCGTGTCGTTCTACCTCGAAGACGGCGCGGCCCAAGGAGCCGTTGCCCGCAGCGGCGGCGCCCGGGCCACCGCCGGAGCACTGGCCGACGGCTTCTTCGTCCCGCCGACCCTCTTCACCGGCGTCACCGACGATATGAGGATCGTCCGCGAGGAGATCTTCGGCCCGGTCCTGTCGGCCCTCCCGTTCGACGACATCGACGACGTGATCAAGCGCGCCAACGACACCCCGTACGGGCTGGCGAGCGGCGTCTGGACCCGGGACGTCGGCCGCGCCCACACCGTCGCACGCGGCCTGCGCGCCGGCATGGTGTTCGTCAACAACTACAGCGCCACCGACCCCGCTCTCCCGTTCGGCGGGTACAAGAGGTCCGGTTACGGACGGGAGAACGGCCGCGAATCGATCGAGGCCTATCTGGAGACCAAGGCCGTCTACCTGCAGACCGCCTGACGTCGCCCGCTCCCCGGACGGCCCCGCCGGCCCCGGCCCCCCGACAGCAACGCACTGCACGTTTCCTGCTCCAGGCCGCCGTCGGCGGGGCGCCGCCCGCCCCTGCCTCGCCATTCCGCCTTGCCGGATACCCCGTCGGCGCAGGTAGGCGCGGGTGGCAGGGCTGCGGTACGCCTGGTCGGCGGCTCACGCTGTTGGGCGTGCGGCGAGGGCGCCCTGAGCCGGTTCGAGGTACCCGGATTTGGTCCACCACCTTCTCGAACGGGGTGCAGTCGGCCCGCTCGCCCGGCGTGATGACCAGCGACAGCGGGCGACACCTGCCGTCAACAGCGAGATGGACCTTGGTGGTCAGCCCGCCGCGGGAGCGACCGAGTCCTTCACCTGCCGCCCCGCCACCGGCAGCAGGGTGCGCATGTGCGCGCGCATCTGAACTGATCTTCCTGCGGCCCCCTTTGAAGCGGCGGGCGGTGCCTTCCTCGGCGCCCCGGCAGCGTGCTGGTGGGCACGCACCGAGGCGGAGCCGACGTTGACGTCCCAGTCGATTTCTCCGGCGGCGTCGGCCAGGGCCTGCAGATACTGGAGGAGCCGCCCCAGGTGCCGACGGCTGACCACAGTGCGTGCCGTTTGTGGACGGTCTGCCACGGGATGAAGCGTTCGGGCAGCTTGCGCCACTGGCAGCCGCTGCTGAGCCGGTGAATGATCCCGTTGATCACCTGCAGCAGTTGCAGGTCGGCCAGCTGTGACTCCACTTCCTGAAGAACACCGAGCACGACGCGGTTGTGCAGCGGGCTCTCTGCCTCGCCGGCCATGGCACGAATTTCGGTGGGGATGCGCCGGGTGACACCAGTGACGACGTCCGGGAAGTGAACGGGGAAGGTGGCCAGATCCCAGCCCGCTGCCTCGGCGGCCTCGGTCCAGTAACGCAAGGCGGCAGCGCCGTCTCGTCGGCCGGGAAAGTCGGCGCTGAGGGCGGGCTGTTCCTCCACCAACATTTGAATCATGAGCAGGACGTGCTGCACGATCCCGGTCGGCTGGCTCTAACAGTGGGTACTGACCCCGTCGGCGCGAACTTCTTCGACTCCCTGGTCAACCGCCCGGCGGATCGCCTTCTCCGCGGCTCGCGTCTCGCGCTTGCCGATCGCGGCATCGAGTGCCGCTGCGCCGATCGGCTTGGCGGCCTTGCCCGATAGGGAGGCGGTGACACCAGCGGCAATCTTGGCGGTGATCGGATCCAACACCAGCACTCCGAAAGGGGAAGAAAGCGAAGCCGACGTACCAAAGGTGCTCATTGTGCTTCTTCAGCGTTGCCGTTCCGGTCAGTGCGGCCCTGGCGATTGCCGTCTTGCCGTTGGGGCTGTGCCGGGATCGGCGGAAAACTTGTCAGGACTTCAGTCATGCAACGCAGCGCTCGACGGGCGACCGGCACACGCGCACGGCCCGAACGGCGTGCCCGATCCAGCGGGAACGGGTTGATGACCGGTCCGCTGCCTTCCTCGAGGTGGAAGTCGTAGAACGAGCGGAGCGTGGTCTCGCAGTGCCACCGGCTACGCACCGCGTACTTCCGCCCCGCAGCCGGCCTTCCGGTCACCGGATTCGACGCTCCCGGCGGCAGCTTGCCCTTCCGCCGCGGCGTCGGCGCCGTCTTTACCGTCAGTCCCGCCCCTTGATGCCGCCAATGCACCCGCACCGGCTTGTCCGCGATCGCCATCCACCGCATGAAGTCCCGAGCATCCACCCGCTCCGCCCGATCTCCCAGACCGCCAGGAACCGCCACCACCTCAGCAGATCCATCCCGTACGACCGGATCGTCGAAGACGGCTTCGCCAGAGCCTGCAGCTCAGCGAAGAAGGCTTCTGCCGGTTCAACCACCGAGCCACTGCCATCCACCAGCTGGTACGGCATCCCCGGGTCGGCGGTCTCCATCAGCCGCCCCAACTGCGGCAGCACAAACCCCGTCAGATCTCTCTCCGGACCACTATGTCCGAGCAAGGCCCGGAAGATAGCAGGGTCAGCCCCTGACCTGCAGATTTACGGTTACTAGTTCGGTCGATGTGGCGGTGCCGGTTCACGTGGGCGGCGTGACCGAGGGCCACTTGGTCCGTTTCCAGCAGTGTCACGTGGACGATATGGCCCGGGTGCGGGTGCGGGTGTGTAGGTACTGCGAGGTCGAGGGCCGGGAGGTCCGATCCGGCGGGATCGCCAAGGGTTACGAACGCACGATGTCCCTGGTCATCCCGATCACGGAAGGGGACCGGAGCCCCTTGCCGCGTTCGCCGCGAGGGCGGTGCTGGTCGTCCCGCCTGCGCCGCACCCGGCCTCGCCCGCCGCATCGCGGTCCGCCGCGCCGTCCGCCAGCTGCTGCGCGACCTGCCCGGCGCGTGACCTGTCGCGGGCCGTCTGGTGCAGTGGCGAGAGTCACTGCATGCTGCCGGGCGCGGCTTGATGACCTGCGGGTTGTGGGGTAGATGGTTGTCATCCTGCACGTATTTGCCTGGCGGTGTCGGCTGCCCGGGCAGGGAAGAACCCGCGGAGTTGTGATCACGATGGAGTACTCGGGAAACGGGCGTCCCGTGCCCAGTGACGTGCCGGGTCTGGTCCGGAAGGCGGACCTCGCCCGGCAGTTGGCTCAGCTGCAGCAGGAGATCGGCCAGCTGCAGGAAGCGGTCGTCTCGCACGCAGTCGTCGACCAGGCCATCGGCGTGGTCATCTCTCTGGGCCGACTCTCTCCCGAGCAGGGGTTCGAGGTGCTGCGGTTGGTCTCCCAGCGCACCAACACCAAGCTCCGGAATGTGGCCGGGCTGATCGTGAACTGGCCGGGCGGCGGACCACTGCCCGATGCCCTCCACAAAGCGCTGGAAAAGGCCCTGACGGACGTACGCTTCCCCTGACGAGCGCACGTCTCGTACCCCGTCGGCGCCCGTGCGGCCGGGCGCCGGGTGATCACGGGGTTGCGGGCGGGGCGGCTACGGTGTCGGCGTGTTCGCCGGTGACGAGGTAGACGATGCGGCGGGTGACGGAGACGGCGTGGTCGGCGAAGCGTTCGTAAGAGCGGCCGAGCAGCGTGACGTCGACCGCGGTCCCACTCTTCGATAGCGGCACCGGGGGGGGGGGGGGGGGGGGGGGGGGGAGGGAGAGGGGGGGGGGGGGGGGGGGGGGGGGGGGACCGGGGGGGGGGGGGGGGGGGGGGGGGGGGGTGGGGGGGGGGGGGGAAAAGGGGGGGGGGGGGGGGGGGGGTTTCGCTTGTTGGATCACGCACAGG